>NZ_JAVREN010000006.1:0-202255 GCF_031845405.1 Streptomyces boetiae
CACCCGCCCGCCCCCGCGGCTCCCCGTTCCCCCCACGAGGAGATCCGCGACTTCTTCTACCGCCGCCAGAACTACCTGCACGACGCGGACACCGCCGCCGAGGCCCTGGCCGCCGGGACCGGCATCCGCCCCGGCGAGATCCTGCGCGCCCTTGCCGACCGGCTGTCCGAGCGCCACGGGGTGCGCCTGGTCACCGGCCCCACCGGCCGCGCCGACGAGGCGCACCGCTTCGATCCCTCCGGCCGTATCCTGCACCTCTCGCCCCTGCTGCGCCCCGGGCAGCGGGCGTTCCGCATGGCGACCCAGCTCGCGCTGCTGGAGTACGACGCGGAGCTGTCCCGGCTCGCCGCCGAGGACTTCGAGCCGGGCACCGGCACCTGGTCCCTCACCCGCGTCGCCCTCGCCAACTACCTGGCCGCCGCGCTGATCCTGCCCTACCGCGAGTTCCACGCCACCGCCGAGGAGCTGCGCTACGACATCGAACGCCTCGCCGACCGCTACGGCGTCGGCTACGAGACCGTCTGCCACCGCCTGTCCACCCTGCAACGCCCGCGGCTGCGCGGCGTGCCCTTCTCCTTCGTCCGCGTGGACCGCGCCGGGAACATGTCCAAGCGGCAGTCCGCCACCGACTTCCACTTCTCCCGCGCCGGCGGCACCTGCCCGCTGTGGAACGTCTACGAGGCGTTCGCCGCCCCCGGCCAGGTCCACGTGCAGATCGCCGCGATGCCGGACGGGCGCCGGTACCTGTGGACCGCCCGCACCGTCACCCGCAACCGCGGGGGCTGGCGGCGGCCGGGCCGGACGTTCGCCGTCGGCCTGGGCTGCGAGATCCGCCACGCCGCCCGCCTCGTCTACTCCGACGGCCTGGACCTGGCCAACACCGCCGCCGACACCCCCATCGGCATGGGCTGCCGGGTGTGCGAGCGCCTCGACTGCGCCCAGCGCGCCGCCCCGCCGCTGGGCCGCGCCCTGGCCACCGACGAACACACCAGCACCTTCGTCCCCTTCCCCCTCGCCGACGACCGCTGACCGCCCCGTCCTGCGCGGCGTCCACGGTCCTCTTCGCAGCCCTCTTCGCAACCTTGGGCAAGGGCGGGGCGAAGATTCGCGGAGGCTGGCGCCGCTCCATGGTTGATGGCATCCAGTGCCGCAGGCACAGTCTCCCCACGGCCCCCGACGCTCCCGCGGCCCCCGCCGCGAGCACCCGCTGAAGGAACGCCGCCGGCAGGCCATGCGCCTGGCCGAGGGCGCCCGGCTCGACTGGGGTCGTCACCCCCGCCAGAGACCTGTCCCGGGGCAGGACTCGCCGCCAACCGCGCGGCGCTCGCCTCCCGCGCGGGCCCGCCCGTCACCCGCGCCCCAGCGGGCCCACCTCCGCCTGACCCGGGCACCCGGCCCCGGAGAGGCCGTTCCTCAGAACTCGTCGTCGAAGGTCACCGAGCCCTCGACCGCGACCTGGTAGGCGGAGACGCGGCGCTCGAAGAAGTTGGTCAGCTCCTCGACGTTCTGCAGCTCCATGAAGCCGAAGGGATTGCGCGAGCCGTAGCGCCGGGGCAGGCCCAGCCGGGCCAGGCGCTGGTCGGCCACGCACTCCAGGTACTGCCGCATGGAGTCGGTGTTCATCCCCGGCAGCCCGTCCCCGCACAGGTCGCGGGCGAACTGCAGCTCCGCCTCGACGGCTTCCTCCAGCATGGCGGTCACCTGCCGTCCCAGATCCTCGTCGAACAGGCCGGGCTCCTCGGCGCGCACGGTGTCCACCACCTGGAAGGCGAAGTCCATGTGCATCGACTCGTCGCGGAAGACCCAGTTGGTGCCCGTGGCTAGGCCGTGCAGCAGGCCGCGGGAGCGGAACCAGTACACGTAGGCGAAGGCGCCGTAGAAGAACAGTCCCTCGATGCAGGCGGCGAAGCAGACCAGGTTCAGCAGGAAGCGGCGCCGGTCCTCGCGGGTGCGCAGCGCGTCCAGTTCCTCCACCGCGCTCATCCACCGGAAGCAGAACTGTGCCTTCTCCCGGATGGAGGGGATGTTCTCCACGGCGGCGAACGCGGCGGAGCGGTCCTCGGGATCGGGCAGGTAGGTGTCCAGCAGCGTCAGGTAGAACTGGACGTGCACGGCCTCCTCGAAGAGCTGTCGCGAGAGGTAGAGCCGGGCCTCGGGCGCGTTGATGTGCTTATAGAGGGTGAGCACCAGGTTGTTCGCCACGATGGAGTCGCCCGTGGCGAAGAAGGCCACCAGGCGCCCCAGCAGGTGGCGTTCCCCCTCGCTCAGCCGCGCCAGGTCGGCCACGTCCGCGTGCAGGTCCACCTCCTCGACGGTCCAGGTGTTCTTGATGGCGTTGCGGTAGTGCTCGTAGAAGGCCGGGTAGCGCATCGGGCGCAGCGTCAGCTCGAAGCCGGGGTCGAGGATGTGCGGCGTCCGGGCGCCGGTCCGGCCGGTCGTTCCGGGAGCGGGCTGGGCGGTCACTGGCATGCCTCGCAGGTCTCGGGGTTCCCCAGGGAGCAGGCGACGGCCTGTTCCGGGACGGCCTGCTCGGGAGCGGCCCGTCCGGGACCGGCTCGCTCGGGAACGGCCGCGGCACCGGCCGCGCGGGCGATCCGGGTGGCCGGGCGCGAGCGCAGGTAGTACGTGGTCTTCAGGCCGGCGCGCCAGGCGTAGGCGTACATCGAGCTGAGCTTGCCGATCGTCGGCGTTGCCATGAAGAGGTTCAGCGACTGGCTCTGGTCGAGGTAGGGCGTGCGGGCGGCGGCCAGGTCGATCAGGGCTCGCTGCGGCAGCTCCCAGGCCGTCCGGTACAGCCGCCGGATCTCCCCCGGCAGCCCGGGGACCTCCTGGACCGAGCCGCCGTGCTCACGCAGTGCCTCGCGCAGCTCCTCCGTCCAGCCGCCCGCCGCCTTCAGGTCGGCGACGAGGTAGGGGTTGACCTGGAGGAACTCCCCGCTGAGCGTCTCGCGCTTGAAGAGGTTGGAGACCTGCGGCTCGATGCACTCGTACACCCCGGCGATCGAGGCGATGGTCGCGGTCGGGGCAATGGCCAGCAGCAGCGCGTTCCGCAGGCCGTCACGCGCGACCAGCTCCCGCACCCGCCCCCACTCTTCCGCCCAGTGCGGGACCGCCCCGGGGAAGTGGTCGGGGTGCAGCGTCCCGCGGGCGGCGCGGGTCTCGGCGCAGGCGGGGTGCGGGCCCAGGCGAGCGGCCAGCTCGGCGCTCGTGCGGTAGGCCGCCAGCGCGATCCGCTCCGCGATCAGCGTCGACAGCCGCCGCGCCTCCTCGGAGTCGAACGGCAGCCGCAGCCGGAAGAACACGTCCTGGAGGCCCATCACGCCCAGGCCCACCGGGCGCCAGCGGGCGTTGGAGGCGGCGGCCTGCGGCGTGGGGTAGAAGTTGATGTCCACCACCCGGTCCAGGAATGTCACCGCCGTCCCGACCGTGGCCTCCAGGCGGGCCCAGTCCATCGCCTCCTCCGGGGCGCCGGCGCGGGCGCCCTCGGCCAGGTGCGCGGCGAGGTTGACGGAGCCGAGGTTGCACACGGCCGTCTCGCCGTCGTCCGTGACCTCCAGGATCTCCGTGCAGAGGTTGGAGGAGTGGATCGTGCGGCCGGGCAGCGCGGTCTGGTTGGCCGTGCGGTTGGCGGCGTCCTTGAACGTCATCCACCCGTTGCCGGTCTGCGCCAGGGTCCGCATCATCCGGGCGTACAGCGCGCGGGCCGGGAGGGTGCGCACGGCCTTGCCCGCTGCCTCGGCCGCCGCGTAGGCCGCCTCGAACTCCTCGCCCCACAGGTCGGTCAGCTCGGGCACGTCGGACGGGGAGAACAGCGACCACTCCTCGTCCGCCTCCACCCGCCGCATGAAGGCGTCCGGGATCCAGTGCGCGAGGTTGAGGTTGTGCGTGCGCCGCGCCTCCTCGCCCGTGGAGTCCCGCAGTTCGAGGAACTCCTCGATATCCGCGTGCCAGGTCTCCAGGTACACGCAGGCCGCGCCCTTGCGCCGCCCGCCCTGGTTGACCGCCGCCACCGAGGCGTCCAGCGTCCGCAGGAACGGCACGATGCCGTTCGACAGGCCGTTCGTCCCCCGGATCAGCGAGCCGCGCGAGCGCACCCGGCTGTAGGACAGGCCGATGCCGCCCGCGTGCTTGGACAGCCGCGCGACCTGGGCGTACCGCTCGTAGATCGAGTCCAGCTCGTCCAGCGGCGAGTCCAGCAGGTAGCAGGAGGACATCTGAGGGTGCCGTGTCCCGGAGTTGAACAGCGTCGGCGAGGAGGGCAGGTACTCCAGGCGGCTCATCGGGCCGTACAGCCGCGCCACGTCGGCCACGTCCGCCGCGCCGTCGCCCGTCCGCAGCCCGCAGGCCACCCGCAGCAGGAAGTGCTGCGGCCGTTCGGTCACCCGCCGGGTCACCGGGTGGCGCAGCAGGTAGCGGGAGTGGACCGTGCGCAGGCCGAAGTACTCGAAACGGTCGTCCCCGCGCGGGTCGATCAGCGCCTCCAGCGCCTCGGCGTGCGCGGCCACGAACGCCGCTGTGCCCGCGCCGACCAGCCCCTCGCGGTGGCCCAGCGCGATGGAGGAGGCGAAGTCGCCCACGCCCTCGCCGGCCGCCTCCTCGGCGATGCCCCGGGCCAGCAGCCGGGCGGCCAGCCGTGAGTAGCCCGGGTCCTCCGCGATGAGCGAGGCGGCGGCTTCGACCGCGAGCTCCCGCAGCTCCGCCTCGTCCGCCTCCGCGCTGCGCCCCCGCGCGACCGCGGCGGCGACCCGCCCGGCGTCCACGCCCGGCAGGTCCGCGCACAGGCTCTCCAGGGGCGGGAGCGGGGCAGCGGCCGGGCCTGCGGGCGGCCGGAACGGCGGGGTCGTGATGGTGACGCTCACGTGTACTCCTCCACGGAATGACCGAGGGCCCGGGCCGCGCCGGGGAGGAGTGGGGGCGTGCCGGGGCGGGGCGCGCGGCGGCGCCCGGCGGCGGCGTCCCCGGCCCACCCGCGAGGCCCGGACGTACGGCGCCGCGGGGCCGTTGCCCCGGGCGCACCGCCGGCAGGTACTCGGACTCGCGGCCCGTCCGCGCGCACGCGGGCAGGCCGCTCACCGTTGCGGGGCAGTCCCGGAATCGCACCGGGTTCCCCTGCGTCGGCAGCGGGACGAGCATACATCTTGGGGGTGGGTCGCGTGCGTGACCCCACATCTAGTGGTCCGCGTCCGGCCGCCCGGCGAGTCGCCGCCACCCTCCGCCCGCCGCCGGACGGGCCGTCGCGGAACAGACCGTCGAGACGCACGGAGGCCGCGTCCTCGGCGAGCTCGGCCTGCACGACCGCGCCCAGGCCCTGGTCACGGCCTACGAGTCCGGCCTCGTCAGCCCGGGCCCCCGACCGCCCCGGGTCCCCTCCCGTCAACAGGTCTTGACGGGCGCGTCCCCTTCGTCAAGGCTTCTTGACGGGCGGCGGGGCGCCGTTCGAGCGGGCGAGGAGAGGGCCGGGGCATGAGCTGGGTGCTGGAGGGCTTCGGCCTGTACGGGCACGAGGGCACGATGGCCGCCCTGCTGGAGGACGGCTCCGAGATCCCGTACGCCGAGGCCGGGCCGCGCGAGGCGACCCGGGTGCGGGCCGTCTGTTCCTGCGGCTGGCGCGACGTCGAGGACCACCCGGCCGTCCCCGGGGACCTCCGCGCGACCGAGGGGCGCGGCAGCGACGACACCCCGCACGCCGCCTGGGAGGCGCACGCGGCGGGCGTCCTGCTGGAGTCCCTGTCCGAACTCGACGAGGCCGTGCGGACGGTGGACTGGTACCTGGACCGCCTCGCGGACTCCCGCCCCATGGTCACGCTGGCCGCCGCCTCCCGCCTGGAGGCCATGATCCAGCGCGTCCTGCCCCGCGCGGCGGCCCGCGCCCGCATGCAGGACGCCACCTGGGAGGACATCGGCCGCGTCATGGGCCGCTCCCGCCAGGCCGCGCACCAGCGCCTGCGCAAGTACACCGCCTGAACGCCCGCCCCGGGCACGCCGGTGCAATGCCCGCGCCGGGCACGGCCGTTCAACGTCCACGCCGGGCACTGCGTTGGACGCCCCGACCGGCCCCGCCCCGTCCGTGCCCGCCCCGGCTGCTCCGGAAGTGAGCAACGCGCCCGCCGCCGCGCCCCGCCTCGTCATCCGGTGCGGCTCACCCCGAGGAGCCCGGCTTTGCCGACCCGTGAATTACTGACCGGTTACTTACCGGCCCTCCCGGGTGCTTCACTTCCCTCACCCCGCCCCCCTCGGCCGGAGCCAAGGAGACCCCGATGACCACCGCACCCACTCCCACTCCCGCCCGCGGCGGCGGCCGTACCCGCGGGTCTGCGCGGCGCCGACTGGCCTGCGCGCTGGCCGTGGTGGCGAGCGTCGGCGCGGGAGTGGCGTTCCTCCCGGCCCCCGCCTCCGGCGCCCCCGAGCGCCCCGCCGCGCAGGCCGACGCGCCCGGAGTCCCCGCGTTCTACGACCCGCCCGCCACGCTGCCCGCCGCCGACGGCGCCCTGGTGCGCACCGAGCCCCTCACCCTCGGCCTCCGGCTCCCGGGCCTCAACGGCCGCGCCCTGCCCGGCACCGCGACCCGCCTGATGTACAAGTCCACGGACTCGCGCGGCCGTCCGATGGCCGTGACCGGCGCCTACATCGAGCCCGCCGCGGACTGGGACGGCCCCGGCCCGCGCCCCCTGGTGGCCCTCGCCCCCGGCACCATGGGGCAGGGCGACCAGTGCGCGGCCTCCCTCGCCCTGGAGAACCCCTTCGACCTCGACATCCTCGGCGGCACCGTCTCCGTCGGCTACGAGAACATCGCCGTCTACCGCCTGCTCGCGGAGGGCATCGCCGTCGTCGTCACCGACTACGCCGGCCTGGGCACCCCCGACCGCGTCCACACCTACGTCAACCGCGTCGACGAGGGCCACGCCGTGCTCGACGCCGTCCGCGCCGCCCGCGCCGTCGAGGGCGCCTCCGTCACCGCCGCCTCGCCCGTGGGCCTCTACGGCTACAGCCAGGGCGGCGGCGCCACCGCCGCGGCGGCCGAGCTCCAGCCCTCCTACGCCCCCGAACTCGCCCTCGCCGGCGTCTACTCCGGGGCCCCGCCCGCCGACCTCGCCGCCGTCCTGGAAGGCGTCGACGGCAGCGCCCTGGCCTCCGCCATCGGCTGGACCGTCAACGGGGCCGCCGAGTCCGACCCCGCCCTCCTGCCCCTCATCGAGGAGAACCTCAACGACGCCGGGCGCGAGGCCCTGGCCGAGAGCGCGGAGATGTGCGTCGGCGACGGGATGCTCGCCCACGGCTTCACCGAGTCCACCGAGTGGACCGCCACCGGCGAGACCGTCGGCGGACTCGTCGCCCGCGAGCCCGCCGCCCGCGCCTTCCTCGCCGCGCAGCGCCTCGGCCGCGCCCGCCCGGCCGTTCCCGTCCGCGTGGCCACCGGCGTGGCCGACGACACCGTCCCGCACGCCCAGGCCAGGCGCCTGGCCGTCGACTGGTGCGCGCGCGGCGCCGACGTCACCTACGTGCCCGTCCGCCTGCCCAACCTCGGCGACGGCCTCGTCCTCACCAACCACTTCCTGCCCCTGATCGCGGACCAGGGCGACGCGCTGGCCTGGCTGACCGACCGTCTCGAAGGCGAGCCCGCCGCCCCCAACTGCGCCGCGCTGCCCCGCCTGCCCTGAGCCGCCCCCGGCACCGACCCCCGCCCGGCGCGGGGGAAAACGCGTTGCCGCCCCACCCTCCCCCCGACACCATGAGTGACCGAAGGTCGTCTACGGGGGAGGGACCCGATGCACACCGAACTGCCCGGCGCCCGCGTGCCGATCCGGATGTGGGCCGACCCGGCCGAGGTCGAGGACGCCGCGCTGCGCCAGTTGCACAACGTCACCACCCTGCCCTGGGTGCGCGGCCTGGCCGTGATGCCGGACGTGCACTTCGGCAAGGGCGCCACGGTCGGCTCGGTCATCGCGATGGAGGGGGCGGTGTGCCCCGCGGCGGTGGGCGTGGACATCGGCTGCGGCATGTCCGCGGTCCGCACCTCGCTCACCGCCGAGGACCTGCCCGAGGACCTGTCGCGGCTGCGCTCGCGCATCGAGCGGGCCATCCCGGCCGGGCGCGGGATGCACGAGGAGCCGGTCAGCCCCGCGCGCCTGCACGGCTTCGCCACCGCCGGGTGGGGGGCGTTCTGGGACCGGTTCGACGGGGTGGCCGACGCGGTCTCCTTCCGCCGGGAGCGGGCAGAGAAGCAGATGGGCTCGCTCGGCTCGGGCAACCACTTCGTCGAGGTCTGCCTCGACACCGAGGGCGCCGTGTGGCTGATGCTCCACTCCGGCTCGCGCAACATCGGCAAGGAGCTGGCCGAGCACCACATCGGCGTCGCCCGGAAGCTCCCCCACAACCAGGGCCTGATCGACCGCGACCTGGCCGTCTTCGTCACCGGCACCCCCCAGATGGACGCCTACCGCCACGACCTCTTCTGGGCCCAGGAGTACGCCCGCCACAACCGCGCCGTGATGATGTCCCTCCTGAAGAACGCCGTCCGCCAGGAGTTCGCCGGGGCCGGCCCCCGCTTCGGCGAGGAGATCTCGTGCTTCGCGGGAGAGACCGAAGTCCTCACCCGTCAGGGTGTCCGGCCGATTCGCGACCTGGCGGGCGCGTGGCACGAACTGCTCACCACCGGCGGCGAGTGGGTGAAGGCGCCGGTCGAATCGTTCGGCGAGCAGCCGCTGTACGAGGTCGTCGTCGGGCGATTCGGCAAGGAGAAGGTCATCCGCGCGACGGCCGAGCACCGCTGGCTGCTCCGCGCCAAGACCAAGCACAACCGCATGGAGGCGATCACGCGCGAACTCCGGGTCGGCGACAGGCTCGACTACGCGTTCCCGCACCGTGTCAGCGGCCTCAGCCCGGCGCCCTCGGGTGTCGCCCGCGGCTTCGTGTTCGGCGACGGGACCGCTCGCCCCGGAGGCGGGCGCGCCTGTGCGCTGTTCTACGGCGACAAGGACGCGGCCCTGTTGCCCTGCTTCCAGGGCGTGGGCGGCACGCTGCTCACCTACTACTACCGGTACGACGCGGCCACGGGCGTCAAGCGGCACGTGCCGCCCGCCGAGGTGACCCCCGAGCGGCTCGCGACGGGGGAGGTCAGGCCCTACCGGCGACTCGACGGCCTCCCTCGCGAGTGGAAGACGGAGTGCCCCTCGCTCGCCAGCGACGAAGGCGAGCTCTACGGCTGGCTGGCCGGTTACTTCGCGGCGGATGGCGAGGTCGGCAAGACCGGCAGGCCCGCGATCTGGTCGGCGAGCCGGGAGAACCTGGAGTTCTTCAAGGCCGCCTGCGACACGCTGGGCATCTGGACACTGCCGATCCGGTCCAGGGTGCGGCGCGGCTCCGCCCGGGAGGCCCGGGCCATGTATGTCATGGGCATCTCCCGCGCAGACCTGACAGCGGAGTTCTTCCTCCACGAGGAGCACCGCATCCGGTGGGCCGCGCACCGCGACGCCGTCGAACGCCGTGGGTGGACCGTTCGTGCGGTCCGCCGGACCGGCGCCGTCGAGGAAGTCTTCTGCGCCGTCGTGGACGGCACGCACGCCTTCACGCTGGCCGACAACATCCTCACGGGGAACTGCCACCACAACTATGTGGCCGAGGAGAGCTACGACGGGATGGACCTGCTCGTCACGCGGAAGGGGGCGATCCGGGCCGGGGAGGGGGAGCTGGGGATCATCCCGGGGTCGATGGGGACCGCCTCGTACATCGTGCGGGGTCTTGGCAGCACGGCCTCCTTCCGGTCGGCCTCGCACGGGGCCGGGCGGCGGATGAGCCGGGCGGCGGCGAAGCGGCGGTTCACGGAAGCCGACCTGGCCGAGCAGACGCGGGGCGTGGAGTGCCGCAAGGACGCCGGGGTGGTGGACGAGATCCCGGCCGCCTATAAGCCGATCGAGCAGGTCATCGACCGGCAGCGGGACCTGGTCGAGGTCGTGGCGCGGCTGCGGCAGGTGGTCTGCGTCAAGGGCTGAAGGCGGCCCGGGCGCGCGGCGCGGAGCGGGTGAACGCCCCTCCCGCGCCGCCGCGTCGGGCTCCCGTCAGGGCGTGGCCGGGACCCGGGCGTGGGCGGCGCGCCAGGCGCGGGGCGTCAGGCCGGTGCGGCGGGCCAGGTGGCGGCGCAGGGAGTCGGCCGTGCCGATGCCGCTGCGGTGGGCGACGTGCTCCATCGTCAGGTCCGTGCGCTCCAGCAGCTCCTGCGCCCGGTCCAGCCGGGCCTCCAGCAGCCATTGCAAAGGGCTGAGCCCGGTCTCGGCGCGGAAGCGGCGGGTGAGGGTCCGGACGCTGGTGCGCGCGTGGCGGGCCAGGTCGGGCAACGCCAGCGGCCGGTCCAGCCGCCCCAGCGCCCACTCCCGGGTCGCGGCCAGGGACAGGCCCCGCTCCTCGGGCAGCGGGGCCTGCACCACCTGGGCCTGACCGCCCGGCCGGACCGGGGCGGCGATCAGCCGCCGGGCGGCCTCGGCGGCGACGGCCGCGCCCAGGTCGTTGCGGATCAGGTGCAGGCACAGGTCCACCCCGGCCGAGCCGCCGGCCGAGGTCAGCACCTGCCCGTCGTCCACGAAGAGCACGTCGCCGACCAGGTCCACGTCGGGGTAGCGCCGGCGGAAGACGTCGCTGTACTCCCAGTACGTGGTCGCCGCGCGCCCGTCCAGCAGGCCGGCCTCGGCCAGCACGAAGGAGCCGGAGCAGATCGAGGCGATCCGCCGGCCCGCGGCGGCGGCCTCGCGCAGCGCGTTCAGGACCCGCCGGTCGGTGCTCTCGGGCCGCCAGATGCCGGTGACGAGGACGGTGTCCGCCTCCGCGACCTCGTCCAGGCCGTGCGGCAGCACCACGTCGAGGCCGCCCAGGCCCCGCACGGTCCCGGGCCGCGCGGTGCAGACCCGCACGTCGTAGGCGGGGTGCCCGTCCACGCGCAGCTCGCCCAGGACCAGGCCGGGGATGGACAGGTCGAACGTCGTCAGCGGCGGCACGGCGACCACGGCCACCCGGTGCGGGGCGGGCGGGGCCGAGGGGGCGGGCTCGTCGGTTCCGTCCCCGGTGCGGTGCGGCATGGCCCGATCCTCCGGTTCTTCGGCACGTGGACCCCTGTCGGGTCCCACCGGCCCAACGCAGGCTGAGGCGTCGGTTCTTCCCGGCGCCCTCGCCCGAGGCGCGAGGCCCACCCCTTCCCCCAGGAGCACACCCATGCCCACTCATGTCGTCATCGGTGCCGGTCCCGTCGGCTCCGCGGTCGCCCGCCTGCTGGCCGCATCCGGCGAGCGGGTCCGCGTGATCACCCGCGGCGGGAGCGGACCGGACCTCCCCGGGGTCGAGCGCGTCGCCGCCGACGCCACGGACGCCGACCGGCTGAGCGGCCTGACGGCCGGGGCCGCCACGGTGTTCCACTGCGCGATGCCGCCCTACGACCGCTGGCCCGAGCTGTTCCCGCCGCTGTCGGAGGCGGTGCTGGCCGCGGCGGCGAGCGCCGGGGCCCGGTACCTGCTGCTGGGCAACGTCTACGGCTACGGGCCGGTGGACGGCCCGCTGACCGAGGACCTGCCGCTGGCGGCCGTCACCCGCAAGGGCCGGGTGCGGGCCGCGATGTGGCGGGAGGCGCTGGCCGCGCACGAGGCCGGGCGGGTCCTGGCCGCGGAGGTCCGGGGCAGCGACTACCTCGGCCGGGGCGCGGGCTCGCTGTTCAACCTGACGGTCGCCCCGGCCGTTCTCGCCGGGGAGCCGGCCGCCTACCCGGCGGATCTGGACGCGCCGCACGCCTGGACGTACACGGGCGACGCCGCCGCCACGCTGGTGGCGGTGGCCCGCGCGGGGGAGGGGGCGTTCGGCCGGGCCTGGCACGTGCCCTCGGCCTCGGACCTCCCGGCCCGGGAGCTGACCGCCCGGCTGGCCGGGGTGAGCGGCGCGCCCGCGCCGCGGCTGCGCGCGATGCCCGAGGAGGAGCTGGAGCGGCTGGGCGCGACGGATTCCGTGATCGCCGAGCTGCCCGAGATGGCCTACCTCTACCGCCGCCCGCTGGAGGTGGACGCGGGCGCGGCCGAGCGGGAGCTGGGCGTGGGGGCCACGCCCCTGGAGCGGGTGCTGGAGGAGACGGCCGCGGGCCACCGGGAGGCGGCGGCCCGGTGAGCCCGGCGTTTGACAAAGCTTGCGCACGGCGTCAATCTTGAATCGCAATAATAGGCGTGTGCAAGTAAATGAGATGCTGGAGGGGCCGGATGAAGGTCTTCGTGACAGGTGCGACCGGATACATCGGGGGGACGGTCGTCGTCCGGCTCCTCAAGGAGGGGCACGCCGTCGCCGGGCTCACCCGCGGCGGGCCCAAGGCCGAGGCTCTGGCCGCCCTCGGCGCCGAGCCGGTCCTCGGCACCCTGGACGATGCTGAGCTGCTGACGGAGCGGGCCCGCGCCGCGGACGCCGTGATCAACGCGGCCGACAGCGACCACCGCGGCGCGGTCGAGGCGCTGATCGCCGGGCTGGCCGGCTCGGGCAAGCCCTTCGTGCACACCAGCGGCTCCAGCATCGTCAGCGACGGCGCCGGGGGACGGGCCACCGAGGCCGTGTTCACCGACGCGGACGTCACCCCCGGCTCGGCCTGGACGCCCCTGCCGGACAAGGCGGAGCGGGTGGCCGTCGACCGCCTGGCTCTGGGCGCGGCCGAGTCCGGCGTCCGCGCGGCCGTGCTGTGCCCCACCCTCATCTACGGCCACGGCCGCGGCCCCAGCCGCGACAGCATCCAGATCCCCGCCCTGGTCCGCCAGGCCAGGGCCGACGGCGTCGTGCGCCACGCAGGCCCGGGGCAGAACGTCTGGTCCCACGCCCACGTGGACGACCTCGCCGAGCTCTACCTGCTGGCCCTCGAACGCGCCCTGCCCGGGGCGTTCTTCTTCGTGGAGAACGGCGAGGAGTCCTTCGGCGCGCTCACCGCCGCCCTCGCCAAGGCCCTGGGCCTGCCCGGCCCCGAGCCCTGGGGCATCGAGGAGGCCGTCGCCGCCTGGGGCAGCGGCATGGCCCTGCACGGGCTGGCCTCCAACTGCCGCGTGCGCGGCTCGGCCCGCGAGGCCCTGGGCTGGTCCCCGCGCCACGCCTCCGTCACCGACTGGATCGCGGAGCAGGGACCCGCCGTGGCCTGATCCGGCGTCAGGCCGGAGATCAGGCCAGGTTCTTGCGGAACGCGGCGCACTCCTCGTACGACGGCAGCAGCCCCTCGCGTTCGGCCGCCGCCAGCGTGGGCGCCCCGGCGTCCTTAGGGGAGAGCAGCGGTTCGATGTCCGCGGGCCAGGCGATGCCCAGGTCGGGGTCCACCGGGTTGATCCCGTGCTCGCGGCCGGGGGAGTACCCCTCGGAGCACAGGTACACGACGGTGGCCTCGTCCGTCAGCGCGAAGAACGCGTGGCCCAGGCCCTCGGAGAGGTACACCGCGTCGTGGTCGGCGTCGTCCAGCCGGACCAGCTCCCACTGCCCGAAGGTCGGGGAGCCGGTCCTGATGTCCACGACCGCGTCCAGGACCGCGCCGCGCACGCAGCGCACGTACTTCGCCTGGCCGGGCGGCACGTCCGCGAAGTGGATGCCGCGCAGGGTGCCGCGGCGGGAGACCGAGCAGTTGGCCTGCGCCAGCGCCAGGCCGTGGCCCGTCGCGGCGCGGAAGTCCCCGCCGCGGAACCACTCGTGGAAGGAGCCCCTCTCGTCCGGGAAGACCCGCGGCCTGGTCACCCAGGCCCCCTCGATGGACAGCGCTCGCATCGTCCTCAACCCCTCCTGACGTCCTCGTGGCCGACTGCCGTGCCGGCCGCGCCCGTTGATCCGGCCATGTCCGCCCCGGCCATGTCCGTCCGGGAACGGCCCTCCGCCCGCAGCAGCGCCGGGAACGCCGCGGCCAGCGCCTGACGCCACGGCCGTATCGCCTCCCCGGCTCCCCAGCGCCCGTGCCCCAGCACGCTGTACGCCGGGCGCGGGGCGGGCCGCACGTAGGCGGCGCTGGTGGTGGGCCGCACCCGCTCCGGGTCGGCGCCCAGCAGCCGGAAGATCTCCCGGGCGAAGCCGCACCACGTGGTCTCCCCGCCGCTGGTGCCGTGGTAGATCCCGGCGGGAACGTCCTTGGCGGCGGCTGCCTCGCCCAGCCGCGCCAGGAGGGCGGCGAGATCCGCGGACCAGGTGGGCTGCCCCCGCTGGTCGTCCACCACCTCCAGCGTGGGCCGCTCCCGCTCCAGGCGGATCATCGTGCGCGCGAAGTTGGGCCCGCCCGCCCCGTAGAGCCAGGCGGTGCGGACCACGAACCCGGCCTCGGGCAGGATCTCGCGCACCGCCAGCTCGCCCGCCAGCTTGGTGCGGCCGTAGACGCTGCGCGGCGCCGTGGGGGCGTCCTCGGCGTAGGGCGAGTCGGCCTCGCCCGCGAACACGTAGTCCGTGGAGACCTGGAGCAGCACCGCGCCCTCCTCCCGGCACGCTTCCGCCAGGCGGCGCGGGCCCTCGGCGTTGGCCCGCGCGGCCTCCTCGGGCCGCGCCTCGGCCTCGTCGACGGCCGTCCAGGCCGCGCAGTTGACCACCACGGCCGGGCGCGTCTCGCGCAGGGCCGCGTGCACGGCGGCGCGGTCGGCGATGTCCAGGGCCCTGCGGTCCAGGCCCCGCGCGCGGTGGCCGTCCGCGGCCAGGCGGGCCAGGACGTCCCGCCCGAGCATGCCGCCGGCGCCCGTGACCAGCCAGCCGCCGCTCACGCCTCGCTCCCGCGGGGAATTCCGCGCCCCTTCTCCGCCTTCCGCGCTCTTCCGGCTCTTTCCGCTGTTCTCGCCTTTTTCCCCGAAGCCGGGAAATCCGGGCGGACTCGGCGGGCCGGCGGCCGGGCCGCCGGAGAGAAACGGGTCATGGGTGAAGCCCTCCCAGCGATTTCGGCCGGCGGTGACGGCGCCTCCGCTCCGCAACGATGCCAGTGCCGGGGCCCGCCCCGCGAATCCCCTAGCCCCCTGCTTTCGGGGCAGGTGGGCCCCTACTCACCTCCTATGGGCCGGGTAGGGGTTGCCCGCCCCGGTCCTGACGGGAGGATGGAAAGCACCTGCCGAATTCTCCGCCGGGAGCCCGGACGGCGGACGGCGAGGCAGGTGGTCGCGGCAGATCCCGCGGGCCCCGGGAAAGCCCGGAGAAAACGCAGAAAGGTGAATCACATGACGGTGGACACGGACCTGCCGCAGCTCCCGTTCCGCCGCTCCGGCCTTCTGGAGATCGCCCCCGAGTACGCGCGGCTGCGAGAGCGCGCGCCCCTGGTGAGGGTGCGCACGGAGGCCGGCGA
This sequence comes from Streptomyces boetiae, assembly GCF_031845405.1. Classification (NCBI taxonomy): domain Bacteria; kingdom Bacillati; phylum Actinomycetota; class Actinomycetes; order Kitasatosporales; family Streptomycetaceae; genus Streptomyces; species Streptomyces boetiae. The sequence continues at coordinate 15,290 of NZ_JAVREN010000006.1, forward strand.
CCTCGCCTGGCTGGCCACCCGCTACCACACCGTGCGGCAGCTCTTCGCCGACGAGCGCCTCGGGCGTTCGCACCCGGACCCTTCGAGCGCGCCGCGCGTCTCGGGATCGCTCCTCTTCGGCGGCCCCACCGGGGACTTCGACACCGAGCCGGAGCTGAACCGCCTGCATCGCGAGGTGCTGGCCCCGGCGTTCTCGGCCCGCCGGGCGCGCCTGGTCGCCGGGCACGTCCGCGCGCTCGCCACCGGCATGATCGACCGCCTCGCCCAGCGGCAGCCCCCGGTCGACCTGCACGAGCACCTGTCGTTCCCGCTGCCCGTCATCGCCATCTGCGAGCTGCTGGGCGTCCCCGTGGCCGAACGCGACCTCTTCCGCCTGTGGTCGGCGCGCTTCGCCGGCCTGGTGGACCCGGCGGACGCCGCGGGCGCCGTGATGGCGATGCAGCACCACATGCGCGAACTCGTCGGTGAGAAGCGGTCGCACCCGGGGGACGACCTGGTCAGCGACCTCATCGCCGCCGCCGAGGGCCACCCGCTGCTGACCGACGACGAGATCGCGGACATCGCGGTGCACCTGCTGCTCGGCGGGCACGAGAACACCGTCGCCCGCATCGACCACGGCACCCTCCTGCTGCTGCGCCACCCCGAGCAGCGCGAGGCGCTGCGCCGCCACCCCGCGCTGGTGGAGGCGGCCGTCGAGGAGATCCTGCGGGTGAGCGTCCCCGTGGAGGACCACTTCCCGCGCTGGGCGCGCGCCGACATCGAGGTGGGCGAGGTGACGATCCGGGCCGGCGAGGCCGTGCTGCTCTCGCCGAGCGTCGCCAACATGGACGAGAGCGTCTACCCCGAGCCGGAGCGCTTCGACATCTTCCGCACCCCGGCGCCCCCGCAGACCGGCTCCGGGCAGGGTTTCGCCCCCACCGTGGGCGCGGCGCTGGCCCGGATGGAGCTGCGGGCCATCTTCTCCCTCCTCTTCCAGCGCCTTCCCGGCCTGCGGACGGCCGTGCCGCTCGCGGAGCTGCGCGGCGAGGAGGAGCGCGGGACCGGCGGCCTGAAGTGGCTGCCCGTCACCTGGTGACTCCCCGGGGGACCCCGCCCTGCGGCCGTCACCGGCGGCTGCGGTGGGTCCCGGGGCGGCCCGAGGCCGGTCCGTGCGGGGGGGAGCCCGCACGGACCACCGGCCCGGCCCGGCGTCAGGCGCCGGGCCAGGGCACGGCCGTCTCGACCGGCCTGTCGTAGTCGATCCCCGGCACGGCGAAGCCGTACAGGCGGCGGACCTCGCCCAGGAACCAGTCCACGTCGGCCAGTTCGGCGATGGACTCGGTCGTGGCCAGCTCCCAGCGGCGGGTGACAGCGGCCTGCACCTCCTCCTCCAGCTCCCAGGTGTCCAGGCGCACCCGGCCCTCCCCGTCCACGGGCAGCGGGGCGGCCCCGGTCAGGTCGTCCCACAGCGCGGAGAGCTGCGCGGCCGGCGGCACCAGGCCCTCCCCGAGAACGCCCCGCAGCAGGCCGGTGTACAGCGCGATGCCCGGGATCGCGGTGGAGGACTGGGTGACCGCGGCGCCGTTGACGGAGGTGAACGCCCGGCCGCCGACCAGCTTTTCCAGCCGCTCGTGGAGGATTCCGGCCGTGGCCTCCAGGTGGGCCTTGGCCGCGCCGATGGTGCCCTGCCGGTACAGCGCCGCCGTCAGGGGCGAGCCGATGTAGGTGAGCGCGACGGTGGCGAAGCCCTCGGCCAGCAGGCCGCGCCCGGCCAGGTGCGCGATCCACCGCTCCCAGTCGGCGCCGCCCATGACGTTGACGGTCTGCTCCACGTCGTCGCCCTGGGCGGCGGCGGCCTCCACCTCGCGGACCACGGGCACGTCCCCGTCCTCGAAGAGGAGGGTCTTGGTGCGGTGCGGCCCGCCCACGGGCTTGAGCACGGAGGAGTACGTCGCGCCCGTGTCGGGGTCGGTGCGCCGGGGCGCGGCCACCGAGTACACCAGGTGGTGCAGCCGCCCGCCGAAGCGCTCCTCGATCAGGGTGGCCACCCGCTCCTTGAGGTCGTCGCCGAAGGCGTCGCCGTTGAGGAAGACCATCTCTTGTCCGGCCTGCCCGGCCTGGCGGGCCAGTTCGGCCGTCGCCGCCGTCCGGTACCAGCCGGCCGTGCCGGTGCGCCGCCCCGTGGGCTCCTTCTCGAAGCAGACCGCGACGCCGCGGATGCCCGCCCGCCGCAGGCCCGCGACGGTGGCCGCGAGGCCGTAGCCGGCGGAGGAACCGATGATCAGGGCCACCGGGCGTTCGGCCTCGGGGGCGGGCGCGGCGGCGGGAACGGCCTGCCACATGTCCTCCACCACCCGTCGGCAGCCCGCGGGGTGGGCGTCGACGTAGAGAAAACCGCGATGACGGGGCGCGACGACGCGTTCGCTCACGAGGTCAGTCCTCCTGGGGCCGGTCCGGGCTCGCGCGGCGGCCCGGCGGCCACCGCACCCGCAAGTCTGGGGCCCGCCGCGACCCCCCAGGACCCTTCCCGGGCACAACAAAGCCCCCTGGCCCTTGGAGCGTTCCCACCAAGACGGTCGGCCCCGGGACAGGGCGGGCGGGGACCGCCGGTCCCGCGCGGGGGGCCGGCGGCTCAGGCCACGAAGCCGAAGCCCCGCAGCGCTGCCTCGCGGCCGTGGGCCACGTGCATCCGGGTCAGGCCCACCGCGCCGACCACGTCGCCGTGCTCGTAGCAGCGCACCAGCTCGGCGTGCTCGCGGTGGGCCTGCTGACGGCGGTCGCCCTGGGCGGAGATGTTGATGAACCGCTCGCAGGCGTGCCAGATCATCCGCGTGGTGCGCTGGAGCAGGCCGGGCCCCAGGGCGCGGAAGACCTCGAAGTGCAGCGCCCGGTGCGCCTCCAGGTACCTCTCGGGGTCGGCCTCGGCCGACAGCGCCTCCAGTCGCTCCAGGTGGGGCCGCATCCGGGCGGCCGTCTCCTCCGGGGCGGCGGCAGCGCAGCGTTCGGCGGCCATGGCCTCCAGGTACTCCAGCATGCGGTAGCCCTCCTCGACGTCCTGGCGCCGGACCTCGGTGACCACCGCTCCCTTCCAGGGGTAGATCTCGGTCAGGCCCTCCGCCAGCAGCTCGCGGAACGCCTCGCGCACCGGCACGCGGCTCATCGACAGCTCGGTGGCCAGCACGTCGACCCGCAGCTTCGTCCCGGCGGGGAGCCGGCCCAGGACGATGCGCTTCCGGATCTCCTCCACCGCGATGTCGGTCATCGTCTCCTGGGTGGCGACCGCCTCCGTGTCGGTGCGGGAGGAGTCTGCCGCCTGGTCGGTCTTCTTCACGTTGGTCATGGTCGCATGGGCCGGCCGTCCGCCCGGCCGGGCCTTCGCAGTCCTCGGAAGGGGGTGGGAGGCCCGGCGGCGGGGGCGGCGTGCCGCCCGCCGCCGGGCCCGTCGGCGGGCGCGGCGGGGTCAGCCGCGCGGGCGCATCTCCTCGATGACGAGGTCGCCGGTGTCGATGACCTGGCGGTCGTCGAGGAAGAGGGAGCAGCCGCGCATCGGGATGTCCAGGTGGCAGGGGGAGTCGTTGGAGCCGCCCAGCTCCTGGTTGGGGCCGGTGGCGAAGAGGACGTTGCCGTAGAACGCCCGGCCCTCCTGGCCGATGCCGCGGGTGTCCATCTTCAGGCAGGACCACAGGGCCTTCTCGTTCAGGCCCCAGCCGATGTGCGAGATCGCGTAGCCGTTGGGGTCGTTGAACTGGGCCATGTAGTCCTTCATCAGCTCCGCGTCGAGGTCGCCGCGGATGTCGGTGATCATCCCCTCCTCGATCCGGATGTCGATGGGCGTGCGGATGTAGTCCTTGAAGGGGTAGACGATCGTGCCCGGGGCCAGCACCACCCGGCCGTTGACGCCGGTCTCGTGGGCGCCGGTGAAGACGAAGCCCGAGGGCCAGTGGTCCCAGCCGCCGGGCTTGTCGCTGTAACCGGTCTGCGCGATCACGGGGTACTTGCCCAGCTCGTAGGTGACATCCGTGCCGGACTCGTGGGTGATGCGCAGGTTCCTGGCGCCGCGCAGCAACTCGCCCGCGAACTCCGTGCGTTCGCCCAGCTCCCGGGTCGGCAGCAGCCGGGTCAGCACGTCCTCCGGCTCCACGGCCAGGATGATGCGGGTGCCGGAGGCCTGGATCTCCAGCTGTTCCTTGGAGAACAGCAGGAAGACCAGATCCACGACGATGTCGGCCTCCTTCAGGGCGGCCATCGCCGGCCCGTGGCCCTCCAGGGGCGTGGTCCCCACCTTCCAGCCGCCGCCGCCCTTGCCGCGGCTGGCGGGGACGCGGACGTGGTAGGGCAGCGCGCCCAGGCTCTTGGCGGCGGCCATGAAGGCGTTGGCGTACCCCAGGCGCTCCTCGTCGGCGTCGCTCGTCAGGATCGCCACCGACTCTCCCTCGTGCACTCCGCAGAGCTTCAGCTCCTCACGGCAGGTGGCGATGAAGTCCCAGCTCATTTCGGGTTCCTCCAGTCAGTGTTCGTCTGCGCGGTCCGGATGCCGGAGTCTAGAAGTTAATTAAATCTGAGGCAAGGGGTTGGCGAGAGCGTCCGGGGTGAGGGATGCTGGGTGACGTTTCCGCAGGTCATAGGGGGTCGATGTTTCTCCGAGGTGAAGTCTCGCGGCAACCTCTTGACAGGAAGATATGAAAAAGACAGCATGATGCCTCCCCGTAGCCCGCAGTGAGCCAGGTCACATTCCGGTGTCGTCCTGGGTCTTCGCGGGGTCGGGGCGAGGTGGTTCGGTGGTAGGACGTCTCACGCGGACGTAACAAACGCCGCCTCGCTCGTTCATCAGCGTCCGATGGAGTGTCCGGGCCCCGCCGCACCGCGGCGGCCCGGCCGCCCGGTGCTCGCCCGGGCCACGAGAAGCAGGAGCGCACGCCCCATGGCCAAAGACCTCAGAGACTTCCTCGCCACGCTGGAGGCCGAGGCGCCGGACGACCTGCTGCGCGTCGCCAAGCCCGTCGTCCCCCAGGAGTTCGACTGCACCGCGATCCTGGAGAAGCTCGATCGCCGGGGCCGCCGCCCCCTGGTGGTCTTCGAGTCCCCCACGGACGTGGCCGGCCGCCCCTCCCCGGTCCCCGTGGTCATGAACGTCTTCGCCACCCGGGAACGCTGCGCGCGGGCGCTCGGCGCGGACCCGGCCCGCCCCGGCATGGAGCTGGCCCTGGAGTTCGCCCGCCTGGGCCGCCACCCCCTGCCGCCCGTGACCGTGCCCCCCGGGGCGGCCCCCGCGCAGGAGGTCGTCCACACCGGCCAGGACGTGGACACCTCCCGGCTGCCCATCGTCACCCACTCCGAGGGCGACTACGGCCCCTGCCTGACCATGACCCTCATCGTCCGCGACCCCGAGTCCGGCGCCTACAACGTCGCCTTCATCAAGGCGTTCTACGACTTCGACTCCCCCCGGCGGCTGCGGATCACCATCCACTCCCCGGACTCCCTGCGGGCACTGAAGCACTACGAGGACCGCGGCCTGCCGATGCCGATCGTCGCCGTCCTCGGGCACCACCCGGCGTTCTACCTCGGCAGCATGGGCCTGACCTCCTACCAGAACGACGACTACGCCACCATCGGCGCCTACCTCGGGGAGCCGCTGCGCCTGGTGCCCTCCCGCACCTGGGGCGAGGAGTTCGTGGTCCCGGCCGACGCGGAGATCCTCATCGAGGGCACCGTCCCGCCCGGCGTCCGCGAGATCTGCGACCCCTTCGGCGACATCACCCGCCAGTACCAGGCGCAGACCCTGCGCCCCGTCATGGACGTCACCGCGATCACCCACCGCGAAGAGCCTTTGCTCCAGGACGTCTTCGCCGGGCACCGCGACCACATGACCGTCGGGCAGATCCCCAAGGAGGGGTCCCTGTTCAACACCCTGACCGACCGCTTCGGCTCCATGGTCAAGGCCGTGCACCTGCCCTACTCGGGCTGCGGCCGGCTGGCCTGCTACGTCGCCGTCGAGAAGTCCAAGGAGGGCCAGGGCAAGGCGGTCGCCCTGGCCGCGCTCCAGGAGTCCTTCACCTTCCAGACCGTCGTCGTGGTCGACGCGGCCATCGACGTCTTCGACGAGGAGGACGTCCTGTGGGCCGTGATGGTCTACACCGACCCCTCCCGCGACGTGGACCTCGTCCACAACATGCCGACGCTCTTCACCACGGCCATGGGCACGCGCAAGGTCCTCATCGACGCCACGCGCCCCCTGGACCGCGCCATGCCGGAGCAGAACCGCATCCCGGCCGAGGCCCTGAACAGGGTCCGGCTGGAGGACTACATCGAGGAGTGACACCGTCGTGGAACGCATCTTCTGGGTCTCGTGCCCCTCGTGCCGCTTCCGGTACTCGGTCGACCACGCCCTGCGCCGGCGCGCGGACGTGACGCTGGAGTGCCCCCGCTGCCGGGACAGGTTCCCGGTCGAGTCCGCAGCCTCGATCGAGGACTGAGCCGTGCCGCCGCCGCCCGCACCGCCCGCGGCCCCGCCGCGCCGCCTGGTGGTGGCCATCACCGGGGCCAGCGGGGCCGCCTACGGCCTCACCGCCCTGCGCCTGCTGCGCGAGGACCCCGGCGTGGAGACCCACCTCGTCGTCACCCGGGGCGCCCGCGCCACCATCCGCGAGGAGCTGGGGACCCCTGTTCCCGGACTCGCGGCCCTGGCCGACGTCGTTCACAGCGAGGGCAACCTCGGCGCGAGCATCGCCAGCGGCTCCTTCCGGGCCCACGGCATGCTCGTCGCCCCCTGCTCGGTGAAGACGCTCTCGGGCATCGCCACGAGCTGTGCGGACAACCTCGTGGTCCGCGCGGCCGACGTGATGCTCAAGGAGCGCCGGCGCCTCGTCCTCCTGCTGCGGGAGACCCCGCTCCACCTGGGCCACCTGCGCCTGATGACCGCCGCCACCGAGGCCGGCGCCGTCGTGATGCCGCCGGTCCCCGCCTTCTACGCCCATCCCAAGTCCCTCGACGACATGGTCGAGTTCACCGTGGTCCGGGCCCTGGACCTCCTCGACGCCGGCACCGCGCCCATCCCGCGCTGGCGCGGCAACGACGCCCCGCCCCGCACCCCGCACCCCTGACGTGCCGGTCCCTCCCCGCACCCGCCCGGCCGGTATCACCATCCCGCTCAGCTCGCGGTCCCGTGGCCCGCGCCCGCCGTTCGCGAGCCCTCAACCCCCAAGAGGCACACAGTGGATGTCGACATAACCTCCGTACACTGGATCTATCTCGCCGGAATCGTCCTGATCATCGCCTGCATGCTGCGCCGCAAGAACGTGGTCATCCCCTCCGTTCTCGCCACGCTGCTGACCGCGACCTTCTTCTCCCACAGCCTCATCACCGGCATCGCGGCGGTCTTCAACGCCAGCCTCACCGCCGCCAAGGAGCTCTTCAGCGTCTTCCTGATCATCGCGCTGGTGACGGCGATGCTCGGCGCCCTGCGCGAACTGGGCGCCGACCGGCTGATGGTGCTGCCCTTCCGGCGCCTGATGCGCGGCGGCATCGTCAGCTTCCTCGTGCTGGCGGCCGTCAGCTACGTCATGGCCCTGTTCTTCCTGCCCACACCCTCGGTGCCGCTGCTGGGCGCGATCCTCATCCCGGTCGCGATCCAGTCCGGCCTGCCGCCCATGACGGTGGGCCTGGTCGTCGCCATCACCGGCCAGGGCATGGCCCTCTCCTCCGGCATGGTGCTGCGGTTCCTGCCGGAGATCTCGGCCAGCGCCGCCGGCGCGGACGTGGACACGGTCGCCAACCGGGCCTTCGTGATGTCCCTGCTGACGGGCGTCACCGCCCTGGTCATCACCTACGTCATGCAGCGCCGCAAGTTCCAGGAGCCCTCCGACGCGCTGCTGGAGGCCTGGGAGAGCCGCGTCTCGGACACCGGCGCCTTCGGCGGGACGCGGGGCGGCGGCGAGGCGAAGCACGGCACGGCGCGCGGTGGCGAGGCGGGGGGCGGCGCCGGGCCCGGGCGCCGCACGCCGCCGGGCGGCGCGGGCCCGGGCGCGGAGCAGGCCGGGGCAGCGGAGTCCGGCGGCCCGGAGCCGGAGGGCGGGGGAGTGGCCGTCGCCGCCCCGCCCGCGCCGGTCCTCGCGCCTCAGCGCCCCGCCGCGGCTCGGACGTTCGCGATCCTCGTCCCGGTCGCCTACCTCTGTCTCATCCTCTACCTGGCCCTGGAGAGCTTCACCGACGTCGTGGGCCACCCCGAGGGCCTGGACGCGGCGGCCCTGGTCGGCGGCGTCGCCACGCTGATCCTCTTCGCCGCGGCGATGACCAACGACCGCGGGGACAGCCTGGAGACCGCCTCCGGACACCTCATCGACGGCCTGCTCTTCGCGTTCAAGACGATGGGCGTGGTCATCCCGATCGCCGGCTTCTTCTACCTGGGCAACGGCGGCTACGCGCCCGGCATCCTGGGCATGCCCGAGGACGCCGAGGGCGGCCCCAGCCTCATCTTCGACCTGGCCACCGCCGCCCAGTCGCACCTGCCCGAGAACGGCCCGGTGCTGGCCTTCGCGATCCTCGCCGTGGGCCTGGTCGCGGGCCTGGAGGGCGCCGGCTTCGTCGGCCTGCCGCTGACCGGCTCGCTCTCGGCCGCCTTCGGCCCCGGCGTGGGCATGGACCCGGCGACGCTGGCCGCCATCGGCCAGATGGGCAACGTCTGGTCCGGCGGCGGGACGCTGGTCGCCTGGTCCTCGCTGATCGCGGTCGCCGGCTTCGCCCGGGTATCCGTCTTCGAGCTGGCCCGTCAGTGCTTCATCCCGGTCATGGCGGGGCTGATCGTCTCGACCACCGTCTCGCTGTTCATCTTCTGACGTGGAGAGCGGGGTGAAAGCGGAGAGAGGGAGAGGAACCATGCCCACCGACGACCGCGCGGGCCCGCCCGCCGGCGACCTCGCCGCGCTGGTGAACGCCCTCGCCTCCGGCCGGCTCACGGCCCGGGGCGCGGTGGAGGCGTCGCTGGAGCGCGTCGCCGCCACCGACGGCGCCCTGCGCGCCTGGGTGGAGATCGCCGCGGAGCGGGCCGTGGAGGAGGCCGGGCGCCTCGACACGGCCCCCGGCCGGGGCCCCTTGCACGGGGTACCGCTCGGGGTGAAGGACCTCATCGACGTGCGGGGCCTGCCCACCCGCTGCGGCTCGCCCCTGCGCGGCCCGCGGCCGGCGGAGGCGGACGCCGGCGGCGTGCGCCTGGCGCGCGCCGCCGGGGCCGTGCCCCTGGGCAAGACCGTGACCACCGAGTTCGGCTACTTCGCCCCGGGGCCCACCCACAACCCGCACGACCCCGAGCGCACGCCCGGCGGCTCCTCCAGCGGCTCGGCGGCCGCCGTCGCCGCGGGCGCCGTGCCCCTGGCGTTCGGCACCCAGACCGCCGGGTCGCTCACCCGGCCCGCCTCCTACTGCGGCGTGGCCGGATACGTCGCGCAGGCCGGGGAGTTCCCCCTCGACGGGATCACCGGCCTCTCCCCGGGCCTCGACCGGCTCGGCCTGCTGACCGCCAGCGTGCCCGGGCTGCATCTCGCGTGGCGGGCCCTCACCTCGGGAACGGCCGCGCCGCTGCCCGCCTGCGGACCCCCGCGGGTCCTGGTCTGGGACGGGGCGCCGCTGGGCGAGGTCCACCCGGCGATGGCCGACGCGGTCGAAACGCTCGCGGCGGCCCTGGCCCGCTCCGGCGCCCCCTGCGAACGGCTGGGCCGCGAGGGCGTGGTCCGCGAGCGTTTCGTGGCCTCCCTCGCCGCCCACCACCGGCTGATCATGGCCTACGAGGCGCGCCGCGAGCGGGCCGAACTCCTCCCGCACGCCCAGGAGGTGAGCCCACAGCTGCGGGAACTCCTGGAGGCGGGCGGGGAGATCGAGGAGGCCAGGTACCGGGGTGCGTGGGAGCGCGTGCGCGACGCGCGGGCCCCCGTGGCCGACATCTTCGGCCGCTACGACGTGATCCTGGGGCCCGCCGCCTTCGGGCCCGCGCCCAAGGGGCTGGAGTCCACCGGCTCCCCGGACCTGAGCAGGCCCTGGCAGGTCCTGGGCCTGCCCGTGGTCACCGTGCCGGGCCTGGCCGACCCCGCCGGCATGCCGCTCGGCGTGCAGGTGATCGGCCGGCACGGCGGCCAGGAGCGGCTGTTCGCGGTCGCCGCCTGGATCGAGGACGCCATCCGGGGGGCGCGGTGAGAGCGGCCCCGGACACAACTCGACTGGTAGGGTTTTCGGTTGGTAGGAGGACTGACCATGTCGTCGTACCGCCCGCGTCCCGCCCCGTGCGGCGGCGCGGAAGAAGGGGCATGCCCGGCGGCATGCAGAGGGGAGAGCGGCCGTGACAGCGCAAAACGCCCGTCCGGACGCCCGGTTCACCGCGGTCAGGCTCGGCCGCGTCTCGCGCCAGGTCGTCGAGCAGTTCCAACGGCAGCTTCGCGAGGGGAACTTGCGCCCCGGCGACCGGCTGCCCCCCGAGCGGGAGATGGCGGCCCAGTTCGGCGTGGGCCGCAACTCCGTGCGCGAGGCCCTGCGCGAACTCGACCTGCTTGGCCTGGTGGAGAGCCGGCACGGCGAGGGCACGTTCGTCTCCGCTCCCTCGCCCGAGGCGCTGATGACGCCCTTCCGTGCCGTCATCGAACTGTCCAGCACCGCGGCGGGCACGGTGATGGAGTTCCGCCGCGCGTTCGAGCCCGGGGTCGCCGCCCTGGCCGCGACCAACCTCACGGACGCGGGACGGGACCGGCTGCACGCCGCGCTCACGGACTTCGAGACCCGCGTCACCCAGGGCGTCACCGAGGTGGAGCGCGCGGACGCCGACTTCCACCTGATGACCGGCCACGCCACGGAGAACGCCGCCGTCATCGGCGTGCACACCGCCCTCTACACCCTGCTGCGGGACGTCCGTTCGCGCGTCACCTCGGCGCGCTACGGCCCCTCCGACAGCGCCGTCGCGGGCCACCGGCTGATCTACGAGGCCATCCTCGCCCGCGACCCCGAGGCCGCGGCCCGCGAGATGCGGGCCCACCTGGACGACGTCTCGGAGACGCTCGCCGACTTCTGCTGACCCCGACCTCCGCCACACCGGACTTTCGCCGACCCGGCGACGGCCGGGGCGCCCCGCGCCCCGCCGCCGCGTTCCCCAGCCCGACCCGCCCCTCCTTCCCCGCGGGCCGAAAGGTAGGTCCACCGGACCTCTGAGCCGCCCGCGCGGCCCACCCGCCGGAGAAGGAGGCCGATCCACCGAAAGGAGCGTTTGCGATGAACACCGGCAAGCGTCCTCCCGCCCCCACCGCCACGCCCGTGCGCGACCGGATCGCGGCCATCGCCGCAGAGGACCGGTTCACCTCGGGCGGCCTCGCCCACCGCGTGCTGTCCTTCGGGCCACCCACCGGGCGGGACCTCGTCTACGTCCCCGGCATCACCACCAACGCCGAGGCCGTCCACTTCATCGCCGCCGCGCTGCCCGAGTTCCGCTTCCACGTGCCCGACCTGCGCGGGCGCGGCGGAAGCGATGCGGCGGGGCCCGGCCGTTACACGCTCGGGCACTACCGCGACGACCTCGCCGCGCTGATCGCCCACCTCGGCGTCCGGGCGCCCGTGGTCGTCGGGCACTCCCTCGGTGCCCGGATCGTCGCCGCCTGGGCCGTGGACCACCCCGACGCGGCCACGGAGGCCACCGTCGTCCTGGTCGACCCGCCCACCTCCGGGCCCGGCCGCGCGCCCTACCCCATCACCCGCGCCGCCTTCCTCGCCCAGATCGACGCCGCCCGCCGCGGCGTCACGGCCGAGGAGCTGCGCGCCCACTACCCCAAGTGGCCCCCGCGCGAGCTGGAGCTGCGGACCGAACTCCTCGGCTCCTGCGACCGCACGGCCGTCTCGGAGACCCACCGCGGCTTCGAGGAGGAGGACTTCTTCCCCCTGTGGGACCGGCTCAGCGGCGATGTCACCCTCGTCCACGGCGCCGACAGCCCCATGGTGCCGCCCTCCGCCGTGGCCGAACTGGCCCGGCGCAACCCGGCCGTGCGCCTGGCCCGCGTGGACGGCGCCGCCCACATGATCCCGTGGGAGAACCTGCCCGGCTTCACCGCCGCGCTGCGCGCCGCCACGGCGGCCCCGGCGGGCGCGTCCACCAGCGGCACGACGGAGGAATCATGAAGGCGGTCATCGTCGGCGCGGGCATCGGCGGCCTGACCGCGGCGCTCGCCCTGCGCACCCGCGGCATCGCCGTGACGGTGCTCGAACAGGCCGGGCGCCTGGGCGAGATAGGCGCCGGCCTCCAGATCGGGCCCAACGCCTCCCGGGTGCTCTACCGGCTCGGCCTGGCCGAGGCCCTCGCCCCGGTCTCCCTGGTGGTGGAGGAGAGCGTCCGCCGCCGCTGGAGCTCCGGCGAGATCCTGGCCAAGACGACTCTGGGTCCCGGCGCGGCTGCCCGTTTCGGCGCGCCCTACCTGCACCTGCACCGGGCCGACCTGCACCGGGTCCTCCACGAGGCCGCCATCGACCCCCGCCGCCCCGGGCCCGTGGTCCGGGTCGAGACGGGGCGGAGGGTGGTGGGCCTGGAGGATGCCGGGGTCCGGGCACCGGCCGTGGTCACCGAGGACGGCTCCCGCTTCGGCGGCGACCTGGTCATCGGCGCGGACGGCATCCGTTCCCGCGTCCGCCGGCTGATCGGCGCGCCCGACGAGGTCCACCACTCCGGGGACATGGCCTACCGCACGCTGATCCGCCGCCCGCAGGTGGCCCGCGACCCCGTCACCCGGTGGTTCTTCGACTGGCCGGCGGCGAACTTCTGGCTCGGCGAGAACCGCCACCTGGTGGCGTACCCCGTGCGCGGCATGGAGTTCGTCAACATCGTGGCCATCGTTCCCATCGGCGAGCGGGTGCGGGAGGAGCTGCGCGCGGAGGTCCCCGCCGCCGAGATGCGCGCCCACTACGAGGGCTGGGACGAGCGGGTGGTGCGCCTGCTGGGGTACTCCGACGAGCGTGTCGTCGCCTGGGCGCTGAACTACCAGACGCCCTTCCCCCGGTGGCACCGCGGCCACGTCGCCCTGCTGGGCGACGCCTGCCACGCGATGCTGCCCTACTTCTCGCAGGGCGCCTCGCAGGCGATCGAGGACGGCGCGGTGCTGGGCGAGCAGGTGGCCAAGGCCGCGCTGGGCAAGCTCTCCGTCGCCGAGGCCCTGGCCGGGTACAGCGCCCGCCGCGCCGAGCATGCGGGCGTGGTCCAGAACGGCGCGCTGAACAACCGCGCCCTCTTCCACCTCCCCGACGGCCCCGAACAGCGCCGCAGGGACGAGAAGTTCCGCCGCCACCACCAGGAGTCGGACGTCTCCTTCGACTGGATCTACGAGGGCACCCCGCTGGAGGACGATCTCGTGGGCCAGGGCGCCTGACCCCGCACCCCCACGCGGGCCCGGCCCCCGGGCGCTGTCGCCCGGGGGCCGGAACCGTGGTGGGGCGGGTCAGTAGGAGGGGCAGGAGCTGCGGTACGCGGAGATCGTGAGGCTGGGGGTGGGCGCCGGGCAGAGGAACAGCTCATAGCGGGTGTCGTTGTCCACGAATCGCTTGGCCCACGACAGCACGTACCGGGTGAGGGGTCGGGCTGTAGGCCAGCGGCGCGCCGTGGCCGGCCCCGCGCAGCTCCAGGTAGGCCCGCTCCTCGGCGGAGGTGAGGCTGTTGTAGAACGGCTCGGCGTGCTGCCGCACGCCCGCGACCGCGTCGTTCTCCGCCCCGATGATGAGGGTGGGAGTGGTGACCCGCTGCCAGCCGCTCAGCAGCCGTCCCTTCCGGCCGCCGGACGGCGGAAGGGCCGCAGGATCGCGCCGGCGCGCCCCGGTGCCGCCCGGCGGCCGGCCGCCGAGGAAGGCTCGCGCGCCCCGGGACGAGCGCCCTCGGGCAGGGCCTAGAGTCTTCGGCGTGCCGCACCGAGACCCCGAGGAGGCCGCGGGCCCCCGCCCCGCGCAGGAGACCGCCGCGCCCCCCGCGGCCGAGGGGCTGATCGATCTCAACCTGCTGCGCACCTTCGTGGCGGTGCATCAGGCGGGCTCGTTCACCGCCGCCGGGCAGGTGCTCGGCCTCTCGCAGCCGACCGTCACGGCGCAGATCCGCACGCTGGAACGGCGCCTGGGCCGCGAGCTGTTCGAACGCCTGCCGCGGGGCGTCGCGCCCTCCCCCTACGCCGACGAGCTGGCCGCCCGCCTCGCCCCGCCGCTGGACGCGCTGACGGCCGCCGCGGGCGAGGGCGCCGGGACGGGCGCCGCGCGGCCGGGCCCGGTGCACCTGGCCGGCCCCGCCGAGGTGATGGCCGCGCGCGTCCTGCCCGAGCTGGCCCCTCTGGTCGAGGGCGGCGTGCGGCTGCGCGTCACCCTGGGCCTGACGGAGCCGCTGCTGGCCGAGCTGCGCGCCGGGCGCCACGACCTGGTGATCGCCAGCACCCGGCCGCGCGGCCGCACGCTGGAGTCCGTGCCGCTGCTCGACGAGGAGTTCGTGCTGGTGGCCGCGCCCGCGTGGGCGCGGCGGATCGGCGCCCCCGGGCGGGTGGAGGCGGAGGGCCCGGCGGCGCTGGAGCCCGTGCCCCTGATCACGTACGCGGAGGACCTGCCCATCGCGCGCCGCTACTGGCGTTACGTCTTCGGACAGCGCCTGACCCGGCAGGCCGCCGTCACGGTGCCCGACCTGCGCGGGGTCCTCGCGGCGGTCGTCGCGGGCGCCGGCTTCAGCGTGCTGCCGCGCTACCTGTGCCTGTCCGGACTGGCCTCCGGCGCCCTCGTCCCCCTGCACGTCCCCGAGGACGCCCCGCTGAACACCGGCTTCCTCGTCCAGCGCCCCGGCGTCCCCGCGAACCCCCACGTCCTCCTCGTCCGCGACCACCTGCTGCGCGCGGGCCGGACCTGGTAACGCCCGCGGCCCCCCGACCGGCGTGGGTCCGGGGGCCGCGGGTGCGAGGCGGGGGCTCAGGCCGTGGCGGCCTCCCCCGGCTCGGCCGGCGCGTCGTCCTTGTCCCCCCGCGTCCGCAGCCGCCGGGCGGCCTGGCCCAGCAGGGCCAGGCCGAGCAGCAGCGGCAGCCCGACGCGGACGAACTGGCTGCCGCCGCCCCAGGCCGTCACCGGGTGCTGGGTGGCGGTGCCGGCCACCAGGTTCCACGTGATGAGGACGGCGTTGACGAACGCCCCCGGCAGGACGCTGCCCGTCGCGCGGAAGAAGTACGTGGACAGCAGCGCGGCGACGGCCAGCATCAGCACGGCCTGGAAGGCCACGATGATCAGCAGCGGCTGCGTCGGGACGGCCAGGGTCCCGCCCGCCAGCAGCGGGACGTAGTCCACGACGATCAGCACCGCCAGCCCCGCCACGACGATGCCCGCGTTGGCCGCCATCTCCCGGCGCAGCGAGCGTTCCGCGCCGCTGGGCCTGAACTGGCCGTGCAGGACCGTCCCCAGCACCACGAAGAAGAAGGCGAACGGCAGCAGGTAGGTGAGGAAGATCCGGAAGTGCAGCGCGTCCATCAGGTGCAGTTGCGCCACCCAGATCCGGAAGTCGGTCGTGAACGCCCAGTCCGAGAAGGCCAGCAGCGCGTACAGCCCCGCCGTGACCGAGGCGGCGAAGAGCGCCGCCCGGCCCGCCTCCCGGAAGCGCAGGCCGTAGTCCGCCGCGCCCGCGCCCCGGTTGGCGCGCAGGTGCCAGACCGCCAGCAGTGCCAGGGAGATCAGGCCGCCGACGACGGCCCAGCCCATGAAGCCGGTGGTGATCAGCTGCGGGAACAGGCCGCTGACCTCGATCCGCCTATTCGTCTGGTCCTGGACCCAGAAGAACGTCACCGCGGGCAGCGCCGTGGCCACCGCGGCCGAGGCCCACCAGCCCGGGCCCCGGGGGATGCCGCGGGCCCGCGGAACGCTCCCGCGCAGCCCAGCGAAGTACGGGGTGCGCAGCAGCAGCGCGCCGAAGGGGAAGAGGAAGAGGAGGCCGCCGGCGAAGGCGACCAGCGTGCCCAGCTCCTTCAGCCACCAGATCTGGCCCGGGGCCGGGTGCCCGCCCTCCAGCGTCCTGGCCATCCAGTCGGTGGCCCGGTCCACGGCCCTGGGGTCGAAGTGCAGGCCCGGGTGGGTGTTCGCGGGCCGGTACAGGACGCGGGCCGTTCCCTCCTCGATGTCGCCGTAGACGCGGCCCTCGACGACCTCCTCCTCGGTGCCGAAGAGCGTGCGCATCTTCTCGGAGCCGTTCGCGTCGGCGGGGTTGTCCACCCCGTACATCAGCGGCGAGAACTCCTCCCAGGTGCCGTAGATGTTCGCGAGGTTGCGCGGGAACTCCGTCGTCCCGGGCGGGGCGGCCGGGAATGCCGCGTCCCCCGGCGAGGAGCCCACCAGCACCATCGACCGGTAGCCCTCGGGGAAGGCCGCCGCGGCGTTCAGCACGGTCCAGCCGCCCATCGAGTGGCCCTCCAGCCCGATGTTGTCGGTGTCCACGATGTCCAGCGAACGCAGGTACGCCAGCGCCGCCGGGCCGCCGAAGCCGTTCTGCATGGCGGGCGGGTCGGAGAAGCCGTGGCCCTGCTGGTCCAGGGCCAGCACGACGTAGCCGCGCCGCGAGTACTCGATGGCGAACGCGTCCTGGGTCTCGCGGGAGTTGATGTAGCCGTGCACGGCAAGGACGGCGGGCGCGGGATCGGCCGCGCTGACCCCGTCCGGCACATAGAGCAGGCCGGACAGCCGGCGGCCGTCCGCGCCGTTGAACCGGACGTCCTGGATGGCGACGTCGCCGCCGCTGGTCTGCGCCCACGCGGCGGTGCCGCCGCCGAGCAGGACCAGGGCGAGGGCCAGGAGGAGCAGGGCCCTGGCCCTGCCGGTGCGGGGTCTGTCCCGGGGTGGACTGTCCATGGGAATCGCGGCCTTTCTTCTTGCCTTCCGGGGGCCCGGGGCCCCCGGTCCTGCGGGGCGGCCCGCCGGGCAGCGGCGTGGGCGTCCGCCACGCCGCTGCCGACATGGCGCGCCGTTGTTCGACAATGCCGAACGCGGGCCACTCAAGCACCGCTGCCCGGCCAGGGGAAGAGCCCCAGCCATCGGATTCCCGATGCCGGCCATCACCGCGCCGATGGCGACGGGCGGGCCGCCTCCGGTGGGGGGCCGCGTCCGGCTCTACCCGCCGCCGGTCCGGCGTTCTAGCCTTGCGTTGTCCGAGGCGAGGGGCTGCCGCCCGCCACGTCGGCCCGGGGGAGCACGCGATGATCAGGACGGTATTCCACAGCGAGGACCTGCCTCCGCAGGAGCGGCTGGCCGCCTTCAACGCGGCGCAGGTGCGCAACCCCCACCCCGTGCGCTTCGGCTCGGAGCGTCCGCAGGAGTTCTGGGCCACGGCGCGGGAGCTGGACCTGGGGACGGTGAACGTCTCCGTGCTGACGTGCTCGACCGCCGAGGTGCGGCGCACGCCGAGGCTGATCCGGGACTGGGACCCGGAGCTGTGCTCCCTCGTCCTCCCCCTGCGGGGCGATGTGGCGATCGGCCAGGCCGGCCGCCAAGCCGTCCTGGAAGAAGGCGACTTCGCGGTGTACGAGAGCTCGAAGCCCTTCCGGGCCCTGGTCGGCGGCGGCTCGGGCACGGCGACGGTGGTGACCGCCCACGTGCCCCGGAGGCTGTTGTCCCACCCGGCCGGGGACGACGGCAGGCTGCTGGCGGTGCGCCTGCCCGGCCGGGACGGCGTGGGGGCGCTGCTCACCCAGTTCCTCACCGGGCTGATGGCCGGGGCCCCCACCTACCGCCCCAACGACGTTCCCCGGCTGAGCACGGTGGCGATCGACCTGCTGACCATGGCGCTTGCCCACTACGCCGACCACGGCCGCTCGGTGCCGCCCGACGCCCAGCAGCGGGTGCTCCTCGTGCGCATCCAGGCGTTCGTCCAGAGGCGCCTGCACGACCCGCTGCTGACCCCGGCCGCGATAGCCGCCGCGCATCACATATCCCTGGGCCACCTGCACCGCCTCTTCCGCGCCCAGGACACCACCGTCTCGGCGTGGATCCGCCGCCGGCGCCTGGAGCGCGCCCGCCGCGACCTGGCCGACCCGCTGCTGTGCGCGCTCCCGGTCCACCGCATCGCGGCCCGTTGCGGCTTCAAGGACCACGCGACCTTCACCCGCTCCTTCCGCGCCGCCTTCGGCGTGCCCCCGAAGGAATACCGCAGGAACGCCCTGAGCCCGGCGGCGTGAACGGCGGACGCGGCGCACCGGCGCGCGCCCGCCGCCGCGGGATCAGATGTCCCGGCCGCCGCCGGTGACCAGAAGCCGCCACGTGGTCGGGCCGGGGATGCCGTCGGCGTCCTCGCCACGCCAGCCCTGCGCCTGCTGGAAGGCGCGGGTGGCCCTGAGGTCGGCCTCGCTCCACTTCGGGCCGGGGCCCACCGTGTAGAACCGCCCGGCGCCGCGCTGGATCAGCATCCGTCCCAGCTGGGTGACGTAGGCGTTGTTCGCGCCGGGCCCGAAGTACTGGGCGCCGGGGAAGTCGCCGACGCCGCGCTCACCGCCGCTGCCGGGACGGTCGTGGAACCACCCGCTGGCCCATTCGAGCCGCTGCCGCGCGGTGGCGTTCCGGCGCGGGAACGCGGGGCAGTCGGCCTGAAGCCAGTTGGCCAGCGCCCGGCCGGGGCAGGCCGTGGAGACGTGGTCGCGGTGGCCGTTGACCTGCGCCCCCGCGCCGTGGTGGCGCAGGTAGTGGATCGTGGCCCGCCCGGCCGCGGCCATCTCCGGCCACACCGGGGTCCGGGTCCCGGCGAGGAAGCACACGGAGTAGAAGGCGCGATTGGCCTTCGCCGTGCCGTTGGCCCCCGAACGCACGCCCAGGCCCCGGCCCTCGAAGAGCACGCCGTGCATGCAGATCAGGAAGGAGTAGGCGATGTCGTTGTAGTCCTCGGTCGGGTGGTTCAGGTGTGCCCGCTGGATCCCGCGCACCCGTCCCGCGCACGAGTCGTGGTCGGGCGGGTCGATGGTGCCGGCGTTGCCCTCGTAGTGGAAGGTGACGCCCTGGGGGACGAAGTCGCGGCTGACGCCCTGCGAGGGCGCGGCGCCCCACTGCGTCCGCGTGATCAGTGTGCCGTCGAAGCGCATGTCGTTCGGTCCTCTCTGTCCGCTGGCCGGGGTGGCCCTTCGGTGTCCGGGGTTCGGCCGTCGAGGCCGGTGCGCGGGTCCCGCCCGGCCGGACGGCGGGTGGTGCCGCCCGGCCGGAACGGGGTTGCCGCGGTGGGCCGTTCTCACCAGGAGGGGTCGCGGTCCTGCCCGTAGCCGCCGCCGCGGGGGCGGTCCTCGAAGTGCAGGTGCGGGCCGGTGGTGTTGCCGGTGGAGCCCACCCGGCCGAGCCGGTCGCCGGCCTTGACCCGGTCGCCCTTGCCGACCTCGCGCCGGGAGAGGTGGCAGTAGAGGTAGTCCCGGCCGTTGTCGGCGCGCAGGCACACCCAGTTCCCGTACGAGCCGCCGTCGCCGTTGGACCACGCGATGGTGCCGTCCCGCACGGCCACCACCGGCGTGCCGGTGGGCGCGGCGTAGTCGTCGCCCGTGTGGTACCCGGCGGTGTAGGGGCCGGAGGCGCCGTAGCGGTGGCTGATGCGGTACCCGGGCACCGGGGAGGCGATCCGGCCGCCGGACCCGCCGGAGCGGTGGCCGCCGTCGGACAGGCTCAGGCGGGCGAGCGTCTGCGGCCCGGGCAGGCCGTCCGCCCCGCTGCCGCTCCAGCCCTGGGCGCGCTGGAAGGCGGCGCAGGCGGCCTTCGTCTCCTCGCCGTAGAGGCCGGTGGGACCCGAGGGGATCCTGTGGCCGCGGGAGATCAGTGCCTTCTGGAACGCGACGATGCACGTGGAGTCGGTCGCCCCGAACCTCACATGGGAAAATTCGATCGTAGCCATGACAAATGCTCCTTGGTGTGGGTGTGCTGAGGTGTGGTGCGGACCCACGCCCGGCGCGGCCCGGGTACGGCTGTGCTCGCCCCCGGAGCGCATCGCTCGGGAGGCGGCGTCGCGGCGGAGTGCGTGGGATGCCCGGCGACGCGCGCGTGGGACGCGCGGAGCTCGGGCCGTGACCGGAGCCGGCGGGGTGAGGGCACCTCCCAGCGTTAGCCGGGGGCGGCCGATGGGCCGCGCCCGCTGCCGTGGGTGAGGTGCCGACCCGCCCGGGCCGAGGGCCGGGCGGGGTGGTGACCTACGCGCCCCGGTCTGTGGCTGTCGCGGGGACCGGGCCTCCGCGGGCGGCTTCGCCGCATGTCCGTGCGACCGCGCGCCGCTGGGCCGCCGACGACATCGGCGTCCGTCCCCTCCTCGGTCCGGGCCGTCGGCGGCCCTCGGGAGCGCGGCTCCCCGTCGGCGCGGCCGGTGCCCTCAAGGGCGCGGCCGGGCGCGGACGTCTGCGGTACATGCGTGAACCCCCCCGTGCGGATGAGCCCCCACGGGATTCAGTGGCCCCCGCGGCAGCACACTCCGTAGCCTGCCGCCCCGGCGCGGGGAAATCCTTGACGCGGAATGACCTGAGCTTGACGCAGCAGCGCCTCAGTGGCGCCCGGGCGGGCGAACCCGCCGCCCGGCCGGTGGGCCTCAGGCCCCGCGTCGATCCCGGCGGTCAGGGCCTCGACGGGCCCCGACGCGCTTCCTGATCTCGTCGCGGATGGGGCGGACGGCCGCCAGGCCCTGGCCGGCGGGGTCCTCCAGGGCCCAGTCGAGGTAGGTCTTGCCGGGGAAGACGGGGCGGGTGTCGCCGCAGGACGGGCGTTCACCCACCCCTTCGCCGGCATCGCCCCCGCCTCCGTTCCCGCCTTCCTCGCCGCCCAGCTCCTCAACACCGCCGCGGGCCTGGCCCTCACCACCCTCGCCTTCGGCCGCGCGCGGGGCGGTCACGCCGCCGCGGGCGACCCGAGCAGCGCGCCCATGGCGGCCAGCACGGAGGGCTCGACGCGGTAGTAGACCCAGGTGCCGCGCCGCTCAGAGGTGAGCAGCCCGGCCTCCTTCAGCTTCCTCAGGTGGTGGGAGACGGTCGGCTGCGAGACGCCGACGTCGGAGATGTCGCACACGCAGGCCTCCCCGCCCTCGCGAGAGGCGATGGCGCTGAACAGCCGCACCCGCACCGGGTCCCCCAGCGCCTTGAACATCCGCGCCGCCCGCTCCGCCTCCTCCGGCGTGAAGGGGCGCTCGGCCAGCGGCGGGCAGCACGGCTCCACGCCCGTCGGCTGGAGCACGGGCAGCGGCGTGCGAACGTTCGACATGCGTTCATGGTGGCACATGCGGCAGCGACAGGACCAGGGTGTTTCGATCTCTGTCTATATTGACTTCCATCGAATCGGCTGCCACGCTGGCCGCGCAGGACATCGACAGACATCGAAACAGTGAGGGAGTGCCGCCATGCCGCAGCACACGCAGCTCCCCGTCGCCGTCATCGGCGCCGGACCCGTCGGACTGGCCGCCGCCGCGCACCTGGCCGAGCGCGGCATCGAGGCCCTGGTCCTCGAACGCGGCGCCCGCGCCGGGGCGGCCGTGCGGGAGTGGGGGCACGTAAGGCTGTTCTCGACCTGGGGCGAGCTCACCGACCCGGCCGCGGAGCGGCTGCTCGCCCGCACCGGCTGGACCAGGCCCGAGCCGGGCGCCTACCCGACCGGCGCCGAGTGGGCCGAGCGCTACCTCCAGCCGCTGGCCGACGCCCTGGGCGGGCGCGTCCGCTACGGCGTCACCGTCACCGGCGTCTCCCGCGCCGGGCGCGACCGCGTGGTCGACTCCGGCCGCCAGGACCAGCCGTTCACCGTCCACCTCGCCTCCGCCAGGGGCGGCGAGGACCGCAGCGCGGTGCGGGCGGTCATCGACGCCTCCGGCACCTGGTCCGGCCCCAACCCCCTGGGCGCGGACGGCTGTCCGGCCGCGGGCGAACGCGCCCTCGCCGCCGAGGGCCTGATCACCTATCGCGTCCCCGACCTGGGGGACGCGGCCGTCCGCGCGCGGTTCGCCGGGAGGCGCACGGCCGTGGTCGGCAGCGGGGCCTCCGCGTTCACGGCCCTGGCGGGCCTGGCCGGCCTCGCCGCGGAGGAGCCCGGCACGCACGCGGTCTGGGTGCTGCGCCGCGGGCTCGGCGCGAGCACCTTCGGCGGCGGCGAGGCCGACCGGCTCCCCGCCCGCGGCGCCCTGGGTCTGCGCGCCAAGGCCGCCGTCGAGGCCGGGCACGCCACCGCGCTGACCGGCTTCCGCGTCGCCGCCGTCGAACGCGGGGGCGAGGGCCTCGTCCTGGTCGCCGAGGACGGCCGCCGCTCCGCGCCGGTGGACCGGGTCGTGGCGCTCACCGGACTGCGGCCCGACCTGTCCTTCCTCTCCGAAGTCCGCCTCGGCCTGGACGAACGCCTGTCCGCGCCCGCCGCCCTGGCTCCGCTGATCGACCCCAACGTCCACTCCTGCGGCACCGTCTACCCGCACGGCGTCAAGGAGCTGTCCCACCCGGAGGAGGGCGTGTTCCTGGCCGGGATGAAGTCCTACGGCCGCGCCCCCACCTTCCTGGCCCTCACCGGCTACGAGCAGGTCCGCTCCCTCGCCGCCGCCCTCGCCGGCGACCTGGAGGCCGCCCACCGCGTGGAGCTGACCCTCCCGGAGACGGGCGTGTGCGGCGGCGCGGGCCTCTTCGACGAGACCGGGGCCGAGACCGGGGCCGGGGCCGGGGGAGCGGGAGGCGGCTGCTGCGCCCCGTCCCCGGCCCTCGTCCAGCTCGGCGCCGCCCCGGCCGCCCGCGGCTGCTGACGAAGGCGCGACGCGCGGGGGCGGCCCCGCGGCCGGAACGGGGGGCCGGCCGCGGGGCCGTGTCGCGGGGCCGTCTCGCGGGCCGGGCGCCGCCGTCCGCGTCCGGGAGGGGTCCCCGGCGGTCTCCCGCGCCCTGTGCGCCATGAGGCCCTGCGCGAGCTGCGGGACGGCGGGAGCGAGGCGTTGCGCGAGGTGCGGGAGGGGACCGACGCGGCGCTGCGGGAGGTGCGGGGGAGGACCGGGGACGCGCTCGCGGAGCTGGGCCGGGCGCGGGCCGGGTCCGCCGTGGAGCGGCTGACCGCGGAGAGCGGCGCGAAGGTCCGCGGCATGCTGGACGAGGGCCGGGCCGCGCTGCTCGACTTCGCCCTCGACGAGGCCGCCAGGCTCTTCGCGGAGCCGGCACCCCCGGTGATGGAGGTGGTCCTGCCCGGCACCGAGGCGATCCGGGTGACGGGCCACCGCCACCGCGTCCTGCCGGACGTGCTGCGCGTGCTGGACGCCCGTTGCCACGCGCTGCTGGTCGGCCCGGCCGGGACCGGCGAGTCGATGATGGCCAAGCAGGCGGCCGAGGCGCTGGGCCTGGAGTTCCAGGCCCTCTCGCTCGGGCCGACCACGCCGATGAGCAAGATCTTCGGCTACTACGACGCCGACGGCCACTACCACGCGACGCCCTTCCGCCGGGCGTTCGAACACGGCGGCCTGATGCCGCTGGTCGAGCTGGACAGCGGGCCCCCCGGGCTGCCGGCCGAGCTGAACCAGGCGCTGGCGATCGGCACCTGTGCCTTCGCCGACGGCATGGTGACCGCCCACCCCGGCTTCGGCCTGGTCGCCACGGCCAACACCTACGGCACGGGCGGCGACCGGCAGGACGTCGGCCGCCAGGCCCTGGACGCGGCGACGCTCGACCGCTTCGTCATCGTGGACGTGCCGGTGGACGAGGAGCTGGAGGAGCGGATCGCCCTGGCCCACGCGCCGGACCGGCAGGAGGAGGCGCGGGAGGTCGTCCGGGAGGTGCGCGGGCTGCGCTCCGCCGCGGCGGAGAAGCGGCTGCCGGTGACGTTCCCGCCGCACGCCAGCGTCGACGCGGCCAAGCCGCTCCAGGCCGGGGCGGACGTGGAGCAGGCGTTCCAGTGGCGGGTGGTGCGCGGGATGTCCGACGGGCACCGGGCGGCGCTGGGGATCGGCTCGTGACCGCGCCGGCCGCCGGGAGCGGCGGCGGGACCCAGCCGTGGACCCAGCCCTGGGACCGGCCGTGGACGGAGTACGCCCTGCCACCGATGTGGTCCTGGCAGGAGCTCACCGACCGGGCCCCCGCGCCCGACACCGTCCCGCGCGGCCAGGGCCGCCACAACACCGGCGCCTGGCCCGGCGCGACCTGGCCCGAGACCCTGCGGCCGGCCACCGACGGCCGGACCCGCCAGGTCCCGGCGGCCGACGTCACCGTGGCCGCTCTGCGCGCGCGTGCGGGCGAGGAGGTGGTGACCACCGCGCTGGTCCCGACGTGGGTCGTCACCGGCAGCGAGGCGGACATCGGCGTCCACCTCCGGCGTGCCCGAGTGCATGGTGGACGCCGCACCGCAGCGCCTCTCGGCGCGGGGGCGCGTGGTCACCTTTCTGGTGCCGGCCGGCTACGTGCACAGCACGCCCCACGGCTCGGTGATCAACCGCGGCATGGCGCTGGCCGCGCTGTCCTCGGCGATCATCGTCCGGGCGAGGCGCGGGTGAGACCGTCCGTCCCCGGGGCCGCCCCGCCAGGCAGAGCCCGCGGGCCCCGGTGAACCCGCCCGCCGGGATCAGCGGCAGGCGCGGCCACGTCCTCGCGGGTGAGCTGCGGCTGATCCTGGGCGAGCGGGAGTTCACGCTGCGGCCGGGGGAGGTGACGGAGTTCGCCACCGCCGAGCCGCACTGGTTCGGCCCGGAGCACGCGAGCGCCGTGGAGATCCTGCACCTGTCCGGGCCACGCGGGGACCAGGCGGTCGTCCGCGCCGGCCGTTCCGCCGTCCGATAAGCATTTGAGCGGAGCGCTCCGCTCCGATAGCGTCGCGGCATGCGCACGCCCGCCCCCGCCCCCCGCCCGGGAGCGGTCCTCACCGCCCTGCTCCTGACCGTGGGCACCTACACCGTCATGCAGACCATGGTGATCCCCGCCCTGCCGGTCATGACCGGCGAGCTGGACACCGACACCGCCACCGCCGGCTGGCTGATCACCGCGTTCCTGCTCGGCTCCGCGGTGCTCACCCCCGTCCTCGGAGCCCTCGGCGACCGGTACGGGCACCGCAGGATGCTGCTCGTCACCCTCGGCGTCTACCTGGCCGGCACCGCCGCCGCGGCCCTCGCGCCGGACGTCGGCACGCTGATCGCGCTGCGCGCCGTCCAGGGCGTGAGCATGGCGACGCTGCCGCTCTCGCTCGCCGTCATCCGGCAGACCATGCCGCCCGAGCGGATGGCGAGCAGCTTCGGCCTCACCGCCGCCATGCTCGGCGGCGGGGCCGGGGCCGGCCTCGTGCTGGGCGGCCTGATCATCGACAACGCCTCCTGGCGGTGGATGTTCGCCTTCCTCGCCGCCCTGGTCTCGGTCGCCGCCTGGCTGGTCGCCCGCCTCGTGCCCGAGAGCCCGCGCCCGGCCACGGGGACCGGCGGCGCCGGGAACGCCGGGCCCGCAGGGCCGACGAACGCCCGCGGCAAGGGCGTTGACCTTCCCGGTGCCCTCCTGCTGGCCGGAGCCCTGGCGCTCCTGCTGCTGGGCATCACCCAGGGCACCCCCTGGGGCTGGACCTCCCCGGGCGTGCTCGGCCTCTTCGCCGGCTCCCTGCTGCTGTTCGTGCTGCTGATCCCCGTCGAGTCCCGCAGCCCCCGCCCGCTGGTGGACCTGCGGCTCTTCGCGCACCCGCCCCTGCTGGTGGTCAACCTCGCCGCGCTGCTGCTGGGCGTGGTCCCCTTCTTCTTCTACGTGCTGCTGCCCCGGCTGTTCCAGACGCCCGGCGAGCTGGCCGGCTACGGGCACGGCCTGTCCGTGGTGCAGTCCGGCCTGCTGATGCTCCCCAGCGCCGCCGCGGTGATGCTCGGCGGCCGGCTCGCGCCCCCGCTGCGCGCCCGGACCGGGCCCCGGATCCCGCTGGCCGCCGCCCTGGCGGTGTGCGCGGCGGGCGCGGTGCTCACCGCGCTGTGGCACCGGGACGCGGTGGCGATCGCCGCCTGGTTCTGCCTGATCGGCCTCGGCGTCGGCTGCGGCCTGGCCACCCTCGCCGAGCTGGTGGCCGAGCTGGTCCCCCCGTCCGAGATCGCCGCGGGCAACGGCCTGAACACCGTGGCCCGCACCGTCGGCAGCGCCCTCGGCGGCCAGTTGACGGCCGCCCTGCTGGAGGCCAACACCGCCGCGGGCTCGGCCGCACCGGACGGCCGGGCGTTCACCGTCAGCTTCTGGCTCGCCGCGGGCCTGGCGGGCGGCGGTATCGTGCTCACCGCCGCGCTCAGGCCGCGCCCCTACCGGCCCGCCTCCCCGCAGCCCCCGCCCGCCGGGCGCGCGGCGGCCCCGAGCGCGGTGGCCGCGGAGAGGCCATGAGCGCCCGCCGGGCGAGGCGGGCGGCGAGAGAAGCAGCGGAGGCGACACGATGAGAACGGAGCGCACCGGCCCGCCCCGCGGGCGGCAGAGAGAGGCGGATCTCAACGACGAGAAGCTGCTGCGCGCCGCCCGGCGGGTCTTCGTCGAGCACGGCTGGGACGCACCGGTCTCGGTGATCGCCCGCGAGGCCGGCATCGGGATGGGCAGCCTCTACCGGCGCTTCGCCAGCAAGGAGGAGCTGGTCCGGCGCATCGAGCTGTGGTGCCTGGACCTCAAGGCCACCGCCGCGGAGGAGGCCCTGCGCGAGGCCGATCCCTGGCAGGCACTCCTCGCCTACCTGCGCGGCGTGCTGCTCTCCCGCGACCACGGCGGCCTGCTGCCCCGGGTCGGCGGGCGGGTGGCCTCCGACCCGGAGCTGGCCGCGGCGGCCGGGCGGCTGCGCGTCGCCCTGGAGGCCCTGGTGCTGCGCGCCCGCGAGGCGGGCGTCCTGCGCCCGGACGTGGAGCCGGCCGACATCCCGCTGGTGCTGGAATTCCTCAAGGCCCGCCTGCCCACCTCGCCCGAGCGGGTCGAACAGCTCCACCTGCGCTACCTCGACCTCTTCCTCGACGGCCTGCGCGCCCCGGCGGCCCACCGCCCCCTCCCCGGCCCGGCGCCCGACTGGCCCGAGCTGACCACGATGTGGAACCGGCCGCCGGACCCGCCAGGACCCGCGGACGCACCCTAGGCCCCAGGTCCGCGGGTCCCGGCCCGCGCGCGTCAGGTCCGCACCAGCGGCAGCAGGATCTCGTCCACGATCTCCCCGAGCAGGGCGTCGGAGACCGGTCCCTCGGTCAGGGAGTGGTAGATCATCATCGCCGAGCCGGCGTTGGCCACGAGCCGGGTCGCGGCCTCGGGCCGCAGCGCGCCGCGCAGCGGGATGACGACCGGCGAGGGGAGCGCGTGGCAGAGCGCGTCCAGCACCAGTTCGTCCTTGTCCGCCCAGCGGCGGTACAGCGTCGCCCTGCCGGTGTGCGCCTCGGCCGCGACGCCGTCCATGGTCAGCCGGGCGTAGCCGACCCGCTCCAACTGCGCGAACACGGCGTCGTGGATGGCCTGCTCCAGCACGCGTCCGCACCGCCTGGTGCGGCCGGGCTCGGCCGGCTGATTCCGCGCCACGCGGCCCACACCTCCCTGCGAGGAAACGCTGCCGTTCCCCTCGTTCCCTCCGCTCGGACTGGCTCCCCCCAGTCCAGGCCCGGGCCCGGGCCATGCCGGGGCGCGGCTACCGCTCCCACTCCGTGGCCAGGAGCCCGAGCAGCACCTCGTCGAGGAACTCGCCCATCACCCAGGCCGAGGAGCGCAGCACGCCCTCGCGGACGAAGCCGTTGCGCTCGGCGGCGCGCAGCATCGCGGCGTTGTCCGCCAGCGTCTCGATCTGCAGCCGCCGCAGGCCGCGCACGACGAAGCCGTAGTGGCACAGCGTGGCGACCACGTCGGTCCCGTACCCCTGGCCGCGGCGGGAGGGCAGCAGGCCGAGCCCGATGTGCGCGGACCGGTTGTGGGTGTCGATGCCCCACAGCGTCGCGGTGCCGACCAGGGTGCCGCCGGCCAGCTCCACGACGGAGAACGGGACGCTGCCCTGCTCCTCGTTGTCCCCCGTCAGCCGCGGGTCCTTCGCGCCGGGCGTGATCGGGCGCCAGGGCCCGCTCTCGGCCCGCGCGGCGTTGACCACATCGTCGTAGAGCTCGGTCCGCAGGACCGGGATGTCCTCCTCGTGCCGGGCCCTGAGCCCGACCTTGCCGCCTTTGAGCATGCGGGCTTCCTATCCGCCCGGCCCGGCCGGGGGCAAGCCGATATGCCGGGCCGTCACCCGGCCTTGGAAAAGACGGAGTTCGTTCGCCAATAATCGGAGACGAATCCGTTCACTACGGGTGCCCGCTCGGCACCCCGCTATCCGGGAGGCACGCGTGACCCCGGCGACCTCCGCGACCGGCCGCCCTCCGCGACCGCCCGGCCAGGCGGGCGCCCCGGCCCCGCCCCGGCCGCGATCCTGTCGTTCACCCTGCTGATCGGAGTCGACGCCAGCATCGTCAACGTCGCGCTCCCGATGCTCCGGGAGCCGCTGGGCTTCTCCACCGCCGGCCTGGCCCGGGTGCTCAACGCCGACACGCTGACGTTCGGCGGCCTGCCGCTGCTCGGCGGCCGTCTCGGCGACGTGCTCGGCCGCCGCCGCGTCTACCTCGGCGGCATCCTGGTGTTCACCGTCTCCTCCCTGCTGGCCGGGCTCGCCACGGCCGACCGGCGGCTGATCGCCGCCCGCGCCGGGCAGGGCGCCGGCGCCGCGGTCACCGCAGCCGTGTACAGCGTCGTCTTCCTGCTGACGCAGTACCACCAGGAGGTCCGCGGCCTCAGCCCGCTACGGGCCGGCCTCGCGCCGCTGCCGATGGCCCTCGCGCAGCTCGCCCTCGTCCGCCTGGTGCCCCGCCTGGTGCCCCGGTCCGGCCCGGCAACGCTGCTGGTGGGCGGCGTCGCCCAGGTGACGGCCGGCGTGGGCCGGCTGAGCGCGCTCACCCCGGACAGCGCCTACGCCGCCTCCGTCCTCGGCCCGCCGCTGCTCATCGGCGCCGGCGGCGGCCTCGCCTTCCCCGTCCTCAGCCTCACCGTCCTGGCGGGCGTCGCGCCCGAGCGCGCCGGGGTCGCCTCCGGCCTCCTCCAGACCACGCAGTGGCTCGGCGGCGCCCTCGGCCTGGCCGTCTTCGTGACCGTCCTCGGCCTCGCCGCCGACGACGCCCCCGGCGCCACGGCCCTGACCGAGGGCATCACCGCCGCCTTCCTCGCGGCCTCGATCGCCGCCGGCACCGCCCTGGTTCTGGCCACCGCCGCCCCGGTCAGGAGGACACCCTGACCACGAGCTTCCCGACGTGCGCGTTGCTCTCCATGCGCCGGTGGGCCTCGACGGTGTGCTCCAGGCCCTCGTACACGCGGTCCACCCGGGGAAGGAAGGCGCCGTCGCGCAGGCCGGCGTCGATGAAGTGCCGGGCGCGGCGGAAGCGTCCGGGGTCGGCGAGGAACCGGTCGTTGGTGTAGGTCGTCACGGTCAGCGGCCAGTTGGGGGGCAGCGGCGTCGGCTCCCCGCTCTGGGCGCCGTAGACGATCAGCGTGCCCCCGGGCGCCACGGCCAGGGCGGCCCGCGGCGTGAACGGCCCGCCGACCGGGTCCAGGACCAGCTCCGCGCCCCGGCCGCCGGTGATCGCCGCGACCTCCTCGGCCAGGTCCTCCTCGTCGGTGACGATCACGTGGGCCGCCCCCTCCTCCTCCAGGGCGGCCCGCTTCGCCTTCGTCCGGGTCGTGGCGATCGGTATCGCGCCCAGCCGGTTGGCCTGCTGGATCGCGGCCAGCCCGACGCTGCCGGTGGCCGCCGCGATCACGACGTGGTCGCCCGGCCGCATGCCGCCCCCCTCGACGAGGGCGCCGTAGGCGGTGGTGTGCGCGACCCACGCCGCCGCCCCGGTCACCGCGTCCACGTCCGGGGCCCGGTGCAGGACCGCGGCGGCCGGGACGTTGGCGTGCGTCCCGTACACCCCGTACCGCCCCATGGCGAAGCCCGAGACGGTGCTGACCGGGTCGCCCACGGCGAAGCCCGCCACCGAGGGGCCGACCGCCTCGACCACCCCGGCGGCCTCGTAGCCCAGCCGGGCGGGCAGCGCGCAGCGGTAGACGTACGTGCCCGAGCGCAGCATGCCCTCCGCCCGGTTGAGGCCGAACGCCTCGACGCGGATGCGGAGTTCGCCCGGCCCCGGCTCCGGCAGCTCGACGTCCTCCACGCGCAGCACCTCGGGCCCGCCCGTCTCGTGGAACAGGACGGCCTTGGACATGGCTCTCTCCCTCGTCTCTCAGCGGGCGTCCTGCCGGGTGGCGGCTCCGGCGCCGGGCTGGGCGCGCTGCCAGACCAGCACCCGGTGCCGGAGGCGCCCGTCGACGACCGCGTCGCCGCGCAGCGTGAGCCGGTCGCCCTCAAGCTCGGCCTCCCGCGGGTGGTCCCGGTCGATCCAGTGGTCGACCGGGGTGACGGTGGTGCGGTGCACCAACTGCCCGTCCGTGAGGCTCCACGTGCCGCCGTAGCCCATGTACCGGGCCTGGTCCGCCGACCCGTCGCGCTCCTCGGGGGCCCGCATCATGTGCACCGAGACCCGGCCGTCCGCCGTGTACAGCAGCTGACCGCGCGGGGACCGGCCGAGGGGACCCTCGACCGGCCGCCCGCCGTCGTCCAGGTCGTGCAGGGAGCGCAGCTCCCAGGCGCCGATCAGCGCCTCCGGCCGGAGCGTCACGTCAGCGGGAACAGCTCGTGGTTGGCGTAGGCCGCCTCGTAGGAGAGCCGTGCGCGCCAGCCGGAGATGAACTCGTGGGTCCCGGGCCGCTCGGAGAACTTCCGCAGCGTCTCCATGTCCGGGCAGGAGAACTGCGCGACGTGCGTGGCCGTCATGCCTCGCGCGTGGTCGTCCACGGGCAGGCGCAGGTGCGGGCCCCGGCCGAAGCCGGTGACCAGGCCGGAGTCGAGGCACAGCCGCTCCAGGCCGGTGAAGAACTCCTCCAGCAGGGCGGGGTCGGTGTCCTCGGGAAAGCGGTAGACCAGGGTGTGCACGATCATGGTGAACCTCCTCGTCGGGCGGACGGTCGGTGGGCGGGCGTTCGGGAGACGGGCGTTCAGTGCGCGGGCAGGGAGAAGACGGTGAACGAGCGCAGCCGGGCCTCGGCGCCCTGGCCGAAGAGCCGCAGTTTCTCGGGGGCCTCGTCGTGGGCGAACTCCTGCGGCGCCGGGGGGCCCTGGCTGGTCGACAGGTAGTACCCGGGCTCCGAGGAGAGCCGGACCAGGCCCCGCTGCCCCGGCCCGGCGTGGTCCAGCGCGGTGAACAGGCCGAGCCCGGCGTTGAACTGGCGCGGCCGGACCGTCTCCTCCTCGCCCCCGTGGTCGGCGGCCAGGCAGTCCGCGTACCGCTCGGGCAGCCGCCGGCCGATCTCCTCGACGGTCAGCACCTCGCGGCCGTCCAGCGTCCACCGCAGGACGCCGTGCCTGCGGTCGTAGGCGATCCGGCAGCGGTGCCAGTCCTCGGGGGAGCGCTCGGCCACGGGGACGTGGTACGCGAAGGAGGCGTAGGGGCCCAGCGCCGCCCGGCTGAGCGGCAGGCGTTCGTACACGGCGTACACCCGCCGGTTGGTGAGCAGGAAGTTCAGCGTCAGCGAGGTCTCGAAGTCCTGCACCGGCAGGCCCGTGCAGGCCAGGCGCAGGTCGTCCTCGGGGTCCGTCACCTCGGCGCCGAAGGGATGCTCCGCGGTGCCGAAGGTGCGGCCCGACAGCACGGCCTCGCACACCAGCTGGCCCGAGGCGGGCGCGTCGTAGCCGGGGAAGCCGCTGCCGGCCATGTGGTCGGTGAACGCCAGCCACTTCACGTGGTCGAGGGTCCCGGGCAGGCCGGTGACGTACCGGTCCTGCGGCGAGACGCCGCGGGCGAACGCCGGCTCGCCGGTCTTGGGGTGGACCCCGGAGGCGCGCACGCACAGCTCCCCGCCGCGGTGGCGCACGACGCCGTCGTCCGCCGCGTACGCCCCGAAGCTGACGCCCTTCCAGCGGGCCTCGGGCCCCTCGGTGCGCAGCCCGGTGCGGAAGTCGTCGAAGAACAGCGGGATCGCCGCCGCCGACCCCGGCCCGGCCCCCGCCCCGGGCTGGCCGGTGTCCCCGGCCAGGGTGTCGCGCAGCGCGGCCACCTGGTCGTCGCGCATCTCCCGGGAGACCCGCGCCTCGGGGTGGGCCCAGGCCAGGTGCAGGGTGCCCGGGTAGTGGCGCAGGCGGGTGCGCACGTCCGCCCGGATCAGGCGCAGCGCGAAGTCGAGGTTCTCGTCGCGCAGCGGGTCGAACTCGGTGACGGCGACGAACGCCGGCGGCAGCCCGCCGAGGTCGTCCGCGCGCGCGGGGGCGGCGTAGTAGGGCACGGGGCCCGCGCAGCCGCCGAGGTAGGCCTGCCAGCTTGAGACCAGGTCGGCGCGGCGCAGCCGGGGCGTGTCCGAGTAGCACAGCGCCGCCCCGGTCAGCAGCCGGTCGTCGAGCTGGGCGGAGACCAGGAGCTGGCAGCGCAGCGCGGGCCCGCCGCGGTCGCGGGCGGCCAGCGCGAGCGCCGCGGCCAGGCCGCCCCCGGCGCTCTCCCCGCCCACGCCGATCCTCGCCGGGTCGCAGCCCAGGGACGCGGCGTCCCGGGCCAGCCACTGGAGCGCGGCCCAGCAGTCGTCGAACGCCGCGGGATAGGGGTGCTCGGGGGCCAGGCGGTAGTCGACGGAGACGACGGCGATGCCGGCCCGGTCGGCGAACTCGTCGGCGGTGGCCGCGACGTTGTCCGGGCCGCCGGCCATGAACGCCCCGCCGTGCATGAACAGCAGGGCGGGCAGGGGCTCCGCGGCCTTCTCGGGCCGGTGGACGCGCACCCGCACGTCCGTGCCCGGCACGGTCAGCTCGGCCACGGACACCGGGCCGTGCGCGGGCCGGTAGGGGGCGCGCCTCCCGGCTGCCGCGCGCAGCACGGCGCGGGCCGCCGCCACGTCGCTGAAGTCGGCGTCGACGCCCTGCTCCGCCCAGCCGCGCAGGTCGGGATCGACGCCGTAGCGCACGGCCGTCGCCGGCCGCGGTTGCGTGGTCATCGGATCAGGTACTCCTCGGGGTTGAAGCCGCGGGTGAGGCGCCAGTACTCCGCTGCGGAGTACGGCCAGTTCTGGGCGCTCCTGCCGTGGGCGTTGCGCAGCCAGCTCGTGGTGCCGGAAAAGCCCCAGGGGCGCAGCGCGTTGCCCTGATCCACCCAGGCGTTGTAGTGGTCGTGGATCCCGCCGCGCACCTCGGCGGAGCGCGCGCCGCTCTCCTGGAGCACCCGCAGCGCGTCCAGCAGGTAGGTGGTGCCGCATTCGGAGAAGTAGAAGATGCTGCCGCCCTGGCCGGCGAGGTTGGTGTTCGGCCCGTACAGCAGGAAGAAGTTGGGGAAGCCCGGCACGGTCAGGCCCAGGTAGGCGCGGGCGTCGCCGTTCCAGGACTCGCTCAGCTCCGTGCCGCCGCGCCCGGTGATCCGCATCGGGGCCATGAACTCCGAGGCCCGGAAGCCGGTGGCCCAGACGATGGCGTCCACCTCGTGGCGTTCCCCGTCGGCGGTGAGGACCGCGTCCGGCGCGATGCCGGAGATTCGCTCGGTGACCAGCCGCACGTCGGGCCGCCGCAGGGTGCGCAGCCAGCTTCCGTCGTCCCGCAGGACCCGCTTTGCGCCCACCGGGTAGTCGGGGACGACCCTCGCCAGCAGCTCCGGGTCGTCCGCCACCTGCGCGGTCATGGACGCCAGGAGCGCGGCGCGCAGCGCCTCGTTGCGGGCGGAGACGGCGCGCTCTGTGGGCGGGTGGCCCGGGTCGACGATCCAGCCGTCCAGCACGCCGCGCTCGCCGATGCCCGGGGCGAACAGCCAGAAGCGCTGCCACTCCCGGTAGAAGGGCACGTGCTCCAGGAGCCAGCGCTCCGCCTCCGGCACGGGGGCGCGGTAGTGCGGGGTGGGGCGCAGCCAGGGCGCGGTGCGCTGGAAGACGGACAGCCGCGCGGTGCGTCCGGCGATCGCGGGAACGATCTGGGCCGCGCTGGCGCCCGTGCCGATCAGCGCGACCCGGCGGCCCGTCAGGTCCGTGCCCGGCTCCCAGCGCGCCGAGTGCAGCGAGAGGCCGGCGAAGGAGTCCCGGCCGGGGATGGCGGGGAAGCTGGGCCGGCAGAGCTGGCCCGTGGCGCAGACGAGCACGGCGGCCCGCGCCTCGCGTTCGCCCTCCGGGGTGCGCATCCGCAGCCGCCACAGCGCCTCCTCCTCGTCCCAGGCCGCCTCGGTGACCTCGGTGCGGAAGCGGATGTGCTCGACGAGGCGGAACTCCTTGGCGAAGTCCCGGAAGTAGCCCTGCACCACCTCCCGCTCGCAGAAGTGGTCCGGCCAGTCGGTGCGGGCGGCGAAGGAGTAGTGGTAGAGCTGGCTGGGCACGTCGGTGCGGCAGCCGGGGTAGTCGTTGTGCTGCCAGGTGCCGCCGACGTCCTCGCCCATCTCGTAGATCTCGAAGGGCACTTCGGCCTGGGCGAGCCGGTGGGCGGCCAGCAGCCCGCTCATCCCGGCGCCGACGATCGCCACGGACAGGCGGCTGCCCGGCTGACGGCGCCAGCGGGGGCGCTTGGGGTCGGTGCGCGCTCCCGCCAGGTCCTCGGCGATCATCGGCAGCAGGGCCGTGGTGTCCTCGCCCAGCGCCCAGCGGGTGAGGGCGCGCAGCAGGCCGGGCTCGGGCAGGGCGTCGCCCGCGCGCTCGGCGGCCCCGCCGGGGGCCAGCACCTCGGCGGCCAGGCTCCGCAGCCGGGCCCGCTCCCGCGGCGGGATGCCGCCCTGGGGCGTGGTCAGCCAGCTTCCCCCGCCGCCGAGGGCGGGCAGCACGGAGGGGTCCCCGGTCAGGTGCGCGAGGGTCAGCGCCAGGCTGGGGGCGTCGGCGTGCTCCAGGGCGGCGACCAGCTCGGCGCGCGAGGCCACGGGCAGCGGGGACGGGTTGAACATCAGCGGCCCTCCGTGCTGAGGGTGGTGAAGGAACGGTCGAAGTAGACGGCGGGAGCCCCCGGCGCGGTGACCGGCACGCTCACCACCCGCCCCACCAGCAGCGTGTGGTCGCCCACGCCCTGGCGCTGGGCGACGTCGCACTCCAGCACGGCCAGCGCGCCGGCCGGGACGACGGAGCCGTGGGCGGTGGTCTCCAGGTCCCCGTCGGCGAACTTGTCCGCGGCGCGGCTGGCGAACCGCCGGGCGACGGGCTCCTGGCCGTGCCGCAGCACGCTGATGGCGAAGGCCTCGGCGCGCGCGAACACCGGGTGGCAGCGCGCCGACCGGGCCAGGCACACCAGCACCAGCGGCGGGTCGAGGGAGACGGAGCAGAACGAGGTGGCGGTGAAGCCGTGCGGCTTTCCCGCGCCATCCCGCGTGGTCACGATGACGACGCCGGAGGCGAAGCGGGAGAGGGCCGCACGGAACGCCGCGTCGGCGGCCGTCGTCATCCAAGCGCCGCCGCGGCGTAGAGGCGGGCCGCCGGCTCGGGCTGGAGCGCCTGGTGGGTGGCCACGGAGTTGACGTCGCGCCAGTGCCGCTCCAGCGGGGCGCCGGGCCGCTGCCCGGAGGTGCCCGCCGCGCGGAACATCCGGTTCACCGCGGACACCAGGAGGTCGACGGCGTAGGCGGT
The DNA here is from genome assembly GCF_031845405.1 of Streptomyces boetiae. Lineage (NCBI taxonomy): Bacteria > Bacillati > Actinomycetota > Actinomycetes > Kitasatosporales > Streptomycetaceae > Streptomyces > Streptomyces boetiae. The sequence continues at coordinate 50,803 of NZ_JAVREN010000006.1, forward strand.
GTCGCGCACGTTCCTGGCCACCTCACACGGCGTGAACTCCCCGTCCCCGTCCGCGAGGTCGGCGATGCGGCGCAGCAGCAGCTCGGCGGCGTCGACCTCGGCGTCGGAACGCGCCAGCGCCAGCTCGTGGCTGACCTGGTTGCCGGCCACTCCCGGCACGCCCGGCAGCCGCGGCGCGTTCCGCAGCTTCCCGGCCAGGTACGCGGCGAACGCGGCCCGCGCGCCCCGGGCGGCGCCGAGCGCGGGCACGACGAACGTCAGGCCGTTCACCGCGGGAAGCGGCGCGACCCGCCCCTCGCGCGCCACGCCCTCGGACACCCGGCCCTCGAAGACCCGGGCCCGCTCGCAACTCAGCCGCTCCGGCACGGTGAGGCCGTCGACGACCACGGTGTGGCTGCCGGTGCCGCGCATCCCCACCGACTGCCAGGTGTCCTCGACGGCGAAGGCCGAGCGCGGCAGCAGGAACAGGCGCAGCCCCGGCTCCGCGGAGCCGTCCTCAGGGGCGGTCTTCGCGCAGACCACGGCCCACTCCGCGTGCTCGACGGCGCTCATGTACGGCCAGCGGCCTCGTACCCGCCAGCCCTCCGGCACCCGCTCCGCTTCCCCGAACGGGGTGACCGAGCTGACCACGGCCACGTCCGGCCCCTCGGCCCACACCTCCCGCTGCCCCTCCTCGGGGAAGAAGGACACGATCCGCGAGGAGGCGGCGAACAGCGAGGCGCACCAGGCGGAGGCGGCGCAGGCCTCGCCGACCGGCAGGACCGCGTCCAGCAACTCGCTGAAGCCCCCGGCCCTGCCGCCCCACGCGGCCGGGACCATGTGCCGCAGGAAGCCGGCGGCGGCCAGCCGCTTGACGACCTCCGGGTGCGGCCCCCGCGCCTCCTCGCTCTCGGCCGCGTGGCGGGCCGCGACCGCGGCGACCTCCCCGGCCGAGGCGGGAAGTGACGGTTGTTGCATGGCGAGACTCATGGCGACGACTCCTCTCACCCCTCTGTTCGCGCTCCGGGTGCCCGCAGCAGACCGATCGTGGCGGCGCCGCGTGGAGGCCCGGTCGAGGAGCGCTCGAAGCCGGAGGACCCGGCGGGTCCCGCCTTCGAGCCGCCTTCCAGATGCCCTTGAGCGGCACGCGAGGGCGGCTCGGCATAGTTCCCGACCATGTGTCATGGAAACAGTGCGGAAGGGGGTTGACATGTCAGGTGCCACCCGAAGAGTGGTGATCACCGGCATCGGGGTGCGGGCCCCCGGCGGCAGCGGGACCAAGGAATTCTGGGAGCTGCTGTCCGCAGGCCGCACCGCCACCCGCGGAATCACGTTCTTCGACCCGGCTCCGTTCCGGTCCCGGGTCGCCGGCGAGGCGGACTTCGACGCCGCCGCCGAGGGGCTGACCCCCCGCCAGATGCGCCGGATGGACCGCTCCACCCAGTTCGCCGTCGCCTGCGCGCGGGAGGCGATCGCCGACAGCGGGCTGGACACCGGCCTGCTCGACCCGGCCAGGATCGGGGTCAGCCTGGGCAGCGCCGTGGCCGCCGCGACCAGCCTGGAGAACGAGTACCTGGTGATGTCGGAGTCCGGCCGCGACTGGGTGGTGGACCCCGGCTACCTGTCGCCGCACATGTTCGACTACCTCAGCCCGGGTGTGATGCCCGCCGAGGTCGCCTGGGAGGCGGGCGCCGAGGGGCCGGTGGCGCTGGTCTCCGACGGCTGCACCTCGGGCATCGACAGCGTCGGGATCGCCGTGCGGCAGATCCGCGAGGGCGCGGCCGACGTCATGATCGCCGGCGCCACCGACACGCCGATCACACCGATCGTCATGGCCTGCTTCGACGTCATCAAGGCCACCACCCGCCGCAACGACGAACCCGCCCACGCCTCCCGGCCGTTCGACGGCACCCGCGACGGCTTCGTCCTGGCCGAGGGCGCGGCGATGTTCGTGCTGGAGGAGTACGGCGCGGCCCGGGCGCGCGGCGCCCGCGTCTACGCCGAGATCGGCGGCTACGCCACCCGTCTGAACGCCTACCACATGACGGGGCTGCGCAAGGACGGCCGCGAGATGGCCGAGGCCATCCGCCGCGCCCTGGACGAGTCGCGGCTGGACCGCACCGCGATCGACTACGTCAACGCCCACGGCTCGGGCACGCGGCAGAACGACCGCCACGAGACCGCGGCGTTCAAGCGCAGCCTGGGCGAGCACGCCTACGCCGTGCCGGTCAGCTCGATCAAGTCGATGGTCGGGCACTCGCTGGGCGCCATCGGCTCCATCGAGATCGCCGCCTGCGCGCTGGCCATCGAGCACGGCGTGGTGCCGCCCACGGCCAACCTGCACACGCCCGACCCCGAGTGCGACCTCGACTACGTCCCGCTGACGGCGCGGGACATGAAGGTCGACGCCGTCCTCACGGTCGGCAGCGGCTTCGGCGGATTCCAGAGCGCGATGGTGCTGACCGCACCGGAACGGAGCGGGCACGCATGAGCGCCGTGGACGCGCTGAGCACGACGGACCCAACGAACGCGGCGGACGCGGCGCAAGCGCCCGGCCCGGCGCACGAGCCCACCGTGGTCACCGGGATAGGGGTGGCCGCGCCGAACGGCCTGGGCACCGAGCGGTTCTGGGCCGCGGCCCTGGCCGGCCGCGGCGGCATCGCCGAGCTGACCCGCTTCGACGCCTCCGCCTCCCCCTCCCGGCTCGCCGGTCAGATCACCGACTTCGAAGCCGGGGAGCACCTTCCCGGCCGCCTGCTGCCGCAGACCGACGTGTCGACGCGCTACGCCCTGGCGGCGACGGCCTGGGCCCTGGAGGACGCCGGCGTCCACCCGGAGTCGCACCCCGCCCCGGGCCGCCCGGCCGACTACGACATGGGCGTGGTCACCGCCAACGCCACCGGCGGATTCGAGTTCACCCACCGGGAGTTCCGCAAGCTGTGGACCCAGGGGCCGGAGTTCGTCAGCGTCTACGAGTCGTTCGCCTGGTTCTACGCCGTCAACACCGGCCAGATCTCCATCCGGCACGGCATGCGCGGCCCCGGCGCCGCCCTCGTCGCCGAGCAGGCCGGCGGCCTCGACGCGCTCGGCCACGCCCGGCGCACCATCCGCGGCGGAACGCCCCTGGTGATCGGAGGCGGCGTGGACTCCGCCCTGGACCCCTGGGGCTGGGCCTCCCAGCAGGCCGGCGGCCGGGTCACCCGCTCCACCGACCCCGAGCGCGCCTACCGGCCCTTCCACCCCGACGCGGACGGCTACGTGCCGGGCGAGGGCGGGGCGTTGCTGGTACTGGAGGCCGCGTCCTCCGCCCGGCGGCGCGGCGCCCCTGCGGTCTACGGGGAGATCGCCGGCTGCGCCTCGACCTTCGACCCGCGCCCCGGCAGCGGCCGCCCGCCCACCCTGCGCCGCGCCGCCGAACTGGCCCTGGCCGAGGCCGGGCTGGCCCCCGGCGACATCGACGTGGTCTTCGCCGACGCCGCGGGCGTCCCCGAGCTTGACCGCGCCGAGGCCGAGGCCATCACCGGGCTGTTCGGGCCGCGCGGCGTGCCGGTCGCGGCGCCCAAGGTCCTGACCGGGCGCCTGTACGCGGGCGGCGGGCCACTGGACGTCGCCTGCGCCCTGCTGGCCATCCGCGACGGCGTCATCCCGGCCGTTCCCGCCGCAACGGCCGGCGCGGACCCCGGGGCCGCCGGCGGCCTGGACCTGGTGACCGGGGAGCCGCGCCCGGCCCGGGTACGCGCCGCGCTGGTGCTGGCCCGCGGCAGGTGGGGCTTCAACTCGGCCGTGGTCGTGCGGGCCGCCCCGCCCCTTTCCTCCTCCGCTGCTCCGTCCCGAGACGAAAGGATTCATCCCTGATGATGCCGACGATCGACGATCTGCGCAGGCTCCTGGTGGAGTGCGCGGGCTCCGACGCGACGCTGCCGCCGGGCGCGGACATCGCGGACACGCCCTTCGAGGACCTGGGCTACGACTCGCTGGCCCTGATGGAGACCGCCGCCCGCATCAAGCAGGAGTTCGGCATAGTCATCGAGGACGAGGCGCTCGCGGAGGCCGAGACGCCGCGCGCCCTCCTGGACGCCCTCGCGTCGGCCGCGGCCCGGGTCTGAGGAGAGGCAGCCATGACGACCACCGCTTCCTCCAGCTCCTCCGCCCCGCCGCGGGTGACCATCGACACCTCCCGGGCGTTCACCCACCGCTGCGTGCGGTCCGCCGTGATCCCCGCCTCGCGGGAGGCCATCTACGGGGCGCTGTTCGACATGCGGGCGTGGCAGGACCTGCTGCCCCACGTGCAGCGCATCGAGGTTCTCCACGACGACGGGCAGTACCAGGAATTCATGATGACGGTGAAGTCGGACACCGACGGGCAGCCGCTCACCGTGCGTTCCATCCGCAACTGCCGGGAGGACATCGAGTTCTTCCAGCCGGTGCCGCCCCGGTTCCTGCGCCACCACGGCGGCATCTGGCGCTTCCACCCGCAGGGCCCCGGCGAGACGCTGGTGGAGGTCACCCACGTGTGGAACCTCCTGCCCGAGGTCGCCGCCGAGGTCTACCCGCCCGGCCCCGAAGGCTCCACCGAGGACCAGGTGGAGCGGATGCTGGGCAATCACTCGCAGCTGACCCTCCAGGGCTGGCAGCGCGTCTTCTCCGGAGGTGGACGATGAGCACGGCGGCGAACCCCGCTACGAGCACGGACATCAGCAGGTCGGTCACGGTGCGGGCCTCCGCGGAGCGGGCCTTCGCGGTCCTGGCGGACCTCGCCGGCTGGCCGGCCGTCCTCCCGCACATCGGCGGCAGCGAGGTGCTGTACGCCGACGGCTACCAGGAGGAGTTCACCCTGCGGACCAGCGGCGGGCGGGTGCGCGGCATCCTCTACCGGCGCCCGCCGCACGAACTGGAGTTCGTGGCGCTGGAGCCGCCGCGGGGGCTGGCCCGCATGACCGGCCGCTTCACCCTCACCGAGGGCGAGGACGGCACCACCACGGTCACGGCGGAGCGCGGCTTCGCGCCGGCCCGCGGCGGAGAGGCAGGCTCGGAGCGGCTGGCCGAGGAGCTGGGCCGCCGGCTGACCGAGGACCTGGAGTCCTTCCGCTCCGCGATCGAGAACGCGGGGCCGTGACCCGGTAGCCGGGGCGGCCGGGCCGGGAGCGCCTCCCCGGCCCCGCCGCCCCGGCGGCGGGCGTTCAGGCCCGGCAGATCAGGGGACCGCCGTGGAACTCCTCCATCTCCCGGTGGAGCCTGACCATGTCCAGCGGGGCGCCGGGCGGGGCGCCCCGCTCCTCGGCATAGGCCCGGTGCAGGTTGGGCACCAGCCGCTCCGCGTCCAGCAGGGCGGCGAACTCGCCGAGGTCCGCGTCCCGGGCGACCTCCGAGGGCGTGAGGCCGGCGGCCAGTCCGGTGCGCGCCAGGTCCACGAGCCAGGTGAGGTAACGCTCGTTCAGCTCCAGCAACTCGGGCCCGGCCACCGGCCCGTGGCCGGGCACCACCGTGCGCGGGCGCAACTCGGCCAGGCGCCGCAGCGCGCGCAGGGTGCCGTGGGCCGAGCCCATCGGGCAGAAGGGCGTCACCCCCGACATGACCAGGTCGCCGGCGAACAGCACGGACTCCTCCGGCAGCCAGACGGCGGTGTCGCCCGTGGTGTGGGCGGGCCCGAAGTGCAGCAGCTCGACGCGGGTCCCGCCGACGTGGAGCCGCATCCCGTCGTGCGCGGTGACGGTGGGCGGCGCCACCGCGATGTCGCCCCAGCCGACCTCCGGCCACAGCTTGGTGAGCGCGAGACCGGCGGCGGCCATCTCGATTCGCGCGTTCTCGTGTGCCACGATCGCTGCCTCGGGGAAGAGGGAGTTGCCGAAGACGTGATCGCCGTGGAAGTGCGTGTTGACCAGCAGGCGCGGAGGCTCGGCGGTCACGCCGGCGACCAGCTCCCGCAGCCTGCGCGCCCTTCGCCCGGTCGCCGCGGTGTCCACCAGGAGCGACGCGGAACCCCGCACCAGGAGCCCGGCGTTGCTCAGACACCAGCTGCCGTCGGGCTGGAGGTGCGCGTGCACTCCATCGGCGATCTCCTCCAGATGCTGGGGCGGTGCGTCCATGCGGCCTCCTCCTGCGACGGGTCTCCTCGGGTGCCAACCGTTCCAGGCGGCGGTGGAGGACAGCTGGAGCCGCCGCCCGCTCACTCCGGCCATTGCTAGTACGCCATAAGTCGTAATATGTTCATGAACGGGACGCCATCGTGATCAGTGGCTAGGGGGGACGCCATCGTGATCAGTGTTCTTGTTGCCGGCGGGGCCATCCTCACCCGGGAGCTCATCGTCTTCGCGCTGGCCCGGGAGCCGGACATCGCCGTGGTGGGCGAGGTGGGCGGCGGCGAGGAGGCGCGCGACGCCGTGCGCCGCGTCCGCCCCGACGTGATGATCGTGGACGCCGCGGGGCCCCACGGCGGAATTCTGTCCTCCTCGTGGCTCGGCCAGGCCCTGGCCGACTGCCGCCTCCTGGTGATCGCCGACGCGGACCGCCTGGAGGCGCTGCGCGGGCCCGCCGGCGCCGGGGCGACGGGCCTGCTGCGGCGGAACGCCTCAATGTCCGACCTCTTCGCCGCGGTACGCCGGGCGGCCCGGGGAACGGCCTGCGCCGACCGGGGCCCCCACGCGGGGCACCAGGGCAGCGGCCTGGCCCTGCTCACCCCGCGCGAGGCCGAGGTCCTCCAGATCGCCTCCAAGGGGCACCCCGCCCCGCACATCGCGGCCGAGCTGGGCCTTTCGGTCGGCACGGTGCGCAACTACCTCACGGCGGTGATCACGAAGCTTAACGCGCGCAATCTCGTCGACGCCGTGCGCATTGCGTGGGAGAGTGGCTGGCGGTGATTGAGGCCGCAACAATATGCACTTTGCCGTATCTTTACACTCCCTATGAAGTTCTCACTGTGCAGCAGGGAATGTGCGTGGCATTGTTCCGGTTATGGATATTCGCCTCCTCGGAGCCGTGGACATACGTAAGAACGGAACCTCGGTGGTGCCATCCGCCCCCAAGCCGCGCCAGTTGCTGATACTTCTGGCCATGCGGCGCGGAAGACCGGTGGACATAGCCACCATCGTTGACGAACTCTGGGGCGACCGGGTTCCCAGAAGCGCGGCGTCGACCCTGCAGACCTACGTCATGCAATTACGGCACGCGATCTCCAGGACCCTGGCCGACGAACGGAAGGAGACGGCGAAGAGCCTTCTCGTCACGTGTCACGGCGCGTATATGCTCAACCCGGGAGACGGATTCTCGGACGTGGTCGAATTCGAGGATCTTCTCTCGTCGGGGAACAAGTACTTCGACTGCGGTGATTACTCCGCGGCGGCCCGCGACCTGGACCGGGCCCTGGACCTGTGGCGCGGCTCCCCCCTGATGGGCGTCCAGCACGGGGACAGCCTGGCCCTGGACGTCGTCGCCCTGGAGGAGGCGCGCCTCCAGGCGCTGGAGCGGCGGGGGACGGCCTACCTGCACCTGGGCCGCAACTCCCAGCTCATCCGGGAGCTGCGGCGCCTGGTGCGGGAACAGCCCATGCACGAGACGTTCAGTTTCCAGCTGATGGTGGCCCTGCACCGCAGCGGGAACACCTGGCGGGCCGTGGAGGAGTACTCCCGGCTGCGGCACACGCTGGCCGAGGAACTCGGCATCAACCCGTCGCCGAGGCTGCGCCGGCTGCACCAGGCGATCCTCTCGGACGGGCGGGTGCCGGTTCCCTGACCGTCACTTGATCCCGACGATCATGGAGTCAGGGCCGGTCAGGTGCTCGGCCCTGGTCTCCGTGAAGCCGGCCTCCCGCATCCACTCCCGGCAGTCGGCCGCCGTGTAGTTGACGCCCTCCTCGGTGGCCGTGAGCATGTTCAGGCTCATCAGCAGGCCCCCGACGTTGCGCGAGCGGTCGTCGTCGATCACCGCGTCGTAGCAGATCACCGCGCCGCCCTCGGGAAGTGCCCGGTGCGCCCGGCGCAGCAGCAGCCTCTTCTTCTCCAGATCCCAGTTGTGCAGGACGTGCCCGAAGGTATAAACGTCCGCCGGGGGCAGGTGATCCACGAAGAAGTCGCCGGCCGTGAATTCCAGCCGGTCCGACAGGCCGTTTTCCGCCACGTACGCGCGGAACACCTCGGCCGCCACCGGAAGATCGAGGCCGATTCCCCTCATGTGCGGGTTGGCGAGCAGGATTTGCACCGCGAGATCTCCCTGAGCCGTCCCCAGGTCCGCGACCGAGCCGTACGAGGACCACGGAAATCGCCGCGCGATCTCCACATTTGCCGCGTGGCTGACCCCGGTCATCGAGGTGAGGAACTTCCTCACCCGCTCCGAATCCGCGTACATCGCCTCGTAATTCGAGTGCTCCCGGTCGGCGTCCTCGCTCTGCCGCTTTCCCGTGCGCAGGGCCTCGGCAAGGTTGCCCCAGAACCCGTACAGTCGGTCGCCCGCCATTTCCAGAAGCGAACCACTGTGCACGAACGAGGGCTTGGCCCGGTCCAGGTACGCGTCGGCGTCCGGGGCGTTGCGGTACACCCCCTCCTGCCGCAGCAGGAAGCCCAGCGCCACCAGGGTGTCGAAGAAATCGCGGGCCCCGCGCGGGTGCAGCCCCAGGCGGTCGCGCAGCTCGTCGGCGCCGGCCGGACGGCGGGCCAGCTCGGTGAACACGTCCAGCTCCACGGCGGCCAGCAGGGCCATCGAGGGCTGGAAGCCCATGCCCACGTCCATGATGCGCTCGGGCGACGGCGGGTTCTCGGTCACGACATGCTCCTCGTCTTCTCGGGGGCCCCGTCCTGGGCGGGGGGCGCGGGCGGCGGGCCCGGGGGCGGCAGCACCTTCGGCAGCCAGCGCCAGGCCACGGCGGCCGCGAGCACCGCGATCGCGGCGGTCAGCAGCATCGCCACGCCCATCGCCGACAGGTAGGAGTCCGCGGCGTGCTCCACCACGGCGGCGGCGTCGCGGTCCAGGGCCAGCAGGCGGTCGGACACCCCGCCGGACCCGGCCTGCTCGTGAACCTCGGCCAGGGCCCGGTGGGTTCCGCCGATGGAGCCTGCCGCCTCGTCCTGGAGGTCCGCTGGAAAGCGGTCCCGCTCCGAGCCGAAGGAGCTGCGGTAGACGGCGCCCAGCACGCTGCCGGTCACCGCGATGCCCAGGGCCGTGCCCACCTGCCGCAGCGTCTGCGAGATCGCCTGGCCCGCGCCCGCCTTGGGCAGCGGCACCGCCGACATCAGCGCCCCCGTGGCCGGCGCCTGGATGCAGCCCCAGCCCAGCCCGTACAGCAGCAGCACGGCCAGGAGCGCGATCAGCGGGGTCTCCGCGCCGAACAGGCTGAAGCAGACGAAGGCCGCGGCCATGCCCAGGGCTCCGGCCGCGATCACCCCGCGGACGGTGAAGGCCGCGGTCAGCCGCGGCGCGAGGATCGCGGTGGCCAGCGAGCCCACGCCCATCGGGACCGTCAGCAGGCCCGCCTCCAGCGGGCTGTAGCCCAGCACCGACTGGAAGTAGAAGGTCAGCACGTAGATGGCGCCCATGAAGGCGAAGAAGGCGAGGCTGACCACGGCGGTGCCCGCCGAGAAGCGGGCGCTTTTGAACAGGCCCATGTCCAGCGACGGGGTCCGGCGCCGGCGTTCCACCGACACCAGCACGGCCGTCAGCGCCAGACCCGCGACGATCGAGCCCCAGACCTCCACGGAGGCCCACTCGTTGTCCTGGCCGCCGACGACGACGCCGTACACCAGCAGCCCGATGGCCGCGATCGACAACAGCACCGCCACCGGCTCGAAGCGGGCCTGGCGGCCGGGCTGCGACTCGGGCACGAAGACGAACGCCAGCACGATGCCCGCGAGCACCAGCGGGGCGTTGATCAGGAAGACCGACCCCCACCAGAACTCCACCAGCAGCAGCCCGCCGATCAGCGGGCCCGCGACGAGGCTGATGCCGCCCGTGGAGGCCCACATCGCGATGGCCCGGGGCCGCTCCGGCGGCGGGAACTCGCGCATGATGATCGCCAGGCTCGCGGTCGGGATCACCGCCGCCCCGACGCCCATCACCGCGCGCCAGGCGATGAGTTCGCCGATCGAGCCGGAGTAGCCGGCCAGGACCGAGGCCACGCCGAAGATCACCAGGCCCACGATCAGCGTGCGGCGCTGGCCGAACCGGTCGATGCACACGCCGGTGGTGAAGATGAGGGTGGCGAAGGTGATGGTGTAGGAGTCCAGCGCCCACTGGAGGCCGGCGTTGGAGGCGCCCAGCTCCCGCTGGGTCTCCTCCAGGGCCACGTTCAGGATGGTCACGTCCATGACCACGACCAGCGTGGCCAGCGCCAGAAGGATCATCAGGGCGCGGCGTCGTGGGGGGATCGGGGTGTTCGGAGGCGCGGTCATGCGGCCTTTCCGTTCGTCGGCTGACTCGGGCGGGGGCGAGGGTGGGGGAGGAGAAGGCTCCCGGGGGAAAGCCCCGCCTCCCCCACGTCCATCGCATCACCGTCGCGACGAGAAGGGAAAGACCAGTTGGGTGCGGTCCTATACTCTGAAGGTATGGACGTCGAGCTTCGCGAGCTGCGCTACTTCGTCGCGGTCGCCGAGGAGTTGAACTTCTCCCGCGCCGCCGAACGCATCGGCATGGCCCAGCCGCCGCTCTCACGAGCCATCAGCAAGCTGGAACACCGCCTCGGCGTCAGGCTACTGGACCGCGACACCCGCCGGGTATCCCTCACCCCGGCGGGGGAGACGCTGCTGGGCGCGGCCAACGGCCTGCTGGAGAGCATGGCCGCGGCGGTCCGCGACACGCGCCGCGCGGCACAGCCGGCCCCGGCCTTCACCGTCACGGCCAAGCCGGGCGTTGCCAACGGCCTGCTGCGACGCATCGTCAACGCCTTCGCCGCGCTGCCCGGTTCGCCCCCCGTGGACATCCTCGTCAGCCCCTACCGGCGCCAGGCCGAGCTGGTGCGGGACGGCCGCGCCGACCTGGCCCTGCTCAACTCCCCCTTCGACGCGCGGGGCCTGGAGACCGAGCTGCTGCTCTCCGAGGAGCGCGTGGCCGCGCTGTCGGCCGAACACCCCCTGGCCGGGCGGGCGTCGCTCTCCCGCGCCGACCTGGCCGGCGAGCCGATCGCCCGCTGGCCCGAGTCCACCCCCGCCGAGCGGCTGTACTGGGCGGGCGGCAGCGACGACCCCTTCCGTGCGGACGACGCCTTCCGCGCCGCGGACGTGGAGGTGCTGGGCCCGGAGGTCAGCGACTCGGCGGAGCTGCTGGACGTCATCGGCCTGGGCCAGGCCGTCGCCGTGGTGCCCGCGCACACCGCGCGGCAGTACCCGCGGCCCGACATCCGCTACGTGCCCGTTCCCGACGCGGCCCCCACGATCACGGCCATCGGCTGGCGTGCGGGACGCCGCGACCCGGTGCTGGGCGCCTTCCTGCGCGCGGCACGCCTCGTGGCGGCGGAGCCGGCCGAGCCGGTCGCCTCCGGCGGGCCCGCCTCCTCCGCCGAGCCGGCCGAGGCGGTCCTGGGCTGAGCCGCCGGCGCCCCCACCGGGCTCCAGCGGCTCTCCAGCGGTCCTCCAGCCCCCGGCCCTACCCTGCCCGCATGTCCAGGGAATACGACGTCGTGGTCATCGGTTCGGGGCACAACGCCCTGGTGGCAGCCGCCTATCTGGCCGTGGCGGGCAAGCGCGTGCTCGTGCTGGAGCGCAACGCCTACCCGGGAGGCGGCTCGGCCACCGCGGAGCTGACCGAGCCCGGCTTCCACAGCGAACGCCATGGGCTGATGCACGTGCTGATCCTCGCCAACCCGCTGATCACCCGCGACGAGCTGGGCCTGGTCTCCCGCTACGGCCTGGAGTACATCGACACCGACAAGCCGTACGCGGCCATCTTCGACGACGGCACCTGCCTCACGCTCTACCGGGACCGCGCCCGCAGCCGCGAGTCCATCGCCCGGTTCTCCAAGGCCGACGCCGAGGCGTACGAGGAGTTCGCGACCGTCGCCGGAGAGATCGTGGAGGCCGCAGCCGCGAGCTTCTTCGTCCCGCCGCCCAGCGTCCAGGACTACTTCGGCCGCGAACTGGCCACGCCCGCCGGCCTGCGCGCCTACCTGACCGGCAGCCGCAGCTTCAGCGACGTCCTGGACGAGTGGTTCGAGGGTGACCACCTGAAGATCGCGATCACTCGCCTGGCCTCGGAGATCGTGCTCACCCACCCCGACGACAAGAGCACCGGCTTCCTGCCGTACGCCGGCGTCGGCTTCCTGGAGCGCTACGGCGTGGCCCTGCCGCGCGGCGGCAGCGGCAGCCTCACGAACGCCCTGGTCCGCTGCATCCTCGACCACGGCGGCGAGCTGCGCACGCACTGCGAGGCCACCGAGGTGGTGCACGAGCAGGGCCGGGCCGTCGCGGTCCGCACCTCCGGCGGCGAGCTGATCGGCGCCAGGGACGCCGTCCTCGGCTCCCTCCACCCGCACCACCTGGGCCGTTTCGTGGACGGCCTCGATCCCGAACTCCTGCGCGCCGCACGCCAGGTGCAGCTTTCCCCGTTCACCGGCTTCGCCGTGCACGCGGCCCTGGAGGAGCCGATCCGCTACCGGGTCCCCGGGGTGGACATGTCCGTCCTCAACACGCTGACCGAGCCGAGCCTGGCCGCCATGTACGACGCCTACGACGACCTGCGCCGCGGCCGGCTTCCGCGGCTCCCGCTGCTGTGCGCGGGCTGCACCTCGGTCGAGGACCCCTCCCGGGCCCCGGCCGGCAAGGCCGTGCTGCACGTCTTCTGCCAGGTGCCCTACCGGCTGGCCGACGGCGGGCCGGAGCGCTGGAACGAGATCAAGGACGCCTACGCCGACCAGGTCCTGGCGCGGCTGGCCGAGTTCACCACCAACCTCTCGCCCTCGATCATCCGCTCCCGGCACGTCGTCACGCCCTTCGACCACGAGACCTCCTCGCCCAGCTTCGCCGGGGGCGACATCCTCGGCGCGGCGATGTACGGCTACCAGTCCGGCAGCCTCCGCCCCACCCCCCGGCTGAGCGACTACCGCGTCCCCGGAGTCGAACGGCTTTACCTGGCGGGCCCCTTCATGCACCCCGGCGGCGGCATCACCGGCGGCGGACGCGCCACGGCCATGACGGTCTTCCAGGACCTCGCCCTCGACCCATCGGTCTTCGGCACCTCTTAGTTCGGGACCCCGTCCGGGAATAGGCGGGGCGGCCGGGAGCGTTGGTCGGCGGGGGAGCGGCGCCGCGCCGGGGCCCTTTTCGAACACGAGGAGCACTTCATGAACGCCCTGCCGTTGACGCTCATGGCGGTCCACGCCCACCCCGACGACGAGGCCACCGGGACGGGCGGCGTCCTCGCTCGGTACGCCGCCGAGGGTGTGCGCACGGTCCTCGTGACCTGCACCGACGGCGGCTGCGGCGACGGGCCCGGCGGGGTCAAGCCGGGCGACCCCGGGCACGACGCGGCGGCCGTCGTCCGGATGCGGCGGCGGGAACTCGAAGCGAGCTGCGGGATCCTGAAGGTCAGTCACCTGGAGACGCTGGACTACGCCGACTCCGGGATGATGGGCTGGCCGGCCAACGACGCCCCGGGCTCCTTCTGGCGGACCCCCGTGGCGGAGGGCGCCGCCCGGCTGGCCGAACTCATGCGGCGCTACCGGCCCGACGTGGTGGTCACCTACGACGAGAACGGCTTCTACGGCCACCCCGACCACATCCAGGCCAACCGCATCACGATGGCCGCGCTGGAGATGACCGCGCTGGAGATGACCGCGCCGACGCCGAAGGTGTACTGGACGACGGCGCCGCGCTCGATGATGAAGAGGTTCGGGGACGTCATGCGGGAGTTCGGCCCCGAGGGGTACGAGCCGGACCCCGAGGAGGCCGCCGCCATCGCCGAGATCGGGCTCCCCGACGAGGAGGTCACCACCTGGGTGGACACCACCGCGTTCGGCGGCCAGAAGTTCGACGCGCTGGCCGCCCACGCCAGCCAGGGCGAGAACATCTTCTTCCTGAGGATGGGCCGGGAGAGGTTCACCGAGCTGATGGGCGTGGAGACCTTTGTCCGCGTCCGGGACACCACCGGCGCGGCCGTACCCGAGAACGACCTCTTCGCCGGCCTGCGCTGAGCCGCTCCCCCCGAGGCCCGTGGCCCCGGCGCGCCGTCCGGCGCCGGGGCCACGGGCGCAAACGCCCGTGCCCGGTCAGCCGAGGTGGGCGGCGCCGCGCCAGACCGTGACGTCCACGGTCACGTACGCGCTGGGCGAGTCGTCCGGCGCGTCGTCGACGACGGTCACCAGGGCGATGTCGCCGGTGGCGGTGGTCACGCAGATCTGCGAGCCGGGCGGCGCGGACTCCCGGTCGATGCTGTCGGTGTAGCGGGAGACCGAACGGCAGGTGTCGAGCGTTCCCTCCTCCTGCTGCTCCAGGAGGACCAGAGTGTTCCCGTCCTCGCCGGTCTGGAGCCGGTAGTCCCCGAACAGGCTGTCGTGGTAAAGGCCGAAGTCGCCCTCGTAGCCGGCGCCCAGCTCGGCGTCCTGCGGCGTCGGCGGGTCGTCGTAGAGGTGAATGACGTAGTCCCCGGGGATCTGGATGCCCGGGTAGTCCGCCGGCTCGGGGTCGGCGGGCGGCTCGGCGGTGGGCTCCTCCCGCGCCGGAGGGTTCTGGCCCCCGTCCTGGGTGGGCTCCAGGAGGCCGTCGGGCCCTGCGAGACGTCGTCGCCCGCGTTCTCGCCGCCGCCGTCCCCCTCGTCGCCGAGCCCCAGCAGCCGCCCGACGACGCCCAGCGCGATCAGCACCGCGACCACGGCGGCGACGGCCAGGGCGACGGTCCGTCCCCGCCGCTGCTGGCCGGGCGCCGGGTGCGCGGGGTGGGCCCCCGTCGCGTGGGCGGGGGCCGGGTGCGCCGGGTACGGGTGGCCCGGCGCCGGGCCGAAGCCGCCGGGGACGGGCGGCGCGGGCGGGGCTGCCACGGGGGCGGGCGGCGCGGGCTGGGTCGCCACGGCCGTGACCGTGGCGGTCTGGTTCTCGATCTCGGCCGTCACGGCGGGCGGCAGCCAACCAACGGCATCCGGCGGGACGTTGGGCCCCAGCGGGCGGCACGCCTCGATGACCTCGGTCGGCGAGGGACGTCCGGCGGGGTCCTTGGTCAGGCAGCGGGTGACCAGCTCCCGCAGCTCCTCCGGGACGCCCGACAGGTCCGGCTCCTCGTGAACGATGCGGTACAGCGCGGCCGGTGACGACCCGTCACCGAAGGGCGGCATGCCGGCGGTGATGAAGACCGCGATCTGGCCGAGGGCGAAGATGTCCACGGCGGGCGTGAGCGACTGGCCCACCGCCTGCTCCGGCGCCATGAACGCGGGCGTTCCGGCGGTGACGCCGCTGCGGGTCAGCGAGGTGGCGTCGGCGGCCCGGGCGATGCCGAAGTCGATCACCCGCGGGCCGTCGGCCGCCAGCAGGACGTTCGACGGCTTGAGGTCCCGGTGGATCACGCCCGCCCCGTGGATGACCTGAAGGGCCTCGGCGATCCCGGCCAGCGTCCGCGCCGCCGCCGGCACCGGGAGCGCGCCGTGCTCGCGGACCGCGGCGTGCAGGGAGGGCCCGGCCACGTACGCGGTGGCGAGCCAGGGCTGCGCGCCCTCGGTGTCGCTGTCGAGGACCGGAGCCGTGTACAGCCCCTCCCACCGGAGGGCGCGGACACGCCGCGCCCTCACGCCAGCCCGAACGGGTCGGCCAGGGTGTCGACGTGGGCGGCGAGCAGCGTCGCCGGCCGGTGGCCCTTGCCGGCGCACTGGCCGGCCGCCTCCAGCCCCGACGGTGCCGTGCGTCTGGGACCAGGCGGCGATGGCGCCGGCCAGGGCCACGGCCGCCGCGGGCCCGTCGTTCGGCAGGCCCCGTCCACTGCTCGACCCAGGCCGCCACCGCGGCGTCCTCCCGCAGCCACCGCGCACAACGCCGACGAGCGGGCCCACCGAGCCCAGCGGCCGTCCCCCGGCGAAGACGGGGAGGAACGGCCCCTGGACCGCTGGACCGCGCCTTCCTCACCGCGCGGCGCTGACCACCCACTCCCGGACACCGGACGCGCCCGCGGCGGGCGTTACCTCCGCGTCACCGCGGCTACCGCGGGGGCGCCAGGTAGGAGTGGACGTCCTCGATCTCGTGGCGCTCGTTGTAGTAGAGGACCGTGTCGCCCACGGTGTTGTTCAGGATCGCCGTGGAGTAGCCGTTGTGGTAGTCGGTGGGGCTGTTGGTGCCGGGGCCAAGGTGGACGCGGAGCAGGCTGCCGGGCGGGATGACGTAGCCCTCCCCGATGAACACCCGGACGTTGCCCGCCCCGTCGCGCAGGTAGTGGCCGCCGACGTCGAGCGGGCGGCGGGTGGTGTTGCGCAGCGCGATGTACTCCGAGCGCTCGGGCTGCATGTCGTCGCCCGAGGGGTTGGGCACGACGTGATCGACGACCACGCCGGCCGCCCGCGGCTCCGGGTTCCTGCCGTCGCGGACCCGGGCCGCCAGCTCGGGGACGTTGGTGACGAGGTGGTCGTAGCCCTGGTCGAGCGCCATGTCGAGCTGCTCCGGGCTGTCCACAGGGTCGCTGTAGGCGACCAGCCCGGCCTCGTGCGCCCGGTCCACATCGGTGGCCGAGGTCAGGCGGGGGTCGGCGAAGACGCCGACGGTCCACTCGGCCAGCGCGGCGAGCTCCGCGTCGGCCGGCATCGCGCCGCCGGTCAGGTAGGCGATCGGCACCTCGGGCAGCTCCCGCGCGAACTCCCGCAGCGCACCCTGGTCCCGCGAGTGCACCATGATCTTCCAGGCGCCGTCCCGGGTCCGGTCGTCGCCGTCGTAGCCGTACTCCTCCAGCAGCGCGGCCAGCCTGGTGGCCACGCCGGGGCTGTTGCCCGGCTCCTTCAGCTCCAGTGAGAGGCCCGCGCGCCCGCGGCTCAGCCGCAGCACCTCCTCCACGGTGGGCACCCGCTGCCCCGCGAACTCCGGCCGGTGCCACGAGCCGGCGTCCAGCCGCCGGATCTCCGCCAGCGTGAACTCCCCGACGTTCGCGGACGCCCGCTCCGGGAAGACCTCCTCGACGTCGGTGGTGCGCTCCAGCGTGTCGTCGTGCAGCAGGATCAACTCCCCGTCCGCCGTGAGCTGCACGTCGCCCTCCAGCACCTCCGCTCCCTGAGCGAGGGCCTCCCGGTACGCGGTGACGGTCTCCTCCGGCCCCTCCCGCGAGGCCCCCCGGTGCGCCACCACCGGCACGTCCCGCCCCTCACGCCCCACCCGCTCCTCCGCCCCCGGCACGGCGTTCCCCACCACCACGGTCACGACGGCCGACACCGCCGCCGCCACGGGAATCCCCCACCCACGCCTACGCACCCGCATGCCGAGGCTCCTCGCTCTCTCACCCGACAGATCCCGCGAGACCCTACGGACCACCGGCGTACACACGGCAAACAGGGGCCAACGGGCAGCGGACCGCTCACACCGAGACGCACCGCGGGGGCAGGCACAAAGCCCGGTGAGGCGCTTCGGGCGGGCGTTGGTTGGGAACGCGTCGAACACCTCGCTGACCCGGCGGGGGAGCATGACGGCGCCGCCCTGGCCGCGTCGTCCGGCGACGGCTCCCCGCCCCCTGTCCCTGTGCTCCTTCGGCGCCCGCCCGCGCGGCGAGGTGCGCGGAAGACGCACGCGCGACCAGCGCGAGGCTCGGCCGTCGGCCTCGGTGGGACGCTGGAGTCCGCTCTCCGGGGCGAGAAGACCGCTCGCTGGGCAGGGGTACGTGTCCCCTGACCGGGGGCGAACCTCACGGATTGTGCTGGGCGGCGGGCCGGGCCGGGCGGCGGACCAGGAGCATGGCCGCGTCGTCCTGGAGGGAGCCGTGCGTGTGGCGGAGCACGTCGGCCAGGAGGGCCGCCAGGGCGGCCTTGGGATCGGGGGCGCGCAGCAGCGCCGCGCGCCGCTGGAGTGGGTAGAACGCGCCGTGGCGGTCGCGGGCCTCGGTGATGCCGTCGGTGTAGAAGAAGAGCTGGGCGTCGGGGGGAAGGTCGAGGGGGTACGTCTCGGGCTTGTCGGCGCCATGCCCGGCCAGGCCGAGCGGCGGGGCGGGGTGGCCGGGGCCGGTGAACTCCGCGCTGCCGTCGGGGTGGCACAGCAGCGGGGGCGGGTGGCCGTAGCTGACGAGCGTGACGTGCCGGCCGTTGACCTCGGCCAGCAGGGCCGTGACGAAGCGCTCCTCGTAGCCCTCGCGCTCGACGGCGCGTTCGATGCGGGCGCCCACGGCGGTCAGAGCGGGCTCCTCGTTGGCGGCCTCGCGGAACGCCCCCAGCACCACCGCCGCGCTCTCCACGGCGCCCAGCCCCTTGCCCTGGACGTCCCCGACGATGAGGCGGATGCCGGCCGGACAGGTGATCACCTCGTACAGGTCGCCGCCGATGCGGGCCTCGGCCACCGCCGAGGTGTAGGAGACGGCCACCTGGAGGTCCCCGGTGTCGCGGGGTACCTGACGCAGGATGACGCGCTGGGCCACCTCCGCGACGGTGCGCACCCGGGCCAGCTCCTCCTCGCGGCGCCGCCGCATGGCGGTGGCCACCAGGGCCGCGGCCGTGACACCGGCGACGGAGGCCAGGGCGACCGTGCCGCGGCGGCTGCCGAGCAGGCCGTCGTAGGCCGCCAGGGCCGTGCAGGCCGCGAGTGCCAGGGCGCCGATCGCGGCCGTGCGACGCCAGCCGCCGACGAGCCCGGCGAACGCCGGGCCCAGGGATACCAGTCCCAGGAAGCCGACCTCGGGACCGGCCGTGATGTCCACCGCCGCCACGGCGGCGATGACGGCGTACGGCAGCAGGGACAGCACCAGACTGTCGGGCCGGTGCACCTCGACCACGCGAACCTCCGCCGGTGGGGAGCGCGACGACGCCGGGACCACTGGCCCGCGTCGCGCAGGGGTCGTTCCACGATGACACGAGCGGGCACCCCCTCGCACACCCCCGTACCGGACGTACATCCGTGCGGAGGCGGTCGCGGGTCAGCGGGCGGCGCACCCGCGGGCCCGGCGTACGCCCTTGAGCGGGGGGCCCCGGCCCCCGGGGTAGGGTGCCGGGGCGTCCGGCCCGCGGCGGCCGTACGCGTCCTGTCTGTGCCGAGTGGGGAGCCTTTCGCATGGTGCTGGTCGCGGTGTTCGGGGTCGGCCTGCTGATCGCCGTCCTGCTGTCCGGCCTCGCGGCGCGCTCGGTGCTGTCGACGACCTTGATCTTCCTGCTGGGCGGCGCCCTGGTCAGTGAGGGCTTCCTGGACTGGATCCACATCACGGCCGAGGACGACATCGTCGCGGTCACCGCCGACCTGGCCCTGTTCGCCGTGCTGTTCACCGACGGCATGCACGTGTCCTTCCCGGCTCTGCGCACGGGCTGGCGCAACCCCGTGCGGGCGCTGGCGCTGGGCATGCCGCTGGCGCTGGTCGGCATGGCCGTGCTCACCCACTTCCTGGTGGGGCTGGACTGGACGACCTCCTTTCTGGTCGGAGCGGTTCTCGCGCCCACGGACCCGGTCTTCGCCTCGGCCATCGTGGGCCGCAAGGAGGTGCCCGCGCGGCTGAGGCAGCTGCTGAACGTCGAGAGCGGGGTCAACGACGGCCTGGCGCTGCCCGTGGTGCTGCTGCTCATCGCCGCCGCCGGGCCCTCGGCGCACTCGGCCGAGGCCGATGTCGCCGTGATCGCCGCGGAGCTGGCCCTGGGGCTCGGCCTCGGCCTGTGCTTCCCGCTGGCCGTGCGAGCGCTGGCCGGGTTCCGGCTGCTGGGGGCCGAGCCCCGGCTGCAGCCGCTCCTGCCGCTGGCGGTCGGGGTGACCCTGTACGCGGTGTGTCACCTCACGCACGCCAACCCCTACCTGGCTGCCTTCTCGGCCGGCGCCGTGCTGGCTTCCGTCTCCCCCGAGGGCAAACGGGCGTTCGAGCCCCTGGGGGACGCCCTCGCCGAACTGGCGAAGTACGCCGCGCTGCTGGTCTTCGGGGCGCTGCTCACCCCGGGGCTGTTCGGCGACCTCTCCATGGGGGGATACGCCGCCGCCGTCCTGGCGATCCTGCTCATCCGCCCGGCCTCGATGCTGCTGTCGCTGGCCGGCACCGGCTTCGACCGGCGGGAGCGGCTGACGGCGGCGTGGTTCGGGCCCAAGGGCTTCGCGTCCGTGGTGTACGGGCTGCTGGTCCTCCAGGCCGGCATCCCCCAGGGGGAGGAGGCGTACACCCTCATCGCGGTGTGCATCGCCTTCTCCATCGTCGCCCACAGCAGCACCGACGTTCCCATCGCCCGCCGGTTCCACGTGGACGACCTGGTCGGCATCCCCGGTCCGCGGGACGCCGGGCCGGCGGACAGCGCGCCGGGAACGCCGCCGGCCCAGGCCCCCGGCCCGCCCCCGGCCGGCTGAGCCGGGGCGCCGCTGGGAGGCGGACCGCTGCGCCGTTGCGGTGTACGCGGAGCTTCTGGGCCGGCGGGGCATCCACGGCGACGCCCTCAAGGCCGTGGGCGCCGCCTGGGGCGAGGCCCTGGCCGCCGGCCGGCCGGTCGTCCTGGAGTTCAGGACCGACCGGGGGATCGCCCCGATCCGGCCGCACATCATGGCCGAGCAGGGCTAGAAGGCCGCCAAGGCGGCCGTGCGCGAGCCGGAGGGCGTCGGCATCGTGGCGCGCGGCGTGCGCCAGAAGCTCGCCGGGGTGACCGGTCACCTGCCGGGCCGTGGGCACTGACCCCTGCCCTCCCACGTGCCCGGTGGAGGAGGCCCGCGTCCACGCCTTCCGCATTCCCACGGACGGGCCCGGCGGCGTCGAGCAGGACGGGACGCTGGAGTGGAGCGCGGCCACCGTGGTCCTCGTCCGGCTGCGGGCGGCCGGGCACGAGGGCATCGGCTTCACCTACGGCGACGTGTCCGTGGCCGCCTTCGCCGCCTCGCCGCTCGTGCCCGTCGCGCGGGGCGCCGACGCCCTGGCCCCGCCCGCCCTGTGGAGCCGGATGCCGGAGGCGATCTGCGACGCCGGCCGGCCGGGGGCGGGCGCCATGGCCCTCTCCGCCGTCGACGTGGCCGCGTGGGACTTCGAGGCGCGCCTTCTCGGGCTGCCGCTGACCGGCCCGCTGCCCGCCTTCCACGAGCGGGTCCCGGTCCACGGCAGCGGAGGCTTCACCAACTAGCCCCGCACCCGGCTCGTGGAGCAGCTCGCGGCCTGGGCGGAACAGGGGATTCCGCGGGTGCACTGAAGATCTCCCGCCATCCGGAGCAGGATCCCGCCCGGCTGACGGCCGCCCGGCGCGCCGTGGGGGACGGGGTGGAGCTGTTCGCCGACGCCAATGGCGCACTCTCCCGCAGCGACGCCCGTGCCCGGGCGCACAGGCTCCGGGAGGAGCGGGACATCCGGCCGCGTGCTGCCTCCCGCGACAGCCCTCGTGCCGGCCGTTCGGCACCACACTCCGGGGCCCTGTCGGCGGGACGACCGGCGGGCTCAGGACGCAGGGCCGTCCAGGAGGGCGAGGAGGGGACCGCCGAGGACGCCGAGGAGGAGGGAGCCGCCGGCCGCGGCGCAGGCGGCGACGGCCGCTGCCGGCTCGGGGGCGGCGATGGGCGTGTGGCGAGGTGGTGCGGCGGGGGCCAGGGCGGGGGCGAGCCAGCGCAGGTAGTAGAAGAGCGAGGCCACGGTGTTGGCCGCGGCGACGACGGCGAGCCAGGCGTAGCCGCCGTCGATGGCGGCGCCGAACGCCTCCAGCTTGCCGAGGAAGACGGCGGTCGGCGGGGTGCCGACCAGGCCGAGGAGGCAGACCGCCAGCGACGCGGCCAGGGCGGGCCGGGTCCGTGCCAGGCCGCGGTAGTCGGCGGGGGCGCGGGCCCGGGGCAGGGCGCAGACGACGGCGAATGCGCCGAGGTTGGTCAGGGCGTAGGCGGCCAGGTAGTACAGCAGCGCCTGTTGGGCGAGGCCGGAACGGCCGGCGACGGCGATCGGCATGAGGAGGTAGCCGACCTGGCTGATCGTGGAGTAGGCCAGCAGCCGTGTGACGTCCTGCTGGAAGAAGGCGGCGAGGTTCCCGAGCGTCATCGACGCGGCGGCGAGCACGGCCAGCAGGCCGGGCCACGGCACCGTGGTGCCGGCCAGGGGTTCGGTGGCGAGGCGGTAGAGGGCGGCGAGCGCTCCTGCCTTGGGCAGGGTGGTGAGCAGGGCGGCGACCTGCGGGGTGCTTCCCTGGACGGCGTCGGGCACCCAGAAGTGGCCGGGCACGGCGCCGGCCTTGAACAGCAGTCCGGCCAGCAGGGCGACCAGCCCGGCGGCGACCAGGGCCTCGGGTGCCTGTGGCAGTCCGGCTCGCAGTGTCCCGTAGGCGGTGGCGCGCCCGGCCGCGTGCAGGACGGTGATGCCGGCCAGCATGAGCACGCCGAGCAGCGCGCCGAGGACGTAGAACTTCAGCGCCGCCTCCGTGCCGGGGCCGTTCTTGGCGAAGGCGGCCAGGGCGTAGGAGGGAACGCCGGCCAGCAGGTAGGCGGCGGCGAGCAGCAGCAGGTCGTTGGCCCCGGCGAGCATCAGGGCGCCGAGCGCGGCCAGTTGCAGCAGGACGTAGTACTCGCTCTCGCGCGGGTGGCCGCGCGCCGGCGCTGCGGCGAGCGCGATCAGGAGGAGGGTGGCGGCGAGGATGACGACGCGGGCCGCGGTGGTCACCGGGTCGATGGCGAACGCGCCGCCGAAGGCCGTGGTGGGGGAGTCGGCGGCGGCTTGGACGGCCGCCGCCGCGATCCCGCCCGCGGCGGCCGACGCGGCGGTCAGGCGGGCGGGCCACTGGCGGTGCCGGGGAAGCCAGGAGCCCAGCAGCAGCGCGAGGACGGCCCCGGCGGCGAGCAGTACTTCCGGCAGGATGGCCAGCGGGTTCTCGTTCATCCCGGTCGTCTCGTTCATCGCGCGAGGAGGTCCAGGACGGTGCGGGAGGCGGGCTCGACCACGTCGAGGAAGAAGCGCGGCGCGATGCCGAGCACGACGGCGAGCGCGAGCAGCGGCACGATCGCGGCGGCCTCGTGCGCGCGGATGTCCGCGAACGCGCCGGGCGCTGCCGGCTCGCCGGGCAGCCGGGGCGGGCCGAGAAGGATCTGCTGGAGCGCGCGCAGGAACAGCCCGGCGGTCAACAGGATGCCGAGCACGGCCAGCGCCGTGGCCACCGGCCGGGCGGGCAGGCTGCCGGCGAAGATCTGGAACTCGGCGATGAAGCCGGAAAAGCCCGGCAGGCCCAGGGAGGCGAACGCGGCCAGTCCGGTCAGCGCGGCGAAGACGGGCGCCCTGGCGGCCAGGCCGGAGTAGGCGTTCATGCGGTAGGTGCCGCCGCGGTCGTACAGGATGCCGGCCAGCAGGAACAGGGCGCCGGTGAGCAGGCCGTGGCTGACCATCTGGGTGACCGAGCCGCTGAGGGCCAGCCGGCCGTCGCGCCCGGAGCCGCCGGTCGCGGAGGCCGCCGCGCCGATGGCGAGGATGATGTAGCCCATGTGGTTGACCGAGGTGTAGGCGATCATTCGCTTGAAGTCGGTCTGGGCCAGGGCCACCAGCGCCCCGTAGAGCACCGAGAGGACGCCGACGACGACGGCCGCCAGCGCCCAGCGGCGCCAGGCGTCCGGCAGGAGCGGCATCGCGATGCGCAGGAAGCCGTAGGTGCCCATCTTCAGCAGGACGCCGGCCAGGATCGCCGACCCCGCGGCCGGGGCCTCGGTGTGGGCCGGCGGCAGCCAGGTGTGGAAGGGGAACGCCGGCGTCTTGACCGCCAGCCCGACGCCGACGGCCAGCAGCACCAGCCCGGCGTATCCGGAGCGGCCTGCCAGCGGGTTCTCCCGGGCCAGCCGGACGATGTCGAAAGTGTGCGGCTCGGCGGCCAGGTACAGGCCGATGAAGCCGAGCAGCAGGGCGAGGGAGCCGATGAACGTATAGAGGAAGAACTTCAGCGCCGCGCGGGCGGCGGCCGGCTGGTGTCCCCAGCCGGCGATGACGAAGTACATCCCGACGATCGACAGGTCGAAGAAGACGAAGAACAGGATCAGGTCCAGGGCGGCGAACAGGCCCAGGCAGGTGGTCTGAAGAAAGAGGAACAGCGCGGCGAACTCCCGCACCCGCCGGGTCTCGCGCAGCGAGTAGAGCGCGCAGGCCAGGAACAGCACGCAGGTCACGGCCAGCAGCGGCAGCGACAGCCCGTCCACGCCGACGTGGTAGCCCACGCCGGCACTCGGGATCCAGCGGGCCTCCGCCTCGTACTGCACCCCGGCGTCGTTCCGGTATCCCGCCCACATCGCGACCACGAGCCCGAGTTCGGCGGCCGTGACGGCCGTCCACAGCCACAGCACCGCGCGGCGCGGAACGACGGCGGCCGGAAGCAGGGCCGGCAGCGCCGCGGCGGCGGGCAGGAAGACCAGAAGAGTGAGCACCGGGCCGCGTCACCTCACCAGGACGAAGACGACGGCGAGCGCGGTGAGGCCCGTGACGGCCTGCGCCAGATACTGGTGCAGCCGGCCGGTCTGCGGCCTGCGGGCCAGCCGGCCGCAACGGCCCACCCCGGCGGCGAACCCCTCGACCGCCCGGTCGACAATGCGCCGTTCGGAACGCACCTCCACGGCGCGCGCCAGCCCCACCGTGCCCCGCGCCGCGGCCTCGGCCACGGGGTCCAGAACCCGGTCGTCGAAGGCGGCCAGCGCCCGGGCGAGCCGCAGGACGGGGGCGACCACCCCGACGCGGACCGCTCGCTCCAGCCCGAGCCACCCCGCGCACCAGCGCCCCAGCCGGGCGGAGGCCGGCGGCGGCGCCCGGTCGCCCCACGCCCAGGCCAGTGCCCCGCCGGCCAGGGCCACCGCCCCGGAGAGCGCGAACTCCCAGCCGCGCACCGCCGGCTCCCCGGAGCCCAGGACCCGGCCGAGGCTCTCCCGCACC
The DNA here is from genome assembly GCF_031845405.1 of Streptomyces boetiae. Classification (NCBI taxonomy): domain Bacteria; kingdom Bacillati; phylum Actinomycetota; class Actinomycetes; order Kitasatosporales; family Streptomycetaceae; genus Streptomyces; species Streptomyces boetiae. The sequence goes on from NZ_JAVREN010000006.1 coordinate 75,678, forward strand.
ACCGGAAACGCGCACACGCTCAACGCCAGACACCCCGCCGCCAACAGCATCAGCGGCGCTCCGGCCACGGGCGGCAGCCGCCCGGCCGCCGGCCCTCGCCGGGCCGGTCGCCACACGAACCAGAGGACCCTGGCGCTGTAGACCGCGGACAGGGCCGCCGCGGTCAGTCCCGCGGCGTAGAGCCACGGGCTGTCCGCCAGCGCTGCGGCCAGCAGCACGTCCTTGGCCGCCCACAGCGCCAGCGGCGGCAGCCCGGCGAGCGCCAGCAGGGCGACGGTGAAGGTGAGCCCGAGCGTCCGGTGGCCGCGGGCGGCACCGCGCAACCCGGTCAGCTCCTGCGTGCCCAGGCCGGCCAGCCACGCCCCGGCGACGAGGAACGCCAGGCTCTTGGCCGCGGCGTGCGCCGTCAGCTGCACCGTGCCCCCGGCCGCCGAGCCGACGCCGGCGGCCAGCACCATGAACCCGATCTGCGCGCAGGAGGACGCGGCCAGCAACTGCTTGAGTTCCGTCTGAGCGATGGCCACCAGGCCCAGCGCGACGGCGGTCGCCGCCCCGGTCCAGGCCACCACCGCGGCGCCCCAGCCGGTCGCCTCCAGCAGCGGGCCCGTCCGCAGCAGCAGATAGGCGCCGGCCACCACCATGGTCGCCGAGTGCAGCAGCGCGGAGACCGGGCTCGGGCCCTGCATGGCCCGGGACAGCCAGAAGCTGAACGGCAGTTGCGCGGACTTCCCGAGCGCCGCGGCGAGGAGCCCGGCGGTGGCCAGGGACAGCCAGGGCTCCGCGGTGGCGGGCAGCTCCTCCAGGGCCAGCGTCGCCGCGGCCGGGCCGCCGGCGAGCGCGGCCCCGGCCGCCAGATACAGCCCCAGGTCCCCGGCCCGGGTCGTGAGGAATGCGACCGCGGCGGCCTCGACCCGCTCCGGCTCCCGCCACCAGTAGCCGATCAGCGCCCAGGAGGCGGCGCCCATCACCTCCCAGGCCATCAGCAGCAGCGGCAGCGTGGTGGCGGTGACCGTGAGCAGCATCGCCCCGGCGAAGACGAGCACGAGCCCGAAGAACCGGGCCCGTGCCTGCTCCGGCCCACACTCCGCCGCGCTGAAGACCAGCACCAGCAGCGTGACCGCGGCGACGGTGACCACCATGATCGAGGAGAGCCCGTCCACGGCCAGCCGCGCCGGCAGGCCCTCCAGCAGCGGCGCCCCGGCGGCCGGGCGGGAGGCCGCGGCCAGGCCGGCCAGCACGGTGGCCGCCCCGGCGACGGCGAGCGCCGCCCCCGGGGCGATCCGGTCCGCCGCGCGGCCCGCGCCGGTCAGCAGCGCCCCGGCGAGCAGGGGCAGCCCCACCAGCGTCCACAGCAGCCAGCCGCCGCTCATTCGCGCAACTCCGCCGCCATATCGGTCGTGTCGACCTCGCGGGCCCGGAACAGGGCGGTGACCACGGCGAAGCCGACGGCCATCTCCACCGCCATGGCCGTGACCAGCAGAACCACCAGCACCTGACCGTCCGCCGCGCCCGGGGCGACGTAGTGCCAAACCGCCGCCGCGGCCAGGATGACGCCGCCCAGCATCAGCTCCAGGCCCATCATCAGCATTACCACCGACTGCTGGCTGAGCGCGCCGAACAGCCCGACGCTGAACAGCGCCGAGGCCACCAGCAGCATCGGTTCGAGGCTCACCGGCCCACCCCGCCCCGGACGGGATCGTCGGCCCGCCGCGCCCGCAGCCCGTCGCCGAGCCGGTCGTAACGCCCCCGCCCGGTGGCCAGGACCACCACGGCGACGATCGTGGCGAACAGCACCATGCCCAGCGTCATCATGGTGAGCATCTGCGGCCCCATCAGGGACAGGCCCAGCGCCCGGGTCGGATCCCGCGGCGTCCGGCCCTCCCGCCCCGGCCACGGCGCCAGCAGCACCCCGGCCGCCAGCACGGCGAAGACGCCACCGCAGATCCCGGCGGCGCCGCGGGCGTTGTGCACCATCGACATCGGCATCAGCCCGCCCGGCGACATCATGAACATGATCATGAAGACGGCCATGATGGCCATCTCGATCGTCATCATCAGCACGATCACCACGCCCAGGTAGTCCAGCCCGAGCAGCAGCACCTCCCCGCCGACGGCCAGCAGCGCCGTGAGCAGTGCATAGGTGGCCCGCGCCATCGAGGCGAAGCGGAAGACCATCGCCGCACCACTCACGGCCAGCGCGGCGAGCACCCAGAACAGCGCCTCCCTCACCACGGCACCGGCCTCCCTTCATCGGTGGAGCACGACAATCGCCACGACCAGCGCCTGCGCCACGGCCAGCGGAGTCAGTACCAGCCAGGCCAGTTCCAGGAAACGGTCCATCCGCACCGCCGGAAGCCGCCTGCGCAGTCCCAGCAGCAGCCCCAGGACGGCGGCTGTCTTCAGCAGCGTCCAGCACCAGGCGGGCAGCAGGGGCCCGTGCCCGCCGCCCAGGAACAGCGGTACGCTCATCCCGGCCGCCACGACCAGCAGCAGCCACCGCCCGCCCAGGAACACCAGCCGGTCCGCCCCGGCCCGCTCGCCCGCCGCTCCGCCCGCCACGTCCCGCCCCACGGGCTGGCCGAACGGTCCCCAGAAGGCCATCGCCATCGCGCTCAGCAGATAGACGGCGAACGCCACCGGCATCCACACCGCGAACCACAGACCGCCCTGCGCCTGGGCCACCGCGCCCACCCGCAGCGAACCCGCCCCGAGCGCCGCCGTGGTGATCGCCAGCATGTGCGGCACCTCGTAGGCCAGGCCCTGCGCGAGGAACCGGTAGCCGCCGATCAGCGAGAGCGCCGAGTTCGGTCCCCACCCCGCCAGCCACACCGCCGCCCACGCCAGGGCCTCCATCGCGTTGAACCACACGATGCCCACCGACAGGTCGCTCACCGGGCGGAAGCCCAGCGGCAGCACGACGGCGGCCAGCACCGCCGCGGTCGGCAGCAGCACGCCCCCGAGCCTGCCCAGCAGCGCGTCGTCGGCGTTCGTCCGCCGCCGCCGCTGCGCCAGCAGCCGAAGCGACTCGCGCAACGGCCCCGGCTCCGCGGCCAGTGCGGCGTTCGCCGACGCCGCGGCCAGGGCGGCCAGCGCCAGCACCACGGGCAAGGCGAGCGCCCACCACAGCGGGGCCGACTCAGCCATGCCTCGCTCCGGCCGCCGCCTCGCAGAGCTCGTCGAGGTCCGGGTCCAGGCTGGCCACGATCAGCCGCGCCCCGGCGAACTCGGTGCCGGCCAGGAGTCCCGGCAGCACGGCGAGCAGCGCCTGCGAGGGCGGCGCTCCACGGTCCAGCCGCCCCCGCGGGCCCGCGAGTTCGTGCCCCCCCAGCACGCCGCGTTCCGCGAAGTCCGCCGCCGCCCGGCCGATCTCCGCCAGCCAGTACCGGAACCGGTCGTACACGTCCCCGTCCGCTGCCAGGGCCGGTCCGGTGACCCCGGCCCCGCGCGCCGCGGACGCCGGGAGCGGGCCCAGCCCCCGCAGCAGCCACCGCAGGGTGCGCGAACGCTCCCCCCGTCTGATCAGCGCGGCCAGTTCGCCTCGCAGGTCGTCGGCGGCGACGCCGTCGAGCACCCGGTCCCGCAGGCAGCGTGCCAGGGCCGCGAGATCCGCCCAGCCCGCCACCGCGAGGAGCCGCCCCACGCTGTCCAGGTGCGCTGCGCACAACCGCCGTGCCGCCATGGCCCGTTGGACGCGCTCGCCGCGCAGGGCCCGCAGCCACGGCTCGTCCCAGAACGGGCAGGCCGCCACACCCTCCTGCAGCCGGTCGACGCCGGCCGACTGGACGACGTCTCCTTGCAGCGCCAGGCGCAGCACCAGGCCGGCGGGCCAGTCGCCCAGCGCCGGTCCCAGCGAAAGGTGGAGGCGGTCCAGCCGCAGCCCGTCCCGGTCGTCCGCCCTCCCGGCCATGGGCAGCCCGGCCACGAGCGTGCCGTGCTCGCCGTGCTCGCCGTGGTCCAGGGGAGCGGCATGGCCGGCGTGCTCTTCGTGCCCGTGATGACCGGCACCGGTGCCCTCGGCCCGTCGGCGCCCGCGTCGGCGCGGCCGGCCGCCGTCGGCGATCAGCCGGGCCTGTCCGTCCAGGAGGGCGTCGGCGGCGTCGCCGGGGGACGTCACGGTGACGCGGACGCGCGGACGGGGCAGTTCCCCGAACAGTCCGTCGATCCAGGCGGCCTCCGCGGACAGCCCCGGCCCGCCGGCCACGACGAGCAGGTCCGCCGCGGCGGGCCCGTCCGCCCGCGGCCACCGCAGCCGCCGCAGCTCGCGTTCCAGGGCCAGGCGGACGCGGGTAGTGCCCGGCAGCACCACCGGCAGGACGGCGGGCCGGGCCAGGGCACGCCGCCGCAGCGCGGCCGTCAGCTCCACCGGAACGCCCCCTCGCGCCAGGCATAGCCGACGCCGGCCAGCAGGATCCCGAGGAAGACGAACATCTCGACGACGGCCGCGGTGCCGACCTCGGCCACCACCACCGCCCACGGATACATGAAGAGCATCTCCATGTCGAAGGCGAGAAAGATCATCGTGACCGCGTACCACCGGACGTGGAACCGCGACACCGCGTGCTCCGCCGGGCCCGGCCCGCCGCTGAACGGCCCCGCCCGCAGCGGCTCGCCGGCCCCGGCCAGCCACCGCGCCGTGCCGTAAACGGCGGCCAGCGCCCCCGACACCGAACCGAGGGCCACGAGCACCGGCTCCCACTCACTCATACCAGCGATCCTGCGTCGGCATCCGCGCGCCCGCATCCCCGCGGAACGGCCATCGAGGAACGGCCGGCGCTCGTTCCGCAGGCCCCAGGGGCCGCGCGCGGCAGGCACGGCGGCCGGTCACCATGAAGGAGGCCGGGACGCCCTCCGGGCGCGCCGGCGACGTCAGCGAAGGAGCCGGTGCCATGGCCGTCCTCGTCGCGATCCTGATCGGAACGCTGATCCTGGCCCTCCTGGCCTACGAGGTGGCGCGCCTGATCACGCCCGAGGAGCCCCGCCGCCCGCCGCTGGCCCGGCTGCGTGGCCGCCGCGCGGCCCTCGAAGCCGCCGAACGGTGGTGCGTCGGCCTGCGCCTGCACGGCCGTATCGACCCGCCCGCCTACCAGCGGCGCATGAGCGGCATCGCCCGCGGCCGACGCGTCATCCCCCCGCGCCGCTGAACGCCGGCAGGGCGCAGCGGCTCCATTCGGGTGTCAGCGGCGAGGACCATCGTTGCCGCACGCCGCGCGGCGGATCCGCCTGCCGCCGCCAAAGGCCGGGGAACGGCGCAAGGGAGTCGGCGGGCACGCCCAACCCCCCGGCCGACCCGGGCCCACGCCCGCCCCCGCACCCGGTGGTTACGGCGCGCGGGCCTGGCCGCTGCACGGACGGCCGGATACCCCTTCCTCGCCCTGTCCGCCCTCCGCCTGCCCAGCCTCAACCCCCGCACCCGCCACAGCACGGGTGGCCAGAAAGCGGGGGGGGAGGGGATGAACGGCCGCGACGCCATCGGCGTCACCGTCGCCCCCCGCACCATCCATGGCGGCGACCAACTGCTCATCGCAGGCCGGGCGTTCACCATCACCGACATGACCGCCACCCCCCACGGCGGCCGACGCCTGGACTTCACCGGCGGGGAGTCGTTCACCATGAAGGCCCACACGGTCCTCTACGCCACCCGCACCATCCGCCCTGCGCCCGACAGGACCGGGGCCAGATCGGGACGGCCGCGCCCCCGCGCCCACTGACGGGGTCGCTGGTCCGCGGCCAGGGCGGACGGCATGCGGCGCGGCAGGGGCGGCAGGAGAGGGAAAGGGGCCCGGGACCGGTCGGTCACGTGACCAACGCTTGTCCAACAGCGGGCGGGAACAGACAGAAAGCCCAGGTAACAGGCATGAAGCCCGACCCCGGGAAACGCCGCTCAGAGGGGCGTTTCCGCAGGTCAGAGGCCGACAAGGCTGGTGTCCGAGGGGGGACTTGAACCCCCACGCCCTTAAACGGGCACTAGCACCTCAAGCTAGCGCGTCTGCCATTCCGCCACCCGGACGAGTGGCCGCACGGCTCCTCGTGGGGGCCGTGTCGGGTAGGGATAACGATACCAAGCCCGGCGGGGTGGTCTCACACGTGTATCGGACGGGTGAGCGGGTGGGTGCGGAGCGTGTCAGGTGCGGGTGGTGACGGAGGTGCCGAGGGAGGTGAGCCAGGTGGGGGCGTTGAGCAGCTCCAGGAGGAGCAGGAGGCGGGTGAGGGGCTCGACGTCGGGGGTGCCCGGGGGGTCGCCGGGGGCGGGGAGGAGGGCCCAGACCGCCTTGCCGTGGCGGTCGGGGGTGGTCCAGCCCCAGCGTTGGGCCAGGGACTCCAGGACGTGCAGGCCGCGGCCGGACTCGCGCAGGAAGTCGGGCTCCTTCAGGCGGGGGGTGGCCTCGCCCGGGTCGGAGACGGCGCACAGGACCCAGCCGCCGCAGTGGACGAGGCCGAGGAGGATCGGCCGGTCCGGCGTGGCGGGGGGTATGGGGTGGCGCGCGGCGGCCGGGAGGCCGTAGCGCACCGCGTTGGTCACTAATTCCGAGACGACGACCGCGGCGTCGTCCACCGCGGCGTCAAGTCCCCAGCCGCGCAGGGTGGCCGCGGTGGCCCGGCGGGCGGCGCGGGGGGACTCGTCCGTGCCGGCCAGGGGGAACGTCGCGAAGCCCGCCGCGTCCAGAGCCCGGCCGGAATCGGCCGTCGGCTGTTCAACGGCCGTGGCGGCGAAGGGGACTGCTGTCATGGGACCTCCTGGGCGGCTCCGCTGGGTCCATCCTCGCCCACGGTACGTGGCGCCTGCAAGTGCATCCGAAAGAACACATGCAAGAACAGATGCAAGAACACTCGCCTCCGGGGCAAGATTCGGTCAGTGGCCGCCCTCTCCGCGAGGGGGCGGCAAGCACGACAGAACCAGGAGTGGACATGCCGCAGTTCGTCAACGGTGTTCCGGCCGGCCAACTCACAGGGGCCGCCTGGCGGAAGAGCGCACGGAGCAACCCGAACGGAAACTGCGTCGAGGTGGCCGGGCTGCCCGGCGGCGCGGTCGCCGTCCGCAACTCCCGTGACCCGCATGGCCCGGCGCTCGTGTACACCCGGGCGGAGATGACCGCCTTCATCCAGGGAGCGAGGGACGGGGACTTCGACGACCTCATCGCCGTCGACTGAGATCGACCGCCCCCGACCGTCCCTGACTGATTTCACCCTGAGTATCGCGTAGGCGACTGTACGCCTCGCCCGAACAGTGCAACACTTGGGCGCGAATTCGACACCCAGGGGACACAGATGACGTCAGCTCAGCCTCGTCAGGCCGGTGCCGCGCCGGTGCGTGACATCCTCTCGCACCCGCGAGGAGGCCCGACGGTGCTGCGGATCGTTCTCGGCACGCACCTGCGGCGGCTGCGCGAGTCGTGCGGCATCACCAGGGAGGCGGCAGGGGACGCGATCAGGGGATCGCACGCCAAGATCAGCCGACTTGAGCTGGGCCGGGTGGGCGCGAAGGAGCGCGACATCGCCGACCTGCTGACCCTCTACGGCGTGACCGCCGAGGAGCAGCGGGAGCAGTTCCTCACGCTCGCCCGGCAGGCGAGCATGCCCGGCTGGTGGCAGCGGTACAGCGACGTGCTGCCGAGCTGGTTCGAGACGCTGATCGGCCTGGAGGAGGCCGCCTCGATGATCCGCACCTACGAGGTGCAGTTCATTCCCGGCCTGCTCCAGACGCCCGACTACGCCCGCGCCTGCATCCGGCTGGGCAACCCGCGCGCCACCGACCGGCAGGTGGAGCGCCGCGTCGAGCTGCGCATGGAACGCCAGCGGCTGCTGACGAAGCCGCACGCGCCCAAGTTGTGGGCCGTCGTGGACGAGGCCGCGCTGCGCCGCCCGCTCGGCGGGACCGAGGCGATGCGCCAGCAGATCCGCCACCTGCGGGAGATGGCCGAGCGGCCCAACGTCACGCTGCAGATCGCGCCGTTCCGCCTGGGCGGGCTCGCCGCCGCGGGCGGGCCGATCACCGTCCTGCGCTTCCTGGAGCCGGACCTGCCCGACATCGTCTACCTGGAGCAGCTCAACAGCGCGCTCTACCTGGACAAGCGGGAGGACGTCGAGGACTACCTGGCCGTGATGGACAGCCTCTGCGCCACGGCCGAACCGCACGGCAAGACCGCCGACTTCCTCGACGGGCTGCGTTATCTGGAGGGCCTGAAGCGCTCGTTGTGAGCCGAGACGCTCGGTGAACGGCCGGCCGCGGGCGGGCGGCGCCGCGCCGGCCCGGTCAGCGCACGCGTGCGACGCCGCCGAACTCGGTCCACTCGTCGGTCAGTTGACGGGGCGCCAGGTCGCTGTCGGGCCGCCAGGTGCTGACCTCCACGAGCCCGGGCTCCAGCACCTCGAAGTCCTCGAAGTACCGCCGCACCTCGTGCTCCTCGCGGACCCGGCCCCACTGCCCTCGGGTGATCTCGTTGAGGTAGGCCGTCATCCGCTTGCGCAGCTCCGCGTCCGCGCTGACCAGTTGGTTGATCACCAGGAAGCTGCCGCGGGGCAGCCGGTCCGCCACTCGCCGCACCAGGGCCCACGGGTCGTCCTCGTCCGGGACGCAGTGCAGCACCGACACCAGCAGCGCGGCAATCGGCTGTCCGAAGTCGATGAGCCGACGCACCTCCGGGTGCTCGAACACCCGGTCGGTGTCCCGGAAGTCCGCCTGGATCACCGCCGTGCTGTCGGTCTCCTCCAGCAGCGCCCGGCCGTGCGCGAGGACCATCGGGTCGTGGTCCACGTAGACCACGCGCGCGTCCGGCGCGTAACGCCAGGCGATCTGGTGGACGTTCTCCTGCGTGGGCAGCCCGGACCCGAGGTCGAGGAACTGCCGTACCGCGTACTCCTCGGCGAGGATGCGCACCACGCGGCGCAGGAAGCGGCGGTTGTTCAGGGTCAGCGGCCGGGTGCTGGGCGCCTCGGACTCGATGCGGTCGAACGCCGCCCGGTCCGCGGCGTAGTTGTCCTTGCCGCCCAGGGCGTAGTCGTACATGCGTGCCACGTTGGGCACGTTGACGTCGATATCGCTCGACATCGCGCTGCCGCGCGTCTCTGACATGGTGCCATTCTGACCCGGAGGCCGGCGTACACGTGCGCGGACAGGGCGTTGGGGGCGGAAATTCGAAAATTTCGCCGCCCAACCCCCGCTCCTCAGCCTCGCAGGCGCCCGAGCCAGGCGAGCAGGCCGGCCGTCACCTCCTCGCGGTTCGTCTCGTTGAGCACCTCGTGCCGCGCTCCGGGCCAGGCACGCCAGCTCAGGTCGCTCAGCCCCAGGTACCGGAAGTCTTCGAGGAGTTCGTAGACCAGCGTCATCCCGGCGTTGCACGGGTCCTGATCGCCGACCACCACGTGGACCGGCAGCGACCGCGGGACGCGGGCCAGGTGCACGGGGTCGTTGATCTTCCGCGAGCCCGTGACCCAGTCCAGGGCCAGGCCCGCGCTGAAGGGGAAGCCGCACCAGGGGTCGGCCGCGTACGCGTCGACCTCGGCGGCGTCGCGGGAGAGCCACTCGTAGCCGGTGCGGAAGGGGAGGGGGTCGTTGAACGCGGCGAAGAGGTCGGGCACGAACTCCGAGGCCGCCGCCCGCCCGCCGCGTTCCACCTCCTCGGACAGTTGCGCCAGGGCCGTGGCCGGCTCGCAGCCGGGCAGGGAGCGGAAGGTGCCCGACAGGATCAGTCCGTCCAGGGCCCCGCCGTGCTCCTGGGCGTAGTCCCGCGCTAGCTGCGAGCCCATGCTGTGGCCGAACAGGACGAAGGGCAGACCGGGTTGCTCGCCGCGGGCCCGCTCGCCCACCGCGTGGAGGTCCTCGACCGTGGCGCCCCAGGCGGGCGTCGCCGAGATCCCGAGCCCGCCGGTGTGCTCGGCGGTGGCGCCGTGGCCGCGGTGGTCGGAGGCGATGACGGCCCAGCCCTCGGCGTTCAGCCGCCGGGCGAACCGGTCGTAGCGGCGGGCGTGTTCGGCGGCGCCGTGCGCGATCTGCACCCAGCCGTGGGGGGAGCCGTCCCCGGGGAGCCAGGTGTAGGTGGCCACGGGCACCCCGTCCGCCGCGGCGGTGGTGTCGGCGCGGGCGGTGGGCGGGAGGGGTCCGGGGGCGGGGGGCTGGTCGGTCATCCGGGTGCGCTCCTCGGCGTCGGGCGGGCGGGGCGGTGGGGCGGACGGACGGCGGCGTCGGCGGGGGAGGGGCCGGCGCCGCCAGCCAGTATGGAACGGCCGCCCACGCGCGCCGCGCTTCCGCGCGCCCGGCGGGTCAGGGCCCCACACCCGCGCACCAGGACCGGCGGCCTCCCTGCGCCCGGCCTGCCCCGCCGTACCCGGAGGTACGCTGCCCGTATGACCACAGCGACCGCCACCGCCCCGCCCGGCAGCGGGAGCGCGGCCGGCGTCGGCCCCCTGCTGCGGGAGTGGCGCCGCCGCGCCGGCGTCAGCCAGCTCGAACTGGCCCTGCGCGCCGACTCCGCCGCCCGCCACATCAGCTACATCGAGACGGGCAAGAGCCGCCCCAGCCGCGAGATGGTGCTGCGCCTGGCCGAGCACCTGGACGTCCCGGTCCGGGAGCGCAACGCCCTGCTCGTCGCCGCCGGTCACGCCCCGCACTACCCCGAGTCCGCCCCCGACTCTCCCTCGCTCGCCGTGCTGCGCGGCGGGCTTGACCGGCTGCTGACCGGCTACGAGCCCTATCCCGCCCTCGTCGTGGACGCCGGGTACCGGGTCTGGGCGGCGAACCGGGGCGTCTCCCGGCTGCTGGAGGGCGTCGCGCCCCACCTGCTGACCCCGCCCCTGAACGCCATGCGGATCACTCTCCACCCCGAGGGCATGGCCCCGCGCATCCTCAACTTCCGCGAGTGGCGCTCCCACCTGCTCGACCAGATGCGGCGGCAGCTTGCCCTGCTGCGCTCGGCGCCGCTGCGCGAGCTGTACGAGGAGGTCTCCGCCTACCCGCTGCCGCCCGGCGGCGAGGAGCGGGCCGGGGAGACGTGGCCGGGCGGCGCCCCGCCGGCCCTGCCGATGGTGATGGAGCTCGACGGACGGCGGCTGTCGTTCCTTTCGGTCATCGCGACCTTCAACACTCCCGTGGACGTGACCGTCTCCGAGCTGGCTATGGAGACGTTCCTCCCGGCCGACCCGGAGACGGCGGACCACCTGCGGTCCCTGGTCTGACGTTCCTCCGGGGCACCCGCCCCGGGCGCGGGCCCGCGCTCAGCCGCGGGCCCGGCGCATCGCGCGCAGTGCCCCGAACTGGAGGGCGGCGAGCGCGCCCACCACCAGGCCCTGTGCCGGGATCCACACCGCGCCCGCGGTGCTCGGCTCCAGCAGCAGGAGGGGGGCGGCCAGGCCGAGCAGGGCCCAGGCGGCGTTCGCCTCGATCACCGCGCCCACGGCCCGCACCGGCGGCCGGGGGCTGCGCGCCAGGAGGACCAGCCCGGCGGTGAACAGCAGCAGGAACGCTCCCGTGCCGGCGACCAGCGCGGTCTCCAGGCCGAGCAGGCGGCCGATCGGGCCGGAGGCGACCACGTAGGCGAGGGCGTTCGCGCCGGTCAGCAGCGCGTCGATCGTCAGCCAGCGGCGCAGCGCGGCGGTGGCTCCGGCGCGGTCGGTGGCGGGGGCGGCGGTGCGGCCGGGGGCGGCGGTCAGAGCGGACATGGCGTTCAACTCCCTGGGACGGGCGGCCCGTTCCCGGGCCGCCTGCGGCTTCGACACCCCTACGGTCCCCCGGCGGCCCCCTCCCGGTCGATGACGTCACAGGTCATGGCGGCGGACGAGGCCGGGCCCCGCCGCTGAGGCCCCGCCGATCAGGCCCCGGCCCCCTCGGAGCTCAGCTCCGCCAGCAGGTCCAGGCCCGGGCGGTCGACGTGGGCCGCGTTGGCGCTGAGCACCACCACCGCCGTCCGCGCGGCGGGGGCGACGGCGAGCAGCGAACGGTAGCCGCCGGTACCGCCGTTGTGGAACAGCACATCCTGCCCGCCCCGGCGCGGCGGCATCCGCAGGCCGATCCAGCCCGGGTGGGAGGCGGCCCCGCCCATCCGGTGCGAGGTGGCGTGCGTCAGCGCGACGGCCTCGTCCAGCGGGGCGGGCGCCTCGCCGAACTGGGCGCGGGCCAGGCGCAGCAGGTCGGGAACAGTGGAGTGCAGCCCGCCGGCCCCGGCCAGGGCGGCGAGGTTCCAGCCGGGGCGCGGGCGTCCGCGCCGGGAGTGGCCGGGGGCCAGGCGGGCGGAGCGGTCCGCGTCCAGCGTGACGCGCGTGTCGTCGAGCCCCAGCGGCCGGCAGACCTCGGCGCGCACCAACTCCTCGTAGGAAATGCTCCGTGGGCGCGCCAGGGCCAGGCCGAGCAGGCCGCCGCCGAGGTTGGAGTAGTGGAAGCGGCGGCCCGGCTCGGAGCGCAGGCGGGTGCGGGCCAGCGAGGCGAGCAGCGCCTCGGCCGTGCAGCCGGCGTACGGGTCGGGCGGCGGGATGAGGAACGCCCGGCGCGGCAGCAGGCCCTGGGGCAGCCGCGGCAGCCCGGAGGTGTGCAGGGCCAGGTGCTCCAGCCGTATGGGCTCCTCGCCGCGCCGCGGGACCCCCGCCTCCGGCAGCAGCCCGGCCAGCGGGGCGTCGAACGCGACCTCGCCGCGCACGGCGAGCGCCGCCAGGGTCAGGGCGGTGAAGGTCTTGGTGATGGAGCCGATCTCGAACAGCGTGTCCGGGGCGGCGCCGTGCAGCGCGGACTCCTCCCCGCGCACCGCGCCGACGGCGACCGCGCCGCGGCGGCCGTCGGCGACCCGCTCCGCGGTGCGGCGCACCCGGTCGTCCAGGGACAGGGCCGTGATGGTCATCGTGAACCCCCTCGTAGTGCTGCCGGCGTCCCGTGCGCCGTCAGTCCTCGCGGCGGCCCAGGCGCCGCCCGCCGTACTTCTTGTGCACCGCCTGCTTGCTGACGCCCAGGGCCGCGGCGATGCCGGCCCAGCTCGCACCGGCGTTGCGCGCCCGGCGCACGAGGACCGCCTCCTCGCGCTCCAGGCGCCGCCGCAGCTCGGCGGCCAGGCGCAGCGCGTGAAGCGGGTCCGACTCCCCGGTGAGCGGGGTCAGGTCCACCTCTCCCATGGCGTCAATGTTGGTTGACGATTCCCGAGGAGTCAACCCTGGTTGACGATCCGGGGTCCGTCGGCGCGCGGCCGTTGACAGGCCGGGGTGCACGGCAGCATGCTCCTGTCCAGCGCTAAATCGAATTAGCACCGCCAGCCGCCCACCGGAGGACCCGCCCGCCATGCCGACCGCAGGCCCGCCGCCCCGGCGCCGCGTCACCATGAGCGACGTGGCCCGGCGCGCGGGCGTCTCCGCGACCACCGCCTCCTTCGTCCTCGCGGGCCGGACGGACATGCGCATTTCCGAGGCGGCCAGGCAGCGCGTTCAGGAGGCCGCGCGCGCCCTCGGGTACCGGCCCAACGCCATCGCCCGCAGCCTGCGCACCCGCTCCACCCGCACGATCGGCCTGGTCTCGGACACGATCACCACCACCCCCTACGCGGGCGAGGTGATCCGCGGCGCGTTGGAGGCGGCCCGGGACCGCGAGCACCTGCTGTTCATCACCGAGACCGGCGGCGACCCGGGGGCCGAGCCGGGCCTGGTGGACGCGCTGCTCGACCGCGACGTGGACGCGGTGATCTACGCCGCCATGTACACCCGGACCGTCGCCCCGCCCCCGCAGCTGCGCGGGCGGCGGGTGGTGCTCCTCAACTGTCTGGCCCCCGGGTTCTGCGCCCCGAGCGTCGTCCCCGACGAGCGCGGCGCCGGCCGCACCGCCGCCCGGGCCCTGCTGGAGGCCGGGCACCGGGAGGGCGTCTGGGCCGTCGGCGGGCGCGGCCTCGCCCACCGGCCTCCGGACGGGCTGCTCGCCGGGCACGACCGGCTGCGCGGGCTGACCGAGGAGCTGGCCGCCGCGGGCGCCGCCCTGGCCGGAACGTCCGAGTGCGGCTGGGAGGCCGACGACGGCCGCCGGGCGGTGGCGGAGCTGCTGGCCCGCGGCGGCCCCGCGCCCCGGGCTCTGGTCTGCGCCACGGACAGGACGGCCTTCGGCGCGTACCAGGCGCTGGCCGACGCGGGGCTGCGGGTGCCGGGGGACGTCTCCGTCCTCTCCTTCGACGACCAGGACTTCGCCTCCTGGCTGCGGCCCGGATTGACCACGCTGGCCCTGCCGCACCACGCGCTCGGCCGCGCGGCCGTGGACCTGGTTCTCGGCGGCCCGCGGCCTCTCGCGCCGGAGGTCCACCGCGTGCCGGTGCCGCTGCGCGCCCGCGGGTCGGTCGGACCCCCGGCGGCCGGAGGCGGGCGCGTCCACAGCCCCGGTGCCGACGGGGAACGACAGGGAAGAGAACGAACGACATGACAGCGCGCGTGACCGTCATCGGCGAGGCCCTGGTGGACCTCCTGTGGCCCGCCGGGGCCCGCGAGGCGCGGGCCGTCGCCGGGGGGAGCCCGGCGAACGTGGCCGTGGGCCTGCACCGGCTGGAGCGGCCCGCCACGCTCCTGACCGCCTGGGGCGAGGACCCGCCGGGGGAGCTGGTGCGCGAGCACCTGGCCGCCACCGGCGTGGACGTGCGCCGGGTGGCCAGCGGCGCGGAGCGCACCATGGTGGCCCTCGCCTACCTCGGCGGCGACGGCGTGGCCAGCTACGACTTCCTCGCCGCCTGGGACCCGCGCGAGCTGCCCGTCCCCGCGGACACCGCCGTGGTGCACACCGGCTCCCTGGCCGTCGTCCTCGAACCGGGCGCCGCCCGGGTGCTCGACGCCTGCCGCGCGCAGCGGCGCCAGGGCCGGGCCGTGGCCGCCGACCTCAACGTCCGCCCGGCCGTTCAGCCCGACCGCGACGCCTATCGCGCCGCCTGCGCCCGCCTGGCCGCCGAGGCGGACGTGCTGAAGGCCAGCGACGAGGACCTGGCCTGGCTCTACCCCGGCCGCGCCCCCGCCGAGGCCGCCCGCGCGCTGCTGGACGCGGGACCCCGGCTGGTGGCCGTCACCCTCGGCGCCGCCGGGGCCCTGGCGGTCACGGCGGGGGAGGAGGTGCGGGTGCCGGCGCCCGCCGTCGAGGTGGCCGACACGGTCGGCGCGGGGGACACCTTCCAGGCCGCGCTGCTGGACGCCGTCGCCGCCGCGGGCGGCCCGCCGCAGGGCCGCGAGGCGCTCGCCGCGGTCCTCGCCCGATGCGCCGCGGCGGCGGCGATCACGTGCACGCGGGTCGGCGCGGACCCCCCGACGCGGGCCGAGCTGGAGGCGTTCGACCGGGCATGACCTGGCCTTAACAGCGTTGAAACAGCAGGTCGGTGAACGCCGTGTCAACTTTCGCCGCTGCCACGGAAGCACGGATGCACGACGACGCAACGATGGTACGATCGCCGGGCTGCCGAGCGGGCTGAGGGCACGTCAGGCAGAGACCGAATGGTCATGCAGCCACGAGGGTTTGACCCTGAGGAGCACTATGCCGTCAGTCGGGCTACGGGGACCAACGTATTCCCGGCAGGGACACCCTCCCTTTTTCGTGTACCTGGCGGTCTAGCCGAAGAGAATCTCATGACCAACTACCTTCACGATCCGGCGATCTGGGGTCTCGTCGCCGGAACTCCCCTCGCCGCTGCCGTCATATACCGGGGACGAAAGGCCAACTCCCGGCTGCGCGCCGAGAAGACCGAGCTGGAGACCCGCCGCAACGAACTCGAAGCGGGTCTTGAGGAGCGCGTCCAGGACGCCCGGCTGCGGGCCGAGGAAGCGACCAGGACCGCCCTGAAATCCGCGATGCGCACCCTCCAGGGTCTGGCGAACGAACAGCAGTTGGCCATTTCCCGGACCCAGGAGAAGTACGGCGACCGGGAGATACTTCAGGATCTCCTCGAAATCGACCACATGAATTCGCAGTTCGGCCGGCGGGCCCAGTCCGTCGCCGTCCTGTGCGACGGATGGCTCGGCCGCCAGCGCGGCGTCGCCTCCGTCTACGACGTGGCGCGCAGCGCCAAGGGCCGCATCCGGCACTACACGCGGGTCGAGATCCGCTCCCAGACCAGCTTCGCCATCGTCAGCCAGGCCGTCGAGCCGGTGGCCCTCGCCCTGGCCGAGCTGCTGGACAACGCGACGAGCTACTCGGCGCCCGAGACCTCCATCGACATCAACATCCGGGCGGTCCCCAAGGGCGTGTGCGTGATCATCGACGACGCCGGCGTCGGCATGAACGACGAGGAGAAGAACCGCGCCTCGCGGCTGCTCTCCGGCGACCGTCCGATCACCGTGACCGACCTGGGCAACCCGCCGCAGTTCGGCTTCGCCGTCATCGGCGTCCTCGCCCGTCGCTTCGGCTTCAGCGTTTCCGTGGACTCCGCCTCCCCGTACGGAGGCGTGCGGGCCGTCGTCCTGCTGCCCGAGGAGCTGCTCACCGCCATGCCCGACCCGCAGGAGAACGCCCCGCGCCAGGCCACGCGGGCCGCCGCCGCCACCGATGACGAGGCGACCACCGCCGGAGGGCTGCCCAAGCGCCGCCGCCGGACGGCCATCACGATCGTGCCCGAGGTGAACCAGCCGGCCGGTCCGGCCCCGGTCCGCTCCAGCGAGGAGACGGCGTCCATCATGGGCGCCTTCCAGCGAGGGACGCGCTCCGGCCGCTCGGACAACGCCAGCAGCAGGGAAGGGTCTGATGCCCGGTGAGCACCGAACTGTCGTGGATGCTGGAGAGCGCCCTTGAGGTGCCCGGGGCCCGCCACGCCATCCTGGTGTCGGCCGACGGCCTGCTGATGGCGCGTTCGCGGGACGTCGACGCCGACGAGGCGGACACCGTCGCGGCGGCCATGAGCGGCATGCAGTCGCTCAGCCGCACCGTGGCCGGGTTCAGTGGCGGCGTGGCCACGGCCTGGCGCCAGACCGTCGTCGAGTTCGACGGCGGCTGGGTCTTCCTGATCTCCGCGGGCGAGGGGGCCTATCTGGCCGTCTCGGCGTCTCCCCATGTCGACATGGCGGACATCACCTTCCGCATGCAGCAGCTCGTTGCGCAGCTCGGCAAGGTGCTGACCACACCGCCGCGTGAAAGTTCGGGTATTCAGGCATGACCGCACCGCACGACGAACAGCCCGTGCATTCCCCGGGCTTCTCCGAAGCCCCGGAGGCGGCGGACGCCGTCGAATTAGTACGTCCCTACGTCATCACCAACGGCCGCGGTTCCGCCGACACCGCCGAATTCGACGTGGTCACCCTGGTCACCGCGTCGGCGAGCGGACAGCGGACCGGGCATCTCGACCCCGAGAAGCGCAGTCTTCTGGAACTCTGCGAAGGCGGTTACCTGTCGGTCGCCGAGATCGCCGGGCACCTCCGGCTGCCCATCGGTATCGTCCGGGTGCTGCTGTCCGACCTCGCGCGCGCCGGCTACATCACCACCCGCGCCCCCGTGCCGGCGGCGCAGCTCACGGATATTCAGGTTCTCCAGGAGGTGCTGGATGGTCTCCAGGCCCGTTTCGGCTGACGCGGTGCATCTTGGGGAGAACGTCCGGATAGCGGCGAAAATCCTCATCGTCGGCCATTTCGCGGTCGGAAAGACCACCTTTATCGGCACCCTTTCCGAAATACCGCCGCTGCGCACCGAGGAGCGGATGACGCAGGCGGGCGCCCACGTGGACCGGCTCAACGGCGTGCCGGACAAGACCACCACCACCGTGGCCATGGACTTCGGGCGGCTGACGCTCAGCGAGCGGCTGGTGCTCTACCTCTTCGGCACCCCCGGCCAGGAGCGCTTCGTCCAGGTGTGGGAGGACATGAGCCGCGGGGCCCTGGGCGCGCTGGTGCTGGTCGACCCCCAGCGGCTGAAGGAGTCCTTCGCCGTCATGGACCTGGTCGAGACCTACGGGATTCCCTACGCGATCGCCGTCAACCACTTCGACGGCACGCCGCCCCGGCCCGAGGCGGAGCTGCGGGAGGCCCTCGACCTGCTTCCCGAGACGCCGCTGACCACCTGCGACGCACGGGACGGGAGCTCGTCGGCACAGGCACTGGTGGCTCTGGTCCGCTACCTCCAGAGCCGCACTCGATAGGAGAGAACAACCGTGAACTCATTCCCGGAATCCGGGACGCCCCCCGTCGGCTGCCCCGCCCACCGCTCCACCGACCCCGACGCCGGGGCCCGCATTCCGCTGTACGGCCCCGAGTTCGCGGCCAACCCGCAGGCGTTCTACGACAAGATGCGGCAGCACGGCCCGGCCGCCCCGGTCGAGCTGGCGCCCGGTGTGCGCGCCACCCTCGTCACCGACTACTCCGCCGCGCTGAAGATCCTCCAGCACCCCGACGCGTTCACCCGCGACTCGCGCCGCTGGAAGGCGTTGCAGGAGGGCGAGGTCGCCCCCGACAACCCGGTGCTGGGGATGATGGCCTACCGGCCCAACGTCCTGTTCACCGACGGGGCCGAGCACGCCCGGCTGCGTCAGGCCGTCACCGACAGCCTGGCCCGCCTCGACGCCTACCGGGTCAGCCGGCACGTCGAGCGCGTCTCCACCTACCTGGTCGACCAGTTCGCCCGGCGCGGCAGCGTGGACCTGCTCAACGAGTACGCCAAGGTGCTGACGTTCCTGGTCTTCAACGAGCTGTTCGGCTGCTCCGCCGAGGTGGGCGACCGGCTCATCTCCGGCTTCACCGGCATCTTCGACGGCATCGACGCCGAGGCGGCCAACCAGGAGCTGGCCGAGAGCCTGGTCCAGCTCGTCGCGCACAAGCGCGCCGAGCCGGGGGACGACCTCACCTCCTGGCTGATGGAGCACCCGGCCAAGCTCTCCGACGAGGAGATGGTCCACCAGGTGACCATCATGCTCGGCGCCGGGATCGAGGCCGAGCGGAACCTCATCGCCAACGGCCTGCTGCTGATCCTCTCCGACGAGCGGTACTTCGGCGGCCTCTACAGCGGCGGCCTGCTGGTCGAGGACGCCCTCAACGAGGTCCTGTGGAACTCGCCGCCCATCGCCAACTACGCCACCCACTTCCCGCTCCAGGACGTGGACCTCGGCGGCGTGACCCTCCCGGCCCGGCAGCCCGTGCTGATCAGCTTCGCCGCGGCCAACACCGACCCGGCGCTGTCCTCCTCGCGGCAGATGCTCAGCACCCGCGCGCACCTGGCCTGGGGCTCGGGGCCGCACGCCTGCCCGATCAAGGATTCGGCCTCCCTGATCGCCGTGGTGGCCATCGAGAAGCTGCTCAACCAACTGCCCGACATAGAGCTGGCCGTCCCCGCCGACGAACTCCAGTGGCGCCCGGGCCCGTTCCACCGCGCGCTCAGCGAGCTGCCCGCCCGGTTCACCGCGGTCCAGACCGCGCCCGCGGCCCGGTCGGCGGCCACCCCGGACCGCGCCACCGCGGCCGGAATCGAGCGGACGGCCGCCGCGGCCGAGGCCACCGGGCCGCAGGGCAGGGGCCGTTGGTGGAGCTCGTTCCTGAACTGGTGGCGGGCCTGAGGGAGATGCTCAGGCACATGCAGCATGCATATGTATGAACGCCGATGTAAGGGGGTACAGGACTCCAAGGTCGCACGGACCCGGAGCGGGCGAGGTGAGCGGCGGACGTGCGGCCTGACCGGGCAGCATCGAAGGAGTTTCCGTGGAACTTGCTGAACACCGTACGGCGATCGATCCACGAACGGTTGTCTCCTACGTATCGCGTCTACGCGCGTCGCGAGGGCAGGCCGATCCTTACCCCATCTATTCGGAATTCAGGGCCCTGGGAGACGTCGTTCCCGCGCCCTGGGGAGCCTATTTCCTCACCAGGTACGAATTGTGTGACCAGGTCCTGCGCGGCAGGACCTGGCGGACCATCGATGATGACTGGCGCGCTGGTCAGGAGCCCGGAAGCCGGTGGAACAGCTTCGGTGCCAGAGAATTGGGCAGGGTGCTCCAGGGGCAGAACCCCCCGGAACACACCCGCTATCGCCGCTCCGTGGGGAATGTATTCGACCGCCGCACCCTCGGGGATCTGCGGGGGCATGTGACCCGCATTACCGAGCGTTTGCTGGACCGCCTCCAGGAGCACCTCAGGGACGCGGGTGAGGCGGATTTCTCGGCGCTCGTGAGCGAGGAGCTGACCATTGCCGCCATGGGGCAGTGGATAGGAATTCCCGAGGCCGATCAGCCCACGGTGCGATCCCTCAGTCACACCCATCTCTATTCCCAGGAATTGCTGCCCTCGCCGAGCCAGCTGAGCGCCGCCGACGTCGGCGCCCTGGGCATGCGGGACTACTTCACCGGCCTGGTGCGCGACCGCCGCGCCCACCCGGGGGACGATGTCGTCTCCGGGTGGCTTCGCGCCTGGGACGAGCTGGAACCGGACAGGGAGGCCGCCGACGAGGCGGTCTACTACCTGACGATGTTCATCGTGGGCGCCGCCCTGGAGACCACCTCCACGCTGCTGTCCAACCTCGTCCTCGTCCTGGACCAGCACCCCGACCAGCGCAACTGGCTGCGCGAGCACCCCGAGCAGGTGCCGCAGGCGGTGGAGGAGGTCCTGCGCTGGGACGCGCCCGTGCATGTGACGACCAGGGTGGCCGGGGAGGACACCGAGCTGGCCGGCGTGCGAATACGGAAGGACGAGATCGTTCACGCCCTGATCGCTTCGGCCAACCACGACCCCGCCCGGTTCGACGCGCCCGAGGTCTTCGACATCGCGCGCGCCGGCCGGGGCCTGACCCACCTCGCCTTCGGCGGGGGCGTTCACTACTGCCTGGGCGCCGGAATGGCCCGGCTCCAGGCCGGTGTGTTGCTGGAAGCCCTCCTGCGCCGCTTCCCGGCCCTCCGGGTGAGCAAGCCCCCCGAGTGGGAGCCGCGGGTGGCGTTCCGGCGCCTGTCCGCTCTGCACGTCGTGGAGCAGTAGCCCGGCTCCACCGAGGCCCTAGGACCCCGCGAAATGCTGCCTGATCCCAAGACGCTCCTCGTCAGCCGCGAGGAGCACGTCGCGCACGTGCGGTTCAACACTCCCGACAGCGGCAACCTGGTCACCGAGGCGGTGCTGGACGAGCTGATCGCGGTGCTGACCGCCGTGAGGGACGATCCGGCCGTCCGGGTGGTGACGCTCTCCGGCGCCGGCCCGGACTTCTCGCTCGGCGGGGACAGGGAGGAGTCGGTCGGCCTGATGGAGGAGGACCCGGGCGGGGCCGCCGTCGGCCGGCTCGTGGCCAAGGCCCGCCAGGCCTGCGACGCGCTCGCCGCCGGCGGCGCCGTCTCCATCGCCCGGCTCCACGGCCGGGTGGTGGGGGCGGGTCTCGCGCTGGCCCTCTTCTGCGACCTGAGAGCGGGGGCGGAGGGCAGCACCTTCCGGATGCCGGAGCTCGCCCTGGGCGTTCCGCTGGCGTGGGGCGGGGCGCTGCCGCGGCTGGTCCAGGAGGCGGGCGCGGCCCGGGTGCGGGAGCTGCTGCTCTTCGGCGGCTCCTTCGACGCCGCGCGGGCGCAGGAGCTGGCCATCCTGCACCGGGTGGTGCCCGAGGAGGAGCTGGACGGCGTGATCGCCGGGTGGGTCAGGCCGCTGGTCCGCCGCAGCCCCACCGCCCTGCGGGTGACCAGGACGCTGCTCAACGCGCACCTGGCCTCCTCCCGGCTGGCGGACGCCACGCTGCTGGACGGGCCGCTGATGGCCTCCGTCCTGGCGATGGGCCAACGCCCGGCACGCGGCCGTTGACCCGGGGCGCGGCCGTTCGACCCTGCGCGCGGCGGCCCGGCGAGGCCGGTCCGCCCGCGCGGGACCGCAGGGCCGCCCGCCCCGGGCTACGCCCCGCCCTCCAGGCGGAAGCCGATCTTCAGGCCCACCTGGAAGTGGGCCACGGCCCCGTCCTCGATGTGCCCGCGGATCTGCGTCACCTCGAACCAGTCAAGCTGCCGCAGCGTCTCGGCCGCCCGGCCGACGCCGTTCCTGATCGCCGCCTCCACGCTCTCCGTCGAGGAGCCGACGATCTCGGTCACCCGGTAGACGTGCTCGCTCATCCCGTCCTCCGAAAGGGGTACCTGCCGTGTGCCTGCCGCCCCACCACCGTGCACCCGGCGGCCCGCCCCCGCGACCCGGGAGCGCCTGTGGCCCCCGTCCGCGCGGTGCTAGTCTCCGTGGTGGCCGTGACTGGCGCGTGCGGATGGGTTGAACCATCGGGGAGCGGCCGTGCCGAAGTGGAAGTGCCGTGCGCCTGGGCCGACCCGACGTCACCCGAGGAGTCGCACCCGTGACCGCAGAATCCGCCCGCACCACCGAGTCCGTCGCGTTCCGCAGCGGGATCGAGGCCGTCCGGGCCGTCGACCCCCGCATCGCGGACGCCATCGGCGCGGAGATCGAGGACCAGCGCGCCTCGCTCAAGCTGATCGCCAGCGAGAACTACGCCTCCCCGGCCGTCCTCCTGGCCATGGGCAACTGGCTCAGCGACAAGTACGCCGAGGGCACCGTCGGCCGCCGCTTCTACGCCGGCTGCCGCAACGTCGACACCGTGGAGTCCGTCGCCGCCGAGCACGCCCGCGAGCTGTTCGGCGCCCAGCACGCCTACGTCCAGCCGCACTCCGGCATCGACGCCAACCTCGTGGCGTTCTGGGCCGTGCTCGCCGCGCGCGTGGAGAGCCCGGCGCTCCAGCGGGCCGGCGCCCGCCAGGTGAACGACCTCACCGAGGAGGACTGGGAGGCGCTGCGCAACGACCTGGGCAACCAGCGGATGCTGGGCATGTCCCTGGACGCCGGCGGCCACCTCACCCACGGCTTCCGGCCGAACATCTCGGGCAAGATGTTCCACCAGCGCAGCTACGGCACCAACCCGGAGACCGGCCTGGTGGACTACGACGCGGTCCGCGCCGCCGCCCGCGAGTTCCGCCCGCTGATCCTCATCGCCGGGTACTCGGCCTACCCGCGCCTGGTCAACTTCCGCGTCATGCGGGAGATCGCCGACGAGGTCGGGGCCACGCTGATGGTGGACATGGCGCACTTCGCCGGCCTGGTCGCGGGCAAGGTCCTCACCGGCGACTTCGACCCCGTGCCGCACGCGCAGATCGTCACCACCACCACCCACAAGTCCCTGCGCGGCCCGCGCGGCGGCATGGTGCTGTGCGACGACTCCCTCGCGGACCAGGTGGACCGCGGCTGCCCGATGGTGCTGGGCGGCCCGCTGCCGCACGTGATGGCCGCGAAGGCGATCGCGCTGGCCGAGGCCCGCCGCCCCGAGTTCCGCGACTACGCCCAGCGCATCGTGGACAACTCCCGCGCGCTGGCCGAGGGCCTGATGCGGCGCGGCGCCCGCCTCGTCACCGGCGGCACCGACAACCACCTCGC
Source organism: Streptomyces boetiae (assembly GCF_031845405.1). Taxonomy (NCBI): domain Bacteria; kingdom Bacillati; phylum Actinomycetota; class Actinomycetes; order Kitasatosporales; family Streptomycetaceae; genus Streptomyces; species Streptomyces boetiae. The sequence continues at coordinate 98,961 of NZ_JAVREN010000006.1, forward strand.
GCTCATCGACGTCTCCGGCTACGGGCTCACCGGCCGGCAGGCCGAGGCCGCGCTGCTGGACGCCGGCATCGTCACCAACCGCAACGCCATCCCGCAGGACCCGAACGGCGCCTGGTACACCTCCGGCATCCGCATCGGCACCCCCGCGCTGACCACCCGCGGCCTGGGCACTGCCGAGATGGACGAGGTCGCCGAGCTGATCCACACCGTGCTGGCCGGCACCACGCCGGGCACCGCGAAGAACGGCGGCCCCTCCAAGGCCACCTACGCGCTGGCTGCGGGCGTTGCCGACGAGGTGGCGCAGCGCGCCGCGGACCTGCTGGGCAAGCACCCGCTCTACCCGGAGATCGACCTGGCCTGAGGCCGCGCGTCGCTCCGGCCCGCGCGCCGCTCCGGCCCGGACGCCGGCCTGGCCCGGACGCCGGCCCGGCCCGCCCCGGCCCGCCGCCCGGCGGGCCGGAGCGGCGCCGCGTCAGGCGCGGGCCGCCCCCCGGCCCGGCCGCGGCAGCGCCCCGGCCAGCGCCGTCAGGGCGCGGTCCACGTGCTCGGCCGTGTTGTAGACGTGGAACGACAGGCGCAGGTTGGGCCCGCGCACCGAGGCCTGCACCCCCGCGCGCTCCAGCTCCTCGGCCGCCCCGCCCAGGCCCGGCACCGCCACGATGGGGGACTCGGCCGGGACCGCCTCGGCCCCCAGCGCGGCCAGGCCCTCCCGGAACCGGCGGGCCAGCGCCAGGTCGTGCGCGGCGATGGCGGCCGTTCCCAGCTCCTCGACCAGGCCCAGCGCGCGCTCGGCGCCGACCCAGGCGAGGAAGGCGGGGGACTCGTCGAACCGGCGCGCGCCCGCGGCGAATTCGGTGACCGTCCCGTAGGAGGAACGCCACATGTCCTCGCCGGCCGGCCAGCCGGCGTGCACCGGCTGAAGGCCGCCGAAGTCCTCCGGCATCGTCAGGAACGCCGTGCCGCGCGGGCACAGCAGCCACTTGTAGGCGGCGCAGACGGTGAAGTCGGCGTGGGCCGCGGGCTCCGCCAGCCAGCCCGCCGCCTGCGTGAGGTCCACCATCAGCCGCGCCCCGTGCCGGGAGGCCGCGGCCCGCAGCGCCGGGAGGTCGGCAACCCGCCCGTCGAGGGACTGCGCGGCCGAGACGGCGACGAGCGCGGTGTCCGGGCCCACGGAGGCGGCAAGCTCCGGCAGGGGAACGGCCCGGGTCCGCAGGCCGGGGCGGGTGGCGTAGGGCGTCACCGCCGAGCTGAACTCGTCGACCGCGTGCAGCACTTCGGAGCCCGGCGGCAGGGAGGCGGCGATCACCGCGGTGTGCACGCTCACGGAGCTGCCGACGGCCACCCGGCCGGGCGGCAGCCCCAGCAGGCGGGCGTAGGAGGCGCGGGCGGCGTGCATCGCCTCCAGGTAGCGGGACACGTCCACCCGCCCCTCGTGGGTGTCCGCGACGGCCTCGTGCAGCGCGGCGACGGCGCGGGCCGGGATCAGCCCGTGCGCCGCGGTGTTCAGGTAAGCCGTGGGCAGCGCGTACTCGCCCTCCGGAATGTCCACCGGACCTCCTCCCAGTGGCGCGGAACGCCACCGCTTCGCTACAGTCTGACGTTCCGACAGCGCCGACGGCCCCCGGGCGCCGGGCAGTTGAGGCGCCTGACCCAGTGACGGGGAGGGAACGGTGCGGTACCCCAGGCCGGACGATGCCCAGGGGCCCACCCGTGTGAGCTTAGGGCGTGGCCGTGGCCGGGGCCGGGCGCGGTGAGGCCGCTGGAGGAGGCGGACCCGCGGCGGATCGGCGGCTACCGGCTGCTGCGGCGGCTTGCGGAGGGCCGGACCGGGGTGGTCTACCTCACCCGGTACGCCGACGGCGGGGCGGCCGTTCTGAAGCTGATCCGGCCCGAGCACGCGGCGGCGCCGGGGTTCCGCGCGCGGTTCGAGGCGGACGTGGCCGCGGCCCGGCACGTGCGGGCCTCCTACCTGGTGACGGTGCGCGCCGCGGATACCGCGGGCGGCACGATCTGGGCCGCCTACCCCTACCTGCCGGGCCCCGCGCTGCCGCGGGCCCTGGAGGCGCACGGGCCGCTGCCCGCCCGGACCGTGCGGGTGCTCGGCGTGACGCTGGCGGGCGCGCTGTGCGCGGTGCACGCGGCGGGCCTGGCGCACGGGGACGTGCGGCCGGGGCACGTGTCGCTGGCCGCCGACGGCGGGTGGCTGACCGGGTTCGGCGGCTCGGGCACCCGGGGCGCGCGGCCGGGCTTCGCCGCGCCGGAGCAGACCTTCGCGCGCGCCCCCGAGCGGGAGCGGCGGCGGGCGCAGGGCCGGGCCCGGGCGCGCGGCGAGGCGCGGGCGGCGGCCGGGGACGTGTTCGCGCTGGGCTGTGTGCTGGCGCTGGCCGCCTCGGGACGGCCGCCCTTCGGCTCGGGAACGAACGCGGAGCTGCTGCTGCGCACCCGGGCGGAGGCGCCTGACCTGGCGGACGTACCGCGCGAGCTGGCGGAGGTCGTCCGGGCCTGCCTGGAGAAGAACCCGGCGGCGCGGCCGACGGCCGACGAGGTGCGGATGGAGCTGGCCACCGAGGGCGGCGCCCGTTGGCTGCCGGACGCGCTGGCGGCCGAGATCGAGGAGCGGGCGGGCCGGCCGCTGCCCTCCTGGGAGGCGCCGGGCTCGCCCCGGGCCGCCGGGCGCCGGGCGCCGGGCGGCAGGTCCGGAGGCGGGAAGACGGGCGGCGGGAAGACGGGCGGCGGGAAGCCGAAGGGGGCGAAGGGCGAGAAGGCGGGCGCCGCGAAGGGCGGCGGCCGTAGGTCCGGGGGCGCCGGGCAGGGAGCGGCCTCCGGGAGCGGCGAGCCCGAGGCGGAGTCGGCCCCCGGCGGGTCCGGCGGCGGGGTGGCCGCGGACCACCACCCCAAAGCCGGGCACGAGGCACGCGCCGCCGCCGTGGAGGACGTGCCACGGCGCGCCGGGCGCCGCGGCCTGCTGCTGGGCAGCGGCGCCGTGGGACTGGCCGGGCTGGCCACGGCCTGGCGGCTGATGCCGGGCCCCCGCTCGCCCGCCGCGACCGGCGAGGAGCGCGGCGGGACCTACGCCATCGGACTGCACGCCGATCTGAGCGGCCCGCACGCCCGCTACGGCCGCGGCCAGTGGCGCGGCGCCGGGATGGCGGTCGACGAGCTGAGCCGCAACGGCGGGCTGCCGTTCGGGCTGCGGCTCACGCAGGCCGACGACGGCGGCGACCCGGACCGGGCGCGGGAGGTGGCGGCCCGCCTCGCCGCGGACCCGTCCGTGATCGCCGTCATCGGGCCCACGGCCGACCCCGTGGCGCGGGCCGCCGCCGAGGTCTACGCCGCCCAGGGCGTTCCCCTGCTGGCGCTGTCCGTGGGCAGCTTCGGCCCCCGGGAGGGCCTGTCCACCCTGCTGCACGCCCGGCCCAACACGGCCACGCTCGGGCTCGCCGTGCCGGCCTGCCTGGCCGGGGAGGGCCGCCCGCTGCGGGTCGGCGTGGTGGACGACCTGGCCGCCGCCTCCTACAGCCGGGAGACGGTGCGGGCGGTGACGGCCACCGCGGGCGGCTCGGGCGCCGAGCTGGTGACGATGGAACTCCGCGCCGATGAGCGGGACTTCGCGGGGATGGCGCGGCGGCTGGCGGCCGAGCGGGTGGAGGCCGTGGTCTGGGGCGGGTACGCCGAGGGGGCCGGGCGGCTGGCGCGGGAGCTGCGCACGGCCGGCTTCGCGGGGCGCTGCCTGGCGACGCAGGAGGCCCTGGACCCGGCGTTCTTCGAACACGCCGGGCGCGCCCAGCGGCAGTGGCGCTTCCTTGCCAGCTACACCGACGCCCGGGGCGACGAGGGCGCGCGGCGGTTCGGGGCGGTGTACCGGGAGCGCTTCGACGAGGAGGCCGGGCCGTACGCGGCCGAGGGCTACGACGCGGCGCGGCTGGTGGCCAAGGCGCTGCGGCAGGCGGCGGGGGAGGGGGGCCGGGTCGGCCGGGAGCCGCTGCTGGAGCGGCTGCGGGGAACGCACTACCGCGGCGTCGCGCGGGAGCTGGCGTTCGACCACGCCGGGGACTATGCGGGGGCAGGGCCGCTGGGCTACCTGTACGAGGCCGAGGACGACGCGTTCCACTTCAGGGGCGTGGCGCCCTTCCCCGGGGCGTCGGGGGAGGCGATTCCGGGGGACCCCTTGTAAAAACTGAAACCTGTTCTTATTCTCGCCCTGTCACCGCAACGCAGCGACGTGCCCAGGGGAGCCCCGATGACGACAGCGACGCAGCCAGGCAGCGGACCCCTGGCCGGAGTGCGCGTGGTCGAGCTGGCCGGGATCGGCCCCGGCCCGTTCGCCGCCATGCTGCTGGCCGACCTGGGCGCCGACGTGGTCCGGGTGGACCGCCCCGGCGGCGCGGCGCTGGGCCTTGACCCCGAGCGGGACATCGTCAACCGCAATAAGCGCTCCCTCGTCCTGGACCTCAAGGCCGAGGGCGCGACCGCCCGCGTGCTGGACCTGGCCGAGCGCGCCGACGTGCTCATCGAGGGCTTCCGCCCCGGCGTCGCCGAGCGCCTGGGCGTCGGCCCCGAGGACTGCCTGGCCCGCAACCCCCGCCTGGTGTACGGCCGGATGACCGGCTGGGGCCAGGACGGGCCGCTCGCCGACCGCGCCGGGCACGACATCTCCTACCTCGCGCTGACCGGCGTCCTCGGCATGACCGGCCCCGCCGACGGCCCGCCCGTCGTCGCCGCCAACCTGCTGGGCGACTACGCCGGCGGCTCCCTCTACCTCGTCGTCGGCGTCCTTGCCGCCCTGCACCACGCCCGCTCCGCCGGCCGCGGGCAGGTCGTGGACGCCGCCATCGTGGACGGCGCCGCCCACCTGAGCACCTTCATCCACGGCCTGCTGGCCGCCGGCGCCTGGCAGGACCGGCGCGAGGCCAACCTGCTGGACGGCGGCGCCCCCTACTACGGCGTCTACGCCACCTCAGACGGCGGCCACATGGCGGTCGGGCCGCTGGAGCCGCGTTTCTACGACGAGTTCGCCCGCCTGCTGGGCCTGGACGACCCCGCGGCGGGCGCCCCCGACCGCGACGACTTCGCGCGCTGGCCGGAGCTGCGCGAGGCCATCGCCAAGCGCTTCGCCACCCGCACCCGCGCCGAGTGGACGGCCGTCTTCGAGGGCTCCGACGCCTGCGTCGCCCCCGTCCTGTCGCTGCGCGAGGCCCCGGCCGACCCCCACCTGGCCGCGCGCGGGACGTTCACCGAGCACGGCGGGATCACCCAGCCCGCGCCCGCCCCGCGGTTCTCCGCCACCCCGGCGGGCATCCGCCGCGGCCCGGCGGTCCCGGGCGCCGCCGCAGAGGAGATCGCCCGCGACTGGGACCTGCCCCGTCCCGCCCCCGCGGACGGCTGAGCCCCGCCCGAGGCCGCCGGACCCCGGCCGGCCGCGCCGGACACCGAGCAGCAGCCGAGCAGCAGCACTGAGGAGCACACCGATGGAGCGACAGATCTACGGCCAGGACCACGAGGCCTTCCGCGAGACCGTGCGGGCCTTCCTGGCCAAGGAGGTCACCCCCCACTACGAGGAGTGGGAGCGCGCGGGCGCCGTCTCACGCGACGCGTGGCTGGCCGCCGGCCGGCAGGGCCTGCTGGGCCTGGCCGTCCCCGAGGAGTTCGGCGGCGGCGGGGAGCCCGACTTCCGCTACAGCGCCGTGATGGGCGAGGAGTTCGCCAAGGCCGGGGTCTCCGGCCTTGCCCTGGGCCTGCACAACGACATCGTCGGCCCCTACCTCACCTCGCTGGCCACCGACGAGCAGAAGCGCCGCTGGCTGCCCGGCTTCTGCTCCGGCGAGACCATCTCCGCCATCGCCATGACCGAGCCCGGCGCCGGCTCCGACCTCCAGGGCATCCGCACCTCGGCCACCGACGCCGGCGACCACTTCGTCCTCAACGGCGCCAAGACGTTCATCTCCAACGGCATCCTCGCCGACCTCGTCGTGGTCGTGGCGAAGACCACCCCCGAGGGCGGCGCCAAGGGCCTGAGCCTGCTGGTCGTGGAGCGCGGGATGGAGGGCTTCGAGCGCGGGCGCAACCTCGACAAGATCGGGCAGAAGGCCCAGGACACCGCCGAGCTGTTCTTCAAGGACGTGCGCGTCCCCAAGGAGAACCTCCTGGGCGAGCTGAACGGCGGCTTCCTCTACCTGGTGCAGAACCTCCCGCAGGAGCGGCTGACCATCGCCGCCGCCGCCGTCACGGCCGCCGAGCACCTGCTGGAGATCACCAAGACCTATGTCCTGGAACGCCAGGCGTTCGGCCGCCCGCTGGCCAAGCTCCAGCACATCCGGTTCGAGATCGCCGAGATGGCCACCGAGTGCGCCGTCACCCGGACGTTCGTCGACCGCTGCATCGCCGAGCACGCGGAGGGGAAGCTCGACCACGTGCACGCCTCCATGGCCAAGTGGTGGTCCACCGAGCTCCAGAAGCGCGTCACCGACCGCTGCCTGCAACTGCACGGCGGCTACGGCTACATGACCGAGTACCCCGTGGCCCGTGCCTTCACGGACGGCCGCATCCAGACCATCTACGGCGGCACGACCGAGATCATGAAGGAGATCATCGGCCGCTCGCTCCTCGCCGGCTGAACGCGCCGCCCGCGGCGAATCACCCGCACCCGGCCGCGGCGGAACGACCCGCGTCCGCCCGCGCCGAACGACCCCGACAAGCCCTCGACGATCAGCTCCGCACGAAGCGAGGAGAGACCTCCGTGACCACCGAAGCGTACGTCTACGACGCGATCCGCACCCCGCGCGGACGCGGCAAGGCCAGCGGCTCCCTGCACGGCACCAAGCCCATCGACCTCGTCGTCGGGCTCATCCACGAGCTGCGCGGCCGTTTCCCCGGCCTGGACCCGGCCGCCATCGACGACCTCGTCCTGGGCGTGGTCAGCCCCCACGGCGACCAGGGCTCCGACATCGCCAAGACCGCGGCCCTGGCCGCCGGCCTGCCCGACACCGTGGCCGGCGTCCAGGAGAACCGCTTCTGTGCCTCGGGCCTGGAGGCCGTCAACCTGGCCGCCGCCAAGATCCGCTCCGGCTGGGAGGACCTGGTCCTGGCCGGCGGCGTGGAGTCGATGTCCCGCGTCCCGATGGGCTCGGACGGCGGCGCCTGGGCCATGGACCCGATGACCAACTACGAGACCCGCTTCGTCCCCCAGGGCATCGGCGCCGACCTCATCGCCACCATCGAGGGCTTCTCCCGCCGCGACGTGGACGAGTACGCCGCGCTCTCCCAGGAGCGCGCCGCCACCGCCTGGAAGGAGGGCCGCTTCGACCGCTCCGTCGTCCCGGTCCTGGACCGCTCCGGCCTGGTCGTCCTCGACCGCGACGAGCACGTCCGCCCCGGCACCACCGCCGACAGCCTGGCCGGCCTGAAGCCCTCCTTCGCCGACATGGGCGAGCTGGGCGGCTTCGACGCCGTGGCCCTCCAGAAGTACCACTGGGTGGAGAAGATCGACCACGTCCACCACGCGGGCAACTCCTCCGGCATCGTGGACGGCGCGGCCCTGGTCGCCATCGGCACCCGCGAGGCCGGCGAGCGCGCCGGGCTCACCCCCCGCGCCCGCATCGTCTCCGCCGCGGTCACCGGCTCCGAGCCCACCATCATGCTCACCGGCCCCGCCCCGGCCACCCGCAAGGCGCTGGCCAAGGCCGGACTGAGCATCGAGGACATCGACCTGGTCGAGATCAACGAGGCCTTCGCCGCCGTCGTCCTGCGCTTCGTGCGGGACATGGGCCTGGACCTGGAGAAGGTCAACGTCAACGGCGGGGCCATCGCGCTGGGCCACCCGCTGGGCGCCACCGGCGCCATGATCCTGGGCACCCTCGTGGACGAGCTGGAGCGCCGCGACCTGCGCTACGGCCTGGCCACCCTCTGCGTCGGCGGCGGCATGGGCATCGCCACCGTCGTCGAGCGCGTCTGACGTCCCGAAGCCACGGAAGCCGGAGAAGAACGAGATCATGCCTGAGCCGACCACCATCCGCTGGGACCAGGACGCCGACGGCGTCGTCACCCTCACGCTGGACGACCCCGACCAGTCCGCCAACACCATGAACGCGGCGTTCATCGCCTCCTTCACGGCCGTGACCGAACGCCTGGAGGCCGAGGCCGGGAACGTCCGCGGCGTCATCGTCGCCTCCGCCAAGAAGACCTTCTTCGCCGGCGGCGACCTCAACGACCTGCGCAAGGCCGGCCCCGAGCACGCCGAGGAGGTCTTCGCCTCCGGCATGCGCATCAAGCGCGCGCTGCGCCGCCTGGAGACCCTGGGCAAGCCCGTCGTCGCCGCCATCAACGGCTCCGCGCTCGGCGGCGGCCTGGAGCTGGCCCTGGCCTGCCACCACCGCGTGGCCCTCACCGCGCCCGGCTCCAAGCTCGGGCTGCCCGAGGTCACCCTCGGCCTGCTCCCCGGCGGCGGCGGCGTCACCCGCACCGTCCGCCTGCTGGGCATCACCGACGCCCTGCTGAAGGTCCTGCTGGAGGGCCGCCAGTACAACCCGGCCCGCGCCCTGGAGGCCGGCCTGGTCCACGAGCTGGCCGACACCCCCGAGGAACTGCTCGCCAAGGCGCGGGCGTTCATCGAGGCCAACCCCACCGCCCAGCAGCCCTGGGACGTCAAGGGCTACCGCATCCCCGGCGGCACCCCCAGCAACCCCAGGTTCGCCGCCAACCTGCCGGCCTTCCCCTCCAACCTGCGCAAGCAGCTCAACGGCGCTCCCTACCCGGCGCCGCGCAACATCCTGGCCGCCGCGGTCGAGGGCGCGCAGGTGGACTTCGAGACCGCGCAGGTCATCGAGGCCCGCTACTTCACCGAGCTGGTCACCGGCCAGGTCGCCAAGAACATGATCCAGGCGTTCTTCTTCGACCTGAAGGCCGTCAACTCCGGCCTCTCCCGCCCCGCGGGCGTGCCCGAGCGCACCGCCCGCAAGGTCGGCGTCCTCGGCGCGGGCATGATGGGCGCCGGCATCGCCTACGCCTGCGCCCGCGCGGGCATCGAGGTCGTCCTGAAGGACGTCAGCGCCGAGGCCGCCCAGCGCGGCAAGGCGTACTCGGAGGGCCTGCTGGACAAGGCCCTCTCCCGGGGCCGCACCACCCCCGAGAAGCGCGAGGCGCTGCTGGCCCGCATCCACCCCACCGCGGACCCGCAGGACCTGGCCGGCTGCGACACCGTCATCGAGGCCGTGTTCGAGGACCCCTCCCTCAAGCACAAGGTCTTCCAGGAGATCGAGGCCATCGTGGCGCCCGACGCGCTGCTGTGCTCCAACACCTCCACCCTGCCCATCACCCTGCTGGCCGAGGGCGTGCAGCGCCGCGACGACTTCGTCGGCCTGCACTTCTTCTCGCCCGTGGACAAGATGCCGCTGGTGGAGATCGTCCGCGGCGCGGAGACCGGCGACAAGGCCCTGGCCCACGCGTTCGACCTGGTCCGCCAGATCAACAAGACGCCCATCGTCGTCAACGACTCCCGCGGCTTCTTCACCTCGCGCGTCATCGGGACGTTCATGAACGAGGGCGTGGCGATGGTCGGCGAGGGCATCGACCCGGCCACCGTGGAGCAGGCCGCGGGCCAGGCCGGCTACCCGGCCAAGGTGCTCTCCCTGATGGACGAGCTGACCCTCACCCTGCCCCGCAAGATCCGCGAGGAGACCAAGCGGGCCATCGAGGAGGCCGGCGGCACCTGGCCGACGCACCCGGCCGAGGCCGTCATCGACCGGATGGTGCTGGAGTTCGGCCGCACCGGGCGCTCCGGCGGCGGCGGGTTCTACGACTACGTGGACGGCAAGCGCGCCGGGCTGTGGCCCGGCCTGCGCGAGCACTTCGCGGTGCCCGGCGCGCCGGCTCCCGAGCCGGGCGAGCTGACCGAGCCGGCGGAGCGGATGCTCTTCGTCGAGGCGCTGGACTCGGTCCGCTGCCTGGAGGAGGGCGTCCTGACCTCGGTGGCCGACGCCAACATCGGCTCCATCATGGGCATCGGCTTCCCGGCCTGGACCGGCGGCGTCCTTCAGTACATCAACGGCTACCCCGGCGGCCCGGCCGGCTTTGCCGCCCGGGCCCGCGAGCTGGCCGCCCGCTACGGCGACCGCTTCGAACCGCCGGCCCTGCTGGTGTCCAAGGCCGAGCGCGGCGAGATCTTCGCCGACGACTGACGGCCCCCGGGCCTTCGGGCCCACGGGTCCCCGGCGGCCCGCAGGGGACCCGTGGCCGGGGAGCGGCGCGCGCTCAGGAGGGCGCGAACCGCTCCCCGGCCACCCGCACCCACACGCGTTTCCCCTCCGGCGTCCGCTCGTGCCCCAGGCCGTCGGCCATCTCCCGCAGCAGCCACAGCCCCCGGCCCTCCTCCGCCGTCCACTCCGGCAGCGTGATCCGCGGCGGCTCGGGGGAGCGGTCGAGCACCGCGACCTCCACGGTGGCGCCGCTGAGCGTCAGTTCCAGCGTGCAGCGCGGGTCGGGCACGTGCCGGGCCACGTTGGAGAGCAGCTCCGTGACGCCGTGCAGGACCACCTCGGTCACGTCGGCCGGCTGACCCCACTCCCGCATCGCCAGGGCGGCCAGGCGCCGGAAACGCGCCAGGTCCTCCCGGCGGGCCGTCAGCGGCCAGCGGTGGACCAGGCCGTCGGCGGCGGCGTGGGGGCTGGTGAGCGTCATGATCCCTCCGTGGGGGGCTGCACGGGACGTTACGGTGTGAGTGCACCGTGTCACTTCTCTCGCACCCTGCCCGTAACTCCCGGCAGTCCGCAAGGAATTCAACTGCACGTGTGGAGTTCATATCACTCGAATCGGTGACTGAGTTGACATTGGGTCAGACCATGCGCTTGGCTGCCTGACCCCGCTGCCCCCGCCGCGTCCCCGTCCCCCACCCCCACCCGCCGCACGCGCCCGCGGGCGTGGCGGGACAATCACCGCCATGACCCAAGCCAGCGCCGAACGCCTGCTGCGTGACCTCGACCCGCTGCCCCACCCGCGGCGCGCCCGCGAACTGGCGGCGCGGGCCCGCGCCGCCGCCGGCCGCGGCGAGCTGCGCGACCTGGTCGAGGCCCTGGCCCGGCACGGCGAGCACGGCCGGCGGCTTGCCGCGCTCGCCGCCGCCGTCGGCCGCGAGACCGGCTACCTCGCCGCCCTGCTGACCGACCCCGACCCCGTGGTGCGCCGCCGCGCCCAGCGCGCCGCCCGGGCCGCCGGGGTCGGCGACTACGCGCTGGAGGTGGCCCTGGAGGACGCGCCCCGCGCGGTGCGCCGCGAGCTGCTGCGCACCGTCGTCGCCACCCGCCGCACCGCCCTGGCCGACCTCCTCGTCGACCGCCACCGCGCCCGCTGGGGCGACGCCGAGGCCGCGCCGCTGCTGTCCGCCTGCCCGCCGCGCACCGTCGCCCGGCTGCTCCCCGCGCTCTTCCCCGCGATACGCGGCTGGCGGGCCCTGGCCACCCGCCACCCCGACCTTGTGCTGGACGAGGCCGCCCGGCGGCTGGCCGCCCTGCCCGCCGCCGCGCACCCCGGCTGGTGGGCCCGCCACGCCCCCGCCGTGGCCCTCGCCGCGGGCCCCCGCCCCGGCCGCGCCCTGGCCCTGCTGGAACGCCACGACCCCGGCCCGATGCCCGAACCCCTGTGGCAGGTCGTTCCCCGCCTGCTGACCGCCGAGCCCGGCCGCACCCTGCGCCTCCTCCTCGCCCCCGCCCGCGCCTCCCGCCTGGCCGAACGCGGCCTGCCGGGCGAGACCCTGCGCCGCCTGGCCCGGCGCCACCCGCCCGAGCTGGCCGAACTCGGCCGCGCCTGGGCCGGCCGGCCCAGGCGCCGGGCCGCGCTGCTCGCCGCCCTCCCGCCCCACCGCCGCGCCGCCTTCCACGACGCGGTCACCGGCGGGGCCGACTCCGACCCGGCCGCCGGGCCCGCCGGGCCCGCCCCCGTCGCCGACCGCATCCTCGCCCTGCTGCCCCACGCCCGCCGCCACGCCGAGGCCCGCCGCCTCGCCGAGCGCGCCCGCTCCCGCGGCCTCGGCCGATACGCCCTGCTCGCCGCCCTCGCCCACCTCCCCGTGGCCGAGGCCGCCGCCGAGCTGCGCGCCGCCACCCGCGGCCCGCTGGCCGAGGAGCGCGCCGACGGCTGGGTCCTGCTGATTCGCAACGCCGCCCGCTCCGCCGACCCCGTCGCCCTCACCGCCGTGCTGGCCGAGGCCGGGCGGCTGCGCGACGAGCAGGACCCCGTGCGCGCCGCCGCCCTGGACGCGCTGGCCGCCGTCCCGCCCCGGCTGTTCACCGACGAGGCCGAGCCCGGCCTCGACCGCGTCGCCGCCGACGCCGTCGCCGCCCGCGACTCCTCCCCGCGCGCCCGCGCCGCCCTGTCCCGCCTCGCCCTGGCCGTCCTGCGCGAACACGCCGTCACCGACCAGCGCGACCTGCTCGGCTGGTCCCTGCGCACCCTCGTCCGCCTCACCGGCCACACCGGCGAGGCCGACCTCGGGCGGCTGGAGCGCACCCTGCGCCGCGGCCAGGAGCACGACGTCTTCGCCTCCCTGCGGCCCTGGCTGGAGGCCGGGGCCGAGAAGGTCGACCACGGCCTGACCTTCGCCCTGGCCCGGGCCGTTGGCCGCCGCGCCCGCGGCATGCCCGAGCTGCAGGAACTCCTGCGCCAGGCCATCCAGTTCGGCAGCGACCAGACCGTGCGCACCGCCGCCGGGCTCTGGCTGGAGGACCCCGCCACCCGCGACGCCCGCGTCGCCGACCTCCTCGCCCTCGACCCCTCGGCCGCCGCCCTCCCGCCCGTCACCCGGGTCCTCACCCACCGCCGCACCGACCTGCTCGACACGCTGCTGGGCGAACGCCCGCCCTACGGCCGGTTCCTGCCCCGCGAGGCCGACCCCCTGCCGCCCCTGGCCGCCTCCCACCGCTGGCAGCCCCGCCAGCGCCGCGCCGCCGCCCGCCGCTGCGCGCGCCTGGCCGAGTCCGCCAGCACCCCGGGCGCCCGCCGCGCCGCCGCCGTCGCCGGCCTGGCAGCGCTCGGCTCCGAGGGCGCCGAGGAGCTGCGCCGCCTCGCGGGCGAGGCCGACACCGTCGTGGCCGAGGCGGCCCTGGACGCCCTCTCCCGCACCGAGCGGCCCGGCGACGCCCTGCCCGGCCTGCTCGCCCTGGCCGGCGGGGACCGCGCCCGCGTCGCCGTCCCCGCCGCCGCCCGCGCGGCCCGCCACGTCCCGCCCTCCCGCCTCGGCGGCCTGCTCACCTCCGTCCTGCTGCCCGCCCCCGGCCGCGCCCCCGCCAAGGTCACCGCCCGCAAGGCGGCCGTTCACCTCGCCGCCGCCCTGCTGCCCGTCGCCGAGGCCGCCGCCCTCCTGGCCGAGACCGCGGGGCCCTCGGGTCCCGGCCCGGCTGTTCACCCCGGCGTCCACCCGGACGTGGTGGCCGCCTGCGTCGCCGCCGCCCCCCGGCTGCTGGGCGACGAGCGCGCCTGGCGCCTGCTGGGCGCCGCCACCTCCGGGCCGCCCGCCGCCCGCCTGGCCCTGCTGCGCGTCCGCCCGCTCGACCTCGCGGACGCCCACCGGGTGCGTTACGCCGCGCTGCCCGTCGCGCTCGCCGCCGACGCCGACCCGCGCACGGCCGCCGCCGCGCACGCCGCCCTCGCCCACTGGGGCGTCTGGGCCCCCGAGGCGGCCGGCGTCCTGGTCGCCGCCGCCACCGACCTCGCCCATGACGCGACCTGGCAGTCCGCCGTCGAGGCCCTCACCGCCCTCGCGCGCACCCTGCCCGCCGCCCGCGACGCCCTGCACACCGCCGTCGCCTCCCTGGCCGTGGCCGACGCCGCCGAGGCCACCCCCGACGCCCAGGCCGAGGCCGACCTGCCCGCCCGCCGCCGCATCCAGGTCTGCGCCGCCCGCCTGCGCACCGGCGTCGCCCAGCGGGAGCCCTCCTCCCGCCCGCTGGCCGCCGGCATCGGGGAACTCCTCTCCCACTATCCCGACTTCACCCGCGAGGCCACCGAACTGCTGGCCGCCGCCACCGACCTGGACGCCCCCGCCCTCACGGCCGACCTGACCCGCCTGGCCGCCCTCCACCGCGAACGCCCCGCGCTCGCCGCCCGCACCGCCGAGGCCCTGGCCCGCCGCCTCGCCGCCCCCGACCGGCCCGGGGACCCCGCCGCCCTCCTCGCCGCCGCCGGCTCCCTGGCCGCCGAAGGGAGCCTGGCCACCGGCCTGTTCGCCGTCCGCCTCGCCCGCGCCTGCGGCACCAGGACCGGCTGGCCCGCCCCCTGGCGCGACCTGCTGCGCGCCCTGCGCCGCCACCCCTGCGCCGATGTCCGCGACGAGGCGCACGCCCAGCGCACCGACCTGCCCGCGCGCCCCGCCGGTTGAGCGCGCGCCGCTCCGGACGAACGCCCGCGCCGGGCCTGGACGCGCCCGCAGGACCCAGCGCGCCTGAGCGCCCGCTCCCCGCCCGGCCCTGCCACAATGCACACCGCGGCGCACCCGGCGCCGGGAAAGCGGAGCGTTGATCGTGACAGAGTCCGTCGCAGAGTCCGTCGCAGGCCGGTCCATCGAGGCAAGGATCGCCGAGGAGCTGGGCGTACGGGAGGGGCAGGTGCGGGCGGCCGTGGGGCTGCTCGACGGCGGCTCCACCGTCCCGTTCATCGCCCGCTACCGCAAGGAGGCCACCGGCACCCTGGACGACGGGCAGCTGCGCGCCGTCGAGGAGCGCCTGCGCTACCTGCGGGAGCTGGAGGAGCGGCGCGAGGCGATCCTGGAGTCCGTTCGCTCCCAGGGCAAGCTGGACGAGGCCCTGGAGGCCTCGATCCGCGCCGCCGAGACCAAGGCGCGCCTGGAGGACATCTACCTCCCGTACAAGCCCAAGCGCCGCACCAAGGCCCAGATCGCCCGCGAGGCCGGCCTCGAACCGCTGGCCGACGGGCTGCTGGCCGACCCGGGCGTGGAGCCGAAGGCCGCCGCCGCGGCCTTCGTGGACGAGGCGCGCGGCGTGCCGGACGCGGACGCCGCCCTGGCGGGGGCCCGGGCCATCCTCACCGAGCGCTTCGGCGAGGACGCCGACCTGCTGGGCGAACTGCGCGAGCGGATGTGGGAGTCGGGCCGGGTGGTCTCCCGCGTCCGCGAGGGCAAGGAGACGGCCGGGGCGAAGTTCGCGGACTACTTCGACTTCTCCGAGCCGTTCGCGAAGCTGCCCTCGCACCGGGCCCTTGCCCTCTTCCGCGGCGAGAAGGAGGAGGTCCTCGACCTCACCCTGGAGCCCGAGCCGCCCGCCGAGCCCGACCCGCGGACGGGGACCGCCCCGCCCAGCTCGTTCGAACGCGCCATCGCCCGCCGCTTCGGGATCGCGGACCGCGGCCGGCCCGCCGACGCCTGGCTGGCCGAGACCGTCCGCTGGGCCTGGCGCACCCGTGTCCTGGTCCACCTGGGCATCGACCTGCGCACCCGGCTGCGCACCGCCGCCGAGGACGAGGCCGTCGGCGTCTTCGCCGCCAACCTCCGCGACCTGCTGCTGGCCGCCCCCGCCGGCACCCGCGCCACCATGGGCCTGGACCCCGGGCTGCGCACCGGTGTGAAGGTCGCCGTCGTGGACGCGACCGGCAAGGTCGCCGCCACCGCCACCGTCTACCCGCACGCCCCGCAGCGCCGCTGGGAAGAGTCCCTGGCCGCGCTGGAGGCCCTGGTGCGGGAGCACGGCGTGGAGCTGATCGCCATCGGCAACGGCACCGCCTCCCGCGAGACCGACCGGCTGGCCGGGGAACTGCTGACCCGGCTCGGCGGCGAGCGGGAGGTGACGCGGATGGTCGTCTCCGAGGCCGGGGCCTCGGTCTACTCGGCCTCCGCCTACGCCGCCCAGGAGCTGCCGGAGCTGGACGTCTCCCTGCGCGGCGCGGTCTCCATCGCCCGCCGCCTCCAGGACCCGCTGGCCGAGCTGGTCAAGATCGACCCCAAGTCCATCGGCGTGGGCCAGTACCAGCACGACCTGTCCGAGGTGAAGCTCTCCCGCTCGCTGGACGCCGTGGTCGAGGACTGCGTCAACGGCGTGGGCGTGGACGTCAACACCGCCTCCGTGCCGCTGCTGGCCCGCGTCTCCGGCATCGGCTCGACCCTGGCCGAGAACATCGTCTCCCACCGCGACGCGCACGGCCCCTTCCGCAGCCGAGCCGCCCTGAAGGACGTCTCGCGGCTGGGGCCCAAGGCGTTCGAGCAGTGCGCCGGGTTCCTGCGGATCCGCGGCGGGGACGACCCGCTGGACGCCTCGGCCGTCCACCCCGAGTCCTACCCCGTGGTCCGCCGGATGGTCGCCTCCGCCGGAACGGACGTTCCCGCGCTGATCGGCAACGCCGCGGCCCTGCGGGCGCTGCGGCCCGAGGAGTTCGTGGACGGCTCCTTCGGTCTGCCGACCGTCACCGACATCCTGCGCGAGCTGGAGAAGCCGGGGCGCGACCCGCGGCCGGCCTTCCGCACCGCCCGCTTCAAGGAGGGCGTCGAGACCCTGGGCGACCTGGCCCCCGGCATGGTCCTGGAGGGCGTGGTCTCCAACGTCGCCGCCTTCGGGGCGTTCGTGGACGTGGGCGTGCACCAGGACGGCCTCGTGCACGTCTCCGCGATGTCGCGGAAGTTCGTCTCCGACCCGCGCGAGGTCGTCAAGCCCGGGGACATCGTCAAGGTCAAGGTCCTGGACGTGGACGTGCCCCGCAAGCGGATCTCCCTGACCCTGCGGCTGGACGAGGAGCCGGGCGCGGCCCGCGGCGGGCGCGGCGGCCGGGACCGGGGGCAGGACCGCGAGGGCGGGGGCGGGGGCCGGGAGCAGCGCGGGCGTGGGCAGCGCGACCGGGAGGAGCGCGCCCCGCGCGGCGGGAACACCCCGCGCCAGCGCGACCGCCGCGGCGGCGAACGCCGCCGCCCCGCCGACCGCGAGCCCGCGAACAGCGCCATGGCCGACGCCCTGCGCCGGGCCGGCCTCCTCGGCCGCGACCAGGGCGGGCGCTGAGGGCGGACGCCCGGCGCGCGGGGCCCGTCCCGGCCGGGGCGGGCCCCGCGGCAATCCCGCTTGCCCCGGCCGGGGGCGTGCCCCTACCCTCGACGACGGCCCTGTTGCCGTCGTGAGGAGAGGCCGTTGCTCATCTGAGGTCATGACACCGTGGACCCGCCCGCCCCGTGCCGGGCGCGCCGCACACGGACGACCTCGGAAGCAGACGGCTACCGCCCGCGGCCCCTTTCCGCCGCGCCGGCCGCGTTCCCGCGCCGCACCCCTGGCCTTCCCGGCCCTTCCCCGGTCCTCCGTCGGCCCCTCCGCGGGCCCGGTGTCCTTCCCGCCCAGCCCCTGGACACCGCAGACCCCCGGAGGACCGCATGAGCAACGCCCGAATCACCTGCGCCCGCCTGAGCTTCTCCTGGCCGGACGGCACGCCCGTCTTCGAGGACCTGGACCTGGCGTTCGGCCCCGGCCGCACGGGCCTGACCGGGCTCAACGGCTCGGGCAAGTCCACCCTGCTGCGGCTGATCGCCGGGCGCCTGACGCCCGCCTCCGGCGCGATCCGCACCTCGGGCGAGGTGGGCTACCTGCCGCAGAGCCTGACCCTGGACACCGGGCAGCCCGTGGACCGGGTGCTGGGCATCGACCGCGTCAGGGCCGCCCTCCACGCCATCGAGGGCGGCGACCCGGACGAGGCCCACTTCGAGACGGTCGGCGACGACTGGGACGTCGAGGAGCGCACCCGCGCCACGCTGGACCAGCTCGGCCTGGGCGGCATCGACCTGGACCGCACCGTGGGCCAGGTCTCCGGCGGCGAGACCGTGCTGCTGCGGCTGGCCGCGCTGCTGCTGTGCCGGCCCGAGGTGCTGCTGCTGGACGAGCCGACCAACAACCTCGACCTCCGGGCCAGGCGGCGGCTCTGCCAGGCCGTGGACGCCTGGCCCGGCGTGATGGTCGTCGTCAGCCACGACCGCGAGCTGCTGGAGCGCGTGGACCGGATCGCCGAGCTGCGCGGGCAGGGGCCCGGGCAGCGGCGGGGCGTCGGCGCGGTCCGCGTCTTCGGCGGGCCCCTGTCCGCCTACGAGGAGACCCTGGCCGTCGAGCAGGAGGCCGCGGAGCGGACGCTGCGCGCGGCCGAGGCGGACGTCAAGCGCCAGAAGCGGGACCTGACCGAGGCGCACGTCAAGCTGGCGGCGCGGGCCAGGAACGGCCGCAAGGCCGCCGAGACCAAGGGCCTGCCCCGGATCGTGGCCGGTGCCCTCCAGCGCTCCGCGCAGGTCTCGGCCGGCAAGCACCGCCAGCTCCACGAGGACCGGCTGGCCGGCGCGCGCGAGCGGCTGGCCCGGGCGGAGGAGGCGGTGAGGGACGACGACGAGATCCGCGTCGACCTGCCGCACACGGCCGTCCCGCCGCGGCGGGCTGTGTTCACCCTGCGGGAGGTGGTGCTGCGCTCGGGGGCCCGCGCGGACCTGGCCGTGCACGGCCCGGAGCGGATCGCGCTGACCGGCCGCAACGGCGCAGGGAAGACGACGCTGCTGCGGGCCCTCACCGGCGAACTCCCGCCGGCGCAGGGCGAGGCTGCCGTGCACGTCCCGCTGCGGCACCTGCCCCAGCGCCTCGACGTGCTCGACCCGGAGGTCTCCCTGCTGGAGAACGTCCGGCGCCTGGCGCCCGGCGCGAGGGAGCAGGAGATCCGGGACCGGCTGGCGCGGTTCCTCTTCCGCAAGGCGCGGCCCGACCAGCGGGTGGGCGACCTCTCGGGCGGGGAGCGGTTCCGGGCCACCCTGGCGGCCCTGATGCTCGCCGAGCCGGCGCCGCAGCTGCTCCTGCTGGACGAGCCGACCAACAACCTCGACCTGGCCAGCGTCGGCCGGCTGACCTCGGCGCTCGCCTCTTACCAGGGGGCGCTGCTGATCGCCAGCCACGACGTGCCCTTCCTGCGGACGGTGGGCATCACCCGCTGGCTGAGCCTGGACGGGGAGCTGACCGAGACCGAGCCGCTGTGAGGCGAGGCGCGCGCGGGTGTCCCGGCCGGGGGAGGGCTCCGGCCGGGACGCCCGGGTCGGGGGTCCGCGCGGCACGAGGGGACCGGCGGGCGTTGAACCGGCTCCGCGTCAGGAGATCTGCGTGGACTGGAGACGGGCGTACGCCCCGCCGCGTCTGAGCAGCTCGGCGTGGGTGCCGATCTCCAGGATGCGGCCCTGGTCCATCACTACGATCCGGTCCGCTCCCCGCACCGTGGACAGCCGGTGGGCCACGACGAACACCGTCCGCCCGCGCATCAGCCGGTTCATCGCCTCCTGCACCAGCGCCTCGGAGCGGGTGTCCAGCGCGGAGGTCGCCTCGTCCAGCACCAGGATCCGCGGGTCGCGGATCAGGGCGCGGGCGATGGCCAGGCGCTGGCGCTGCCCGCCCGAGAGACGGGCGCCGCGCTCCCCGACCACGGTGTCCAGGCCGTCGGGCAGCCGGTCCACGAACTCCAGCGCGTTGGCGTCCTGCAGGGCGGTGCGCACCGCCTGGCTGTCCACCTCGGCCAGGCCGTAGCCGACGTTCTCCCGGATGGAGCCCTCGAAGAGCACCGACTCCTGGGGCACCACCGACAGGAAGCGGCGGTAGCTGCGCAGGTCCAGCGTGGCCATGTCGGCGCCGTCCAGCAGGATGCGGCCGGAGGCGGGGCGGATGAAGCCGATCAGCAGGTTGAGGATCGTGGACTTGCCCGCGCCCGAGGCGCCCACCAGGGCCACGGTCTGTCCGGGCGGCACGGAGAGGCTGAAGTCGGTGATGGCGGCGGGCCCTTCTCCGTCGTAGCGGAAGGTCACCGACTCGAAGTCCAGGCGGCCCTTGACGGCCGTCACCTCGGCCTTGCCGGTGTTGACCTCCAGGTCCGGGGCCTGGAGCACCTCGCCGGCCGAGCGCACGGACTCGAGTCCCTTGGTGATGATCGGCGTCAGGCCCATCAGCATCGTCATCGAGCCGGTCAGGGTGGTGAAGAAGGTCGAGAGCATCACCACGTCGCCGGGGCTGACGGGCAGCCAGGCGTAGTAGGAGATCAGGGCCGCGCCGACGAGGAAGCCGATGCCGATCGACTGGAGCAGGATCCAGGCGATGGCCCCGAAGTGGCCGTTGAGCAGGTCGAGCCGTATGCCCGCCGTGAGCACCTTGCGCAGCGAGCCGTCCACGCGGCCGAGCGCGGTGCGCTCCAGGCCGTGGGCGCGGGTGACGGGGATCAGGCTGGTCATCTCGCCGACGCGGGAGGACAGTTGCTCGACCTGCCGGCGGAACTGCTCGTTGTGGCTGCGCAGCCGCCCCCGGAGCCTGCGGACCAGGATCGAGGCGGCGGGAACCACCACGACGAACGCCGGGATCGCCGCCGGCACGCGCACGGCGATGACCACCAGGCCGCCGATCAGCGTGATGACGGCCGCCAGGCCGGTGTCCGCGCTCTGCTGCGCCGAGGTCTCGATGTTTTCCACGTCGCGGATCACCTTGGTCTGCAGGGCGCTGGCACTGACGCGGGAGTGGTAGCCGATCGACAGCTCCTGCATCCGGCGGCAGAGCGCGGAGCGCAGGGCGGTGCCGACGCGGCGCACGCTGCCGTGCATGCACCTCACGTAGAGCAGGTGGGTGGGGTAGTTGAGCACCAGGACCACCATGAGGATCGCGGTGTTGGTGCCCATCTCGGTGACGGGGCGGCGCTCCACGACGATGTCGATGATGTTCGCCGTCACGAGGGGAAGCAGCCACACCGGGCTGTGCTTGACGGCGAACGCCAGCACGGCGACCAGGACCCGGAGGCGGTCTTCCCGGAAGAGGTAGGCGAGAGTCCGCACCGGGTGTTCCCCCCGGTAGCGATGCTCCAGGGGACCTTGCGGAAGAGCCATGACAGCAGCACTCCAACGTCCAGGGGATTCGGTCGCGTTGACCCTGCCCCGTGCCGCGCCGGACACTCACCGAAATGTCATCAGCCTCGGTACTCTGCCCTCATCTGTCTGGTTCGGGGTAGTTCGTATACATGGTGATAGTAACCATGGGCGCGGGCCGGGCCCGGCGCAAAGGCCAAGGTCGCGGCCGTTCCGCGGTCCGATTTCTCATCTTCCGTATAGTCGCGAAAGCCGTTCCGGGGGCGAAACGGCGCGCGCGTGGGGAGGACCGTCCGCCGGGCGTTCGCAACGGTGCGCCCGCCGCCCGGGTGAGGGCGCCGGCCCGCCCCCGCGCCGTCCGCGCGGGGGCGGGCGCCGCCTCACCAGCCGGCCGCGGGCCCGGTCAGCTCGCGGATCGCCGGCCGCGCCGCGTCCAGCACCGTCGGGAACCAGGCGGAGAACGCCCCCGCCGCGCGCATCCTGCCCAGCTCGGCCGGGCCGGCGAAGACCGTCTCCGCCACCTCCTCGGGGTCCGGGTCCACCGGCGCGCCCACCCGCCCGGCGAAGAGGTGGTTGAACTCCTGCTCCACCAGGCCCGAGGCCGGGTCCGGGTGGTTGTAGCGGACCGTCCCGGCCTCGCGCAGCAGCGCGGGCGCGGCGCCCAGCTCCTCGACGGTGCGCCGGGTCGCGGCCAGGAACGGCGGCTCGCCCGGGTAGGGGTGCCCGCAGCAGGTGTTGGACCACACGCCGGGGGAGTGGTACTTGCCGGGCGCCCGCCGCTGGAGCAGCAGCCGTCCCGCGCCGTCGAAGAGGAAGACGGAGAACGCCCGGTGCAGCCGCCCGGGGGCCCGGTGCGCGGCCAGCTTCTCCTCGGTGCCGGTGGTCCGGCCCTCCTCGTCCACCAGCTCCAGCAGGACCGGCTCGGTCACGACGGCTGACTCCTGCGGCATCTCCACCACTTCCCGGCCCCCGCGGGGCCCGACTCGACGCTCCCCACGTCCCGGACCCGGCGTCCGCGCACGCGGCGGGGCACCAGTGTGCCGCACCCGGTCAGTCGCAGACGCCGGCCTCGTGCGCCACGTGCCCCGAGGGCTCCAGCTGGAACGTGCAGTGAGCCACGTCGAAGTGGGTGCCCAGGCAGCTCTGGAGGTCGCGCAGCATCCGCTCGTGGCCCGGCGCGTCCAGCGCCTCCCCGCCGACGACGACGTGCGCGGAGAGGACCGGCATGCCCGAGGTGATGGTCCACACGTGCAGGTCGTGCACATCCTCCACGCCCGGCAGCCGCAGGATGTGGGCGCGCACCTCCGGTATCGACACGTCCCGGGGCGCGGCCTCCAGCAGCACGTCCAGCGCCTCCCGGGCGAGCTTCACCGTGCGCGGCACGATCATCAGCGCGATCAGCAGCGAGGCGACGGGGTCGGCCCCCTGCCAGCCGGTGACCAGGACGACCAGGGCCGCGGCCACCACCGCGAGCGAGCCGAGGGTGTCCGCGGCGACCTCCAGGAAGGCGCCCCGGACGTTCAGCGACTCCCGCTGGCCGCGCATCAGCAGCGCCAGGGAGAGGCCGTTGAGCGCCAGCCCCAGGAGGCCGAAGAGGATGGTCTGCCCCCCGGGCACCTCGGTCGGCTCCCGCAGCCGCCCCACCGCCTCGAACAGGATGTAGCCGCCGACGCCCAGCAGCAGCAGGCAGTTGGCCAGCGCGGCGAGGATCTCCATCCGCGCGTAGCCGAAGGTGCGGCGCTCGCCCGCCGGCCGGTTGGCGACGTGGATCGCCAGCAGCGCCATGGCGATGCCGATGGTGTCCGTGGCCACGTGCCCGGCGTCCGCCAGCAGGGCCAGCGAGCCGGTGAGCGCGCTGCCCACCAGCTCGGCCACCAGCAGCAGCGCGGCGATGGCCAGCGCGATCCGCAGCCGCCCCCGGTAGGCGGCGCCCGCCGTCCCGCGCGGAGAGGGGGACGGGCCCCCGTGCTGGTGTCCGGCTCCCATCGGCGCCCGCCTCCTTGGTCGATACCCCACAGTGAACTACGGGAGGGGGGTATCTGGCAACGCGGCACTGAACACCGTTGTCATGTGCTCTGACCTGCGTGAACGCCCCTGCTGCGGGCCGCGCGCGAGGGGCGGGCGTTAGCGGGTGACTACAGTCCGGGGTGGCGCAGCCGCCAGCCCTCCCAGGCGGAGGCGACCATCTCCCGCAGGTCGCGGGAGGCCGTGAAGCCCAGCCGCTTGGCAGCCTGCTCCGCCGAGGCCACCACCCGGGCCGGGTCGCCCGGGCGGCGCGGGGCGACGACGGCCGGCAGCGCGCGGCCCGTGACCTCGGCGACCAGGGAGGCCAGCTCGCGGACCGAGACGCCGGTGCCCGTGCCGACGTTCACCGTCAGGTCGCCTCCCGGCGCCGCGTCGGGGCCCTCCAGGTGCCGGGCGGCGGCCAGATGCGCGTCGGCCAGGTCCGCCACGTGCACGTAGTCCCGCACGCAGGTGCCGTCCGGGGTGGGGTAGTCGTCGCCGAAGATCCGCGGGGGCTCGCTCCGGGTGATGGCCTCGAAGAACAGCGGGATGACGTTGGCCGCGCCCGTGTCCGACAGCTCGGGGGCCGCGGCGCCCGCGACGTTGAAGTACCGCAGGCAGACGGTCGCCATCCCGTGCGCCCGCCCGGCCGCGCGCACCAGCCACTCGCCGGTCAGCTTCGTCTCCCCGTACGGGGAGAGGGGCAGGCAGGGGGTGTCCTCCGTCACCAGGTCCACGTCCGGCATCCCGTAGACCGCCGCGGAGGAGGAGAAGACGAACCGCCGCAGCCCGGCCGTGGCCGCCGCCTCCAGCAGCACGGTCAGGCCGTGGACGTTCTCCCGGTAGTAGCGAAGCGGCTCGGCCACGGACTCGGCCACCTGCTTGCGCGCCGCGAGGTGCACCACGCCGCTCGCGCCCTCCAGCGCGAGCGCCCGGTCCACCGCGGCCCGGTCGAGCACCGAGCCGCGCACCACCGGAACGTCCGTCGGCAGCCGCTCGGGCAGGCCGGTGGAGAAGTCGTCCAGCACCGCCACCCGCTCGCCCGCGTCCCGCATGGCCCGCACCACGTGCGCCCCGATGTACCCGGCTCCCCCGGTGACCAACCAGCTCATGGGCGCAGCCTAACCCCTGCCTCCGACACAGAGATTGCGCTGGGTGTCGGTGCGATCGCATAGAGTCGCGTCGGCCGCCGGGCCCGGGCTCCGACATGAACTCCGGGTTTCCTGGGGCCAACGCCGTTCTTGCCGAACGGTAGTCATCAGATAATCTCTGCCGACGTCCAGCCGTTGAAGACGGTTCCGCCTCTAGGAGTGAGTCAGCTGCCGACCGCCATCCTCACCGGTCCGCCCCCGCCCGGGTCGCCCCTGGGAGGCGACCTCGCCGCCCTCGGGTTCACCGTCCGGACGGCCGGGGACGGGGGCACCGGCGGGCTCGCGGCGGCCCTCGCGGACGTGCCGGCCGGGGAGCGCGTCGCGGTCGTCGACGCCCGGTTCGCCGGGCACCGGCACAGCCTCCGGCTCGCGCTCACCGACCCGCGCTTCCCCGCCGCCGCGGTGCCCGGCGCCCTGGCCGTACTGCCCCCCGCGCGCGAAGCGTTGACCCGCGCCGCCGCCGGGACCGCCGGGGACGGTGCCCGCGCGCGGGCGAGCGGCCCCTCCCTCGCCGCCCCGCCCGAGGCCGGGCCGCTGCCCGACCGCCTCGCCGGCCTGCTCGCCGCCGGGGGAACGCCCGTGCACCGCCCGGCGCTCGGCACTCTGGTCGCCGCCGTGCCCGCCACCCCCGAGGAGCGGGCCGAGGCCGCCCGCGCCGTGGCCGCCGTGGACGAGGAGGCCGTCCGGCTGCGGTCCGCCGTCAAGTCCCGGGACGGCTTCTTCACCACGCACTTCGTCAGCCCCTACTCCCGCTACCTGGCCCGCTGGTGCGCCCGCCGCGGCCTGACTCCCAATCAGGTCACCACCGCCTCCCTGCTGGTGGCCCTCCTCGCCGCCGGGTGCGCGGCCACCGGGGAGCGCGCCGGGTACGCCGCCGCCGGCGCCCTGCTGCTGGCCTCCTTCGTCCTGGACTGCGCCGACGGCCAGCTCGCCCGCTACGCCCTGCGGTACTCCACCCTCGGCGCCTGGCTGGACGCCACCTTCGACCGCGCCAAGGAGTACGCCTTCTACGCCGGGCTCGCCCTGGGCGCCGCCCGCACCGGTGACGACGTATGGGCCCTGGCGCTGGGCGCGATGCTCCTCCAGACCACCCGGCACGTCGTGGACTTCGCCTTCAACGAGGCCCACCCGCCCGGGCCCTCGGGCTCCGCCGGCGGGGCCGCCGCCCTCTCCGGCCGCCTGGACCGCATCGGCTGGACGGTGTGGCTGCGCCGGATGATCGTCCTGCCCATCGGCGAGCGCTGGGCCCTCCTCGCCGTCCTCACCGCCCTGACCACCCCCCGCGTCACCCTCACCGTGCTGCTGATCGCCGGCGGCCTGGCCGGCTGCTACACCACGGCGGGCCGCCTGCTGCGCTCCCGCCGCCTGGCCGGAGGCGGCCCCGGGACGGCCGAGGCGCTGGCCGGCCTGGCAGACGGCGGGCCGGTCTCCGCGGCCGTGGCCTCCTGGCGCCCGCCCGCCGCGCGCGGGCGTTACACCGCCCCGCTGTGGGCCCTGGCCGGGACCGCCGCCCTGCTGGGCGCGCTGCTGGTGCCCGGCGTCGCCGGCGGCTGGTACGCCCTGGCCGCAGCCGCCGTCTACGCCCTGTGTGCCGCCCGCGCCACGGCCGCACCCCTCGTCCGGCCGTTCGACTGGCTCCTGCCCCCGCTGTTCCGGGCGGGGGAGTACGGCGCCCTCCTGGCCCTGGCCGGGCACAGCGGGGTGAACGGGGCGTTGCCCGCGGCTTTCCTCCTGGTGGCGGCCAGCGCCTACCATCATTACGACACGGTGTACCGCCTCCGCGGCGGCGCCGGGGCGCCTCCCCGCGGGCTGGCCATGGCCGCCGGCGGGCACGAGGGGCGCGTCCTGGTGGTCACCGCCGCTGCCGCCCTCTGGGCGACCGGGCAGGGCTTCACCGCCGCGCTCGCGGCCCTCGCGGGGGTCCTGGCGCTCCTGGTGCTGGGGGAGAGCATCCGCTTCTGGATCTCCTCCCGGGCACCGGCCGTACACGACGAAACAGGAGAACCCGCATGATCGGCCTTGTGCTGGCCGCCGGCGCCGGACGGCGTCTTCGCCCCTACACGGACACCCTGCCCAAGGCCCTGGTGCCGGTGATCGGCGAGGAAGGCCCCGACGCCCGGACCGTCCTCGACCTCACCCTGGCCAACTTCGCCGAGGTCGGCATCGCGGAGGCGGCCATCGTCGTCGGCTACCGCAAGGAGGCCGTCCACGAGCGGCGCGAGGCCCTGGAGCGCCGCTACGGCGTCCGCCTCACCCTGATCGAGAACGACAAGGCCGAGGAGTGGAACAACGCCTACTCCCTGTGGTGCGCCCGCGAGGCCATCCGGGAGGGCGTCATCCTCGCCAACGGCGACACCGTCCACCCCCCCTCCGTCGAGGAGACGCTGCTGGCCGCCCGCGGCGGCGGCAAGAAGATCATCCTCGCCCTCGACACGGTCAAGGACCTGGCCGACGAGGAGATGAAGGTGATCACCGACCCCGAGAAGGGCGTGCAGCGGATCACCAAGCTGATGGAGCCCGCCGAGGCCACCGGCGAGTACATCGGCGTCACCCTCATCGAGCCGGGCGCCGCCGAGGAGCTGGCCGACGCCCTGCGCACCACCTTCCAGCGCGACCCCCAGCTCTACTACGAGGACGGGTACCAGGAGCTGGTCCACCGCGGCTTCCGCATCGACACCGCGCCCATCGGCACGGTGAGCTGGGTGGAGATCGACAACCACGCCGACCTCGCCCGGGGACGGGAGATCGCGTGCCGGTACTGACCCGCCTCATCCCGTCCCCCGTCTCGGTGGACATCACCGCCGGGGCCCTGGACAACCTGGCGGGCCTCCTGGCCGACCAGCGCATCTCCTCCTCCGGGCGGCTGGCCGTGGCGATCAGCAACGGCTCGGGGGCCGCCCTGCGCGAGCGGCTGACCCCGGCGCTGCCCGGCGCCGACTGGTACGAGGTCGGCGGCGGCACGATCGACGCGGCCGTGCAGCTCGCCGACGCGATGCGCTCGGGCCACTACGACGCCGTGGTGGGCCTGGGCGGCGGCAAGATCATCGACGTCGCCAAGTACGCCGCCGCCCGCGTCGGGCTGCCCATGGTCGCCGTGGCCACGAACCTCTCGCACGACGGCATCTGCTCGCCGGTGTCCATCCTGGACAACGACGCGGGCCGCGGCTCCTACGGGGTGCCCACGCCGATCGCGCTGGTCGTGGACCTGGACGTGATCCGCCACGCCCCCCTGCGCTACGTCCGCTCCGGCATCGGCGACGCGGTCTCCAACATCTCGGCCATCGCCGACTGGGAGCTGTCGCACCGGGAGACCGGCGAGCAGATCGACGGACTGGCCGCGGCGATGGCCCGCCAGGCCGGGGAGGCCGTGCTGCGACACCCGGCCGGATGCGGGGACGACGCGTTCCTGACCGTGCTCTCCGAGGCCCTGGTGCTCTCCGGGATCGCCATGTCGATCGCCGGGCACACCCGGCCCTCCTCCGGCGCCTGCCACGAGATCTCGCACGCCCTGGACCTGCTGCACCCGCGGCGTTCCGCCCTGCACGGCGAGCAGGTGGGCCTGGGCGCGGCCTTCGCCATGCACCTGCGCGGCGCGCGGGAGGAATGCGCGCTGATCGCCGAGGCGCTGCGGCGGCACGGGCTGCCGGTGCTGCCGGACGACATCGGCTTCACCGCCGACGAGTTCGTGGCGGCGGTGGCCTTCGCCCCGCAGACCAGGCCCGGCCGTTACACCATCCTCGAACACCTCGACCTGACCCCCGAACAGATCAGGGACACCTACGCGGACTATGTCAAAACCATCGGTAGCTGAACTCCGCCCGGTCGTGCACCCCCCGGGGGTGAAGGACCGGCGCAGCGGCGAGCACTGGGCCGGACGCCTGTACATGCGGGAGATCTCCCTGCGCTGGACCAGGCACCTGGTCGGCACCCGGGTCACGCCCAACCAGCTCACCTACCTGATGGTCCTGGCCGGCGTCGCGGCCGGCGCGGCCCTGCTCGTCCCGGGGCCCGCCGGGGCCCTGGCCGCGGCACTGCTGATCCAGCTCTACCTGCTGCTCGACTGCGTGGACGGGGAGGTCGCCCGGTGGCGGGCCC
The DNA here is from genome assembly GCF_031845405.1 of Streptomyces boetiae. NCBI lineage: Bacteria > Bacillati > Actinomycetota > Actinomycetes > Kitasatosporales > Streptomycetaceae > Streptomyces > Streptomyces boetiae. The sequence goes on from NZ_JAVREN010000006.1 coordinate 127,038, forward strand.
AGACCTCCATCACCGGGGTCTACCTGGACCGGATCGGCCACTACCTGGCCGAGGCCGCGCTGCTGACCGGCTTCGGCGTCCGCGCGGCGGACGTCTTCGCCGCCGAGGGCCCCGCGCCCGACTGGCTGTGGGCCTTCCTCGGCACCGTCGCCGCCCTGGGCGCCATCCTCATCAAGGCCGAGACCGACCTGGTGGACGTGGCCAGGACGCGCGGCGGGCTGCCCGCCGTGCGGGAGGAGGCGGCCACCCCGCGCTCCTCCGGGCTCGCGGTGGCCCGGCGCGCGGTCGCGGCCCTGAAGTTCCACCGGCTGGTGGGCGGCGTCGAGGCCTCGCTGCTCATCCTGGCCGTGGCGCTGCTGGACGCGGCGCACGGCGACCTGTTCTTCTCCCGCCTCGGGGTGGCCGTGCTGGCGGCCGTCGCCCTGGTGCAGACGCTGCTGCACCTGGTGTCCATCCTCGCCTCCAGCCGGCTGCGGTGACCGGGGTGGGGACGGCACAGCTGCGCCTGGGCGCGGTGGTTCTCACGATGGGCAACCGGCCCGAGGAGCTGCGGGCGCTGCTGGACTCTGTGGCCGCGCAGGACGGCGAGCCCATCGAGGTGGTGGTGGTCGGCAACGGCGCGGCCCTGCCCGACCTGCCGCCCGCCGTGCGCACCCTCGAACTCCCGGAGAACCTCGGCATCCCCGGCGGCCGGAACATCGGCATCGAGGCGTTCGGCCCCGGCGGCAGCGAGGTCGATGTGCTGCTGTTTTTGGACGATGACGGACTGCTTCCGGACAAAGGCGCGGCGGAAGTGGTTCGTTCCCTGTTCGATGCCGATCCGCAGCTCGGCATCGTCAGCTTCCGGATCACCGACCCCGACAGCGGGACGACGCAGCGCCGCCACGTCCCGCGCCTGCGCGCCTCCGACCCCGAGCGCTCCTCGCGCGTGACGACCTTCCTCGGCGGCGCCAACGCCGTGCGCACCCAGGTGTTCCAGCAGGTCGGCGGCCTGCCCGAGCAGTTCTTCTACGCCCACGAGGAGACCGACCTCGCCTGGCGCGCCCTGGACGCCGGCTGGGACATCGCCTACCGGGGCGACCTCGTGCTGCACCACCCGGCCACCGCGCCCTCCCGGCACGCGGTCTACCACCGGATGGTGGCGCGCAACCGGGTCTGGCTGGCCCGGCGCAACCTCCCGCTGCCGCTGATCCCCGTGTACCTGGGCAACTGGCTTCTCCTCACCCTCCTGCGGCGCCCCTCCCGGGAGGGCCTGAGGGCGTGGTTCGCGGGCTTCGCCGAGGGCTGGCGCACGCCGTGCGGTCCCCGCAGGCCGATGCGTTGGCGTACGGTATGGCGCCTGACCCGGCTGGGACGACCTCCCGTTATCTGACAAGCTCGGGTCTGAGAACATCCAGGGGCCGCGCACCCGCGCCTGCGGCTCCTTCCGGCCTGTGCCCTGCGAGGACGAGAGTTCAAGGTGAGTGACACCACGCACGAGAGTGCGCCCCCACGTGACGTACCCCTGGCCGAGCTCGCGGCCCGTCACGGCCTGTCGGTCAGCGGGGCGAGGCCCTCGCTGCCCGACTACGTACGGCAGCTGTGGGGGCGGCGGCACTTCATAGTCGCCTTCTCCCAGGCGAAGCTGACCGCCCAGTACAGCCAGGCCAAGCTCGGCCAGATCTGGCAGGTCCTCACCCCCCTGCTCAACGCCCTGGTGTACTTCCTCATCTTCGGCCTGCTGCTCGGCGGCCGGGGTGGCATGTCCAACGAGGAGTACATTCCCTTTCTGGTGACCGGGGTCTTCGTCTTCACCTTCACCCAGGCGTCGGTGCTCGCGGGCGTGAAGTCGATCCCGGGCAACCTCGGCCTGGTGCGGGCCCTGCACTTCCCGCGCGCGGCGCTGCCCATCTCGTTCTCCCTCCAGCAGCTCCAGCAGCTCCTGTACTCGATGGTGGTGCTGGTGGCCGTGGCGGTCGGCTTCGGGCACCTGCCCTCCTTCGCCTGGCTGCTGGTCCTCCCGGCCCTGGCCCTGCAGCTCGCCTTCAACATCGGCCTGGCCATGATCTTCGCCCGCCTGGGCAGCGGCACCCCGGACCTCGCCCAGCTGATGCCGTTCGTCCTGCGCACCTGGATGTACGCCTCGGGCGTGATGTTCCCGCTGAGGCACATGGTCGAGGAGCGCGCGAACTGGCCCGACTGGGTGGCGGATATCCTGGAGGCGAACCCGGCCGCGGTCTACATGGACCTGATCCGCTACGCCCTCATCGACGGGGACTATCACAACAGCATCCCCGGGACCACCTGGCTCTTCGCCCTCGGGTGGGCCGCGGTCATCGGGATCGGCGGCTTCGTGTACTTCTGGAAGGCGGAGGAGCAGTACGGCCGTGGCTGAGCAGAACTCCCCCGCCCGGGTGGCGGACGACGGGCGCGTGCCCACCGTCATCGCCGACGACCTGCACATCGTCTACCGCGTGCACGGAGGCGGCGGCCGGGGCACCGCCACCGCCGCCCTGCGCCGCATCGTCCGGCGCGAGCCGTCCTCCCGCGTCCGCGAGGTGCACGCGGTGCGCGGCGTCAGCTTCGTCGCCTACCACGGCGAGGCCATCGGCCTCATCGGCACCAACGGCTCGGGCAAGTCCACGCTGCTGCGCGCCATCGCCGGGCTGCTCCCCGCCGAGCGCGGCCGGGTCTTCACCCACGGCCAGCCCTCGCTGCTCGGCGTCAACGCCGCCCTGATGAACGACCTCACCGGCGAGAGGAACGTCATCCTCGGCGGCCTGGCCATGGGCATGACCCGCGAGCAGGTCCGGCAGCGGTACCAGGGCATCGTCGAGTTCTCCGGGATCAACGACAAGGGCGACTTCATCAGCCTGCCGATGCGCACCTACTCCTCCGGGATGGCCGCCCGCCTGCGGTTCGCCATCGCGGTGGCCAAGGACCACGAGGTGCTGATGATCGACGAGGCGCTGGCCACCGGCGACAAGAAGTTCCAGCGGCGCTCCGAGGCCCGCATCCGCGAGCTGCGCTCCGAGGCCGGCACGGTCTTCCTGGTCAGCCACAACAACAAGTCCATCCGGGACACCTGCGACCGGGTGCTGTGGCTGGAGAAGGGGGAGCTGATCATGGACGGCCCCACCGAGCAGGTGCTCAAGGCGTACGAGGAAGAGACGGGCAAGTAACCGTCCGCGGGGCGACCGCGTGTCCGCCCGAGAATCATCGGATCATCGGGTAGAAGTGGGCAGCATGCAGCCAGAGGTGAGGGCGGGCCGGCCGTGACGGCCGCGGTCGCGGACCGGCACGCCCAGGCCGTGCTGGAGAAGTCCGCCCACGAGAACTTCCCGGTCGCCCCGCGCTTCCTCCCCCGCGCCTGGCGGGAGGACCTGATGGCCCTCTACGGCTTCGCCCGCCTCGTCGACGACATCGGCGACGGCGACCTGGCCCCCGGCGGGGCCGACGCCGCCGTCCTGGGCCTGGACCCCGGCACCTCCGACCGCCTCGCGCTGCTGGACGCCGCCGAGGCCGACCTGCGGCGCGTCTTCGGCAGCGCCCGCGGCGGCCCCGCCCCCCGCCACCCCCTGCTGCGCGACCTGATCCCCACCGTCCGCCGCGCCGGCCTCACGCCCGGGCCGTTCCTGGCGCTCATCGAGGCCAACCGCCTCGACCAGCGGGTCCGCCGCTACGCCACCTACGCGCAGCTCCTGGAGTACTGCGAGCTGTCCGCGAACCCCGTCGGCCGCCTCGTGCTGGCCGTCACCGGCACCTCGACCCCCGAGCGGGTGCGCCGCTCCGACGCGGTCTGCACCGCCCTCCAGCTGATCGAGCACCTCCAGGACGTCGCCGAGGACCTGGCCCGGGACCGGATCTACCTGCCCGCCGAGGACATGGCCCGCTTCCGGGTCTCCGAGGAGGACCTGGCCGCCCCCACCGCCTCCGCCTCGGTGCGCACCCTGGTCGCCTGCCTGACGGACCGGGCACGTAGGCTGCTGGACGAGGGGGCGCCACTGACCACGGGCGTGCCCTGGCGGCTGCGGCTGCTGCTCGCCGGATTCATCGGGGGTGGCCGCGCGGCGGCCCAGGCCATCGCCGACGCCGGGTACGACGTGCTGGCGGGCCCGCCCAAGGCGTCCATGGGCGGCCTGCTGTACGCGGCGGCGCGGACGGCGGCCGGCACCCTGCGAAGAGGAACGTGAGCGCCGAGCCCGTGAGCCAGACCCGAGCACCGAGTCCGCATCCGCGCCCCGCCCCGGGGCAGCGGCCCTCGCCCGCCGTCGTCGCCGCCTACCGGTACTGCGTGACCGTGGCCGGCCAGCACGCCAGGAACTTCAGCTACGGCGCCCGCCTGATGCCCGGCCCCCGCCGCGACGCACTCTCCGCCCTGTACGCCTTCGCCCGGCGCGTGGACGACGCCGGCGACGACGGCACGCTGCACCCGGGCGCCAAGGAGCAGCGCCTGGCGGACGCCCGCGCCCTGGTGGCCCGCGTCCGCGCCGGCGAGGTCGCCGAGGACGACACCGACCCGGTGGCCGTGGCCCTGGCCGACGCCGCCCGGCGCCACCCCGTGCCGCTGGACGCGCTGGACGAGCTGATCGACGGCGTCCTGATGGACGTCCGCGGCGAGCACTACGAGACCTGGGACGACCTGCGGCTCTACTGCCGCCGCGTGGCCGGCACCATCGGCCGCCTCTCGCTGGGCGTCTTCGGCGTGCGGCCCGGCGCACGCCAGGCGGACCGCGCCCCCGCGTACGCGAACACCCTGGGCCTGGCCCTCCAGGTGACCAACATCCTGCGGGACATCCGCGAGGACGCCCAGGGCGGACGGGTCTACCTGCCGGCCGAAGACCTGCGGAAGTTCGGCTGCCCCGAGGACCCCGACGGCCTTCGAGTCCCGCCGCGCGGGGCGGACTTCGGCGGGCTGGTGCGCTTCGAGGCCCGCCGCGCCCGCGAGCTGTTCGCCGAGGGCTACCTGCTGCTGCCGATGCTCGACCGCCGCTCCGCCGCCTGCGTGGCCGCGATGGCCGGCATCTACCACCGCCTGCTCGACCGCATCGAGGCCGAGCCCGCGGCCGTGCTGCGCGGGCGGGTCGCGCTGCCCGCCGCGAGCAAGGCCGCCGTCGCCCTGCGCGCCCTCACCGGCGTGGACGCCCGCCGAGTGGCCCGCGGGCGGTGGACGTGACCGCCACCGCCCCGGCGGCCCCGCGCCGCGCGCGGCCCCGGGCGGTGGTCGCCGGGGGCGGGCTGGCGGGGATCACCGCGGCCCTGGCCCTGGCCGACCGCGGCCACGCCGTCACCCTCGTGGAGGGCCGCCCGCGGCTGGGCGGCCTGGCGTTCTCCTTCCGCCGCGACTCGCCCGCCGGGCCGCTGACCGTGGACAACGGCCAGCACGTCTACCTGCGCTGCTGCACCGCCTACCGCGGCTTCCTGCACCGGATCGGCGGCGCGGACCTGGCGCCCCTCCAGCCCCGCCTGGACGTTCCCGTGCTGGACGCCGCCCGCGGCCGGCAGGCCCGCATCCGCCGCACGGAGCTGCCCGTTCCGCTGCACCTGGCCGCCAGCATGGCGCGCTACCCGCACCTGACCCCCGGCGAGCGGGCCGCCGCAGCCCGCGCCACCCTCGCGCTGCGCGGGCTGGACCCGGCCGATCCCGCCCTGGACGAGCGGGACTTCGCCGGCTGGCTGCGCGAGCGGGGCCAGTCGCCCCGGGCCGTCGAGGCGCTGTGGGACCTCATCGGCGTCGCCACCCTCAACGCCCGCGCGCAGGACGTCTCGCTGGGCCTGGCCGCGATGGTCTTCCGCACCGGCCTGCTCACCGGCCGGGGCGCCGCCGACATCGGCGTGCCCCGGGTGCCGCTGGGCGAGCTGCACGACACGCTGGCCCGCGCGGCGCTGGAGAAGGCCGGCGTCACCGTGCTGCTCGGCACCCGGGTCCGCCGCCTGCGCCGCGAGCACGGCGGCACCTGGCGCGTGGTCCTGGCCGGCCGCGCCCCGGGCGGCACGGACGATGCCCCGGAGGACTTCCCTGTGGACGGCTCCCCGCGCGAGGGCGAGCACGGCCGTCCCGGGCGCGAAGCCCGGGAGCTGAGCGCCGAGCGCGTGGTGCTGGCCGTGCCGCACGACGCCGCGCACGGGCTGCTGCCCGCGGGCGCGCTGGAGGACGCGGGGCGGCTGCTGCGCATCGGGACCTCGCCGATCCTGAACGTGCACGTCGTCTACGACCGGCCCGTGCTGCGCGAGCCGTTCCTCGCCGCGCTGGGCACCCCGATCCAGTGGGTCTTCGACCGCACCGGCCCCGCCGGGCTGCCCGGCCCGCCCGGCCGGTACGTGGCCCTGTCCCAGTCGGCGGCCGGCGAGGAGATCCAGCAGCCCGCCGACGTGCTGCGCAAGCGGTACCTGCCCGAGCTGGCGCGGCTGCTGCCCGAGGCCGCGGACGCCCGGGTCGTGGACTTCTTCGTCACCAGGGAACGCGCCGCCACCTTCGCCCCTGCCCCCGGCGTCGGGCGGCTGCGGCCGGGTCCGGTCACACGGGCCCCGGGCCTCTTCCTGGCCGGCGCGTGGACCGCGACGGGGTGGCCGGCGACCATGGAGGGCGCCGTGCGCAGCGGCCTCGCGGCGGCGCGGGCCGCGGCGGGCGGCGCGCCCTCCGACCCTCCCGACCAGGCCCGCGAGGCCGCAGGCAGGCGTTAAGGAGAGCGCGTGACCACAGCCAACCCCCACCCCGGCGTCGCCGTCCCGGCGCTGCTGGAACGCGGACGGGCGCTGACCGCCCCCGCGCTGCGGGACGCCGTCGGGCGCCTGGCGGCGCCCATGGACACCGTCGCCGCCTACCACTTCGGCTGGATCGACGCCCAGGGGCGCCCGGCCGAGCAGGACAGCGGCAAGGCGGTGCGGCCCGCCCTGGCGCTGCTGTCAGCCGAGGCCGCGGGCGCCCCGCCCGCCACGGGCGTTCCCGGGGCCGTCGCCGTGGAGCTGGTGCACAACTTCTCGCTGCTGCACGACGACCTGATGGACGGCGACGAGCAGCGCCGCCACCGCGACACGGTCTGGAAGGTGCACGGCCCGGCGCAGGCCATCCTGGTCGGCGACGCCCTGTTCGCCCTGGCCAACGAGATCATCCTCAACGCCGGGGAGGCGGGCCCTCGGGCGGCCAGGCGGCTGGCCACCGCGAGCCGGCGGCTGGTCGACGGGCAGGCCCAGGACCTGGCGTTCGAGCACCGCGAGCGGGTCTCGGTGGCCGAGTGCCTGGAGATGGAGGGGAACAAGACCGGCGCCCTGCTGGCCTGCGCCGCCTCCATCGGGGCCGTGCTCGGCGGGGCGGAGGACGCGCTGGCGGACGCGCTGGAGGTGTACGGGCACCACCTGGGGCTGGCGTTCCAGGCCGTGGACGACGTGCTCGGCGTCTGGGGGGACCCGGCCACCACGGGCAAGCGGACCTGGAGCGACCTGCGGCAGCGCAAGAAGTCGCTGCCGGTCGTCGCCGCGCTGGCGGCGCCCGGGCCGGCCGCCGAGCGGCTGACCGCGCTGCTGACGGCGGACGCCAAGAAGTCGCCCGAGGAGTTCGACGACTTCGACGAGGCGGAGTTCGCCGCCCGGGCCGCGCTGATCGAGGAGGCCGGCGGCCGGGCCTGGACCGAGGCCGAGGCCCGGCGGCAGTACGACGCGGCGGTGGCAGCGCTGGACACCGTCCCGATGCCGGCCGGGGTGCGGGAGGGGCTGGCGGCGCTCGCCGACTTCGTCGTGGTGCGCAAGAAGTAGCGGCGCGCCCCGGGCGGTCCGGGGGCGCGCCGGGGCCGGTTCGCGCGGCGAGGCCGGGCGCGCGGCCGGGGGAGGGGCGCCTTCCGGGGCCCGCGCGCCGGGGGCGGCGGGGCCCGGAGCGGGTCAGGCCTCGGTGAGGAGGGCGGTGCGCAGCCGCTCGCGGTCGGCGGGGCCGAAGCCCAGGCCCTCGGTGAGGTAGCGCTCGGTGGTGCCCCAGGTCTCGGCGATCTGGTCCAGCGCCGCCTGAAGGTACTCGGCGCGGGCGTCGAAGAGCGGGTCGAGCAGCTCCAGGATGTCGCCGGGCAGCGGCGAGCCCGCGCCCTCTGCGCGTTCACCCCGCCGGATCACGTAGCGGCGGTGCGGAGCGCTGGAGAGCAGGTAGTCCTCGGCGATGACCTCCTCCTCCGCCCCCAGCGCCAGCAGGATGACGGCCACGGTCAGCCCGGCCCGGTCCTTGCCCGCCGAGCAGTGCAGCAGCGCGGGCAGGCTGCCCTCGGCCAGCTCGCGCAGCACGCGGCCGTGCTCGGCCGTGCGGTGCAGGATCATCGTGCGGTAGGAGCCCCGCATCCGCCCTGCCGCGCGGCGCTCGGTCAGCTCGGCGCGCAGCCGCGCGAGGCTGCCGTCGCGCACCAGCGTCCAGAACGCCGCGCCCTCGGCCGGGTCGTTCAGCGGGATGTTGAGGTTCCGCACGCCGGCCAGGGCCACGTCCTGGCCCTCCAGTGCCTGGTCGGCGGAGTTGCGGAAGTCGAAGACGGTGTGCAGCCCGAGCCCGTCGAGGAACGCCCGGTCGTCGGCCGTCGCCCGGGCCAGGTGGCCGCTGCGGTGCAGCAGCCCGGGGCGCACCCGTCTGCCGTCGGCCGTCGGCAGGCCGCCGAGGTCGCGGTAGTTGCGGATGCTGGCGAGCACCGGTTCGGTGGACTCCTGCTGCTGCGTCACGGGCACTCCTCACGCCTTCGTCGGATGGTCATACCGGCCAGACCGAGCCCGACCCTACGGCATCGCACGGTCCGCGCGGAGGCGCACTTCTCAGCCCGCCGGGGCGTGCGCCGGCGCGGGGACCTTGCGCCGGGTCAGCGTGAGCGTGAAGCCCTCCGGCATCAGCGTCAGCCGCTCGGTCACCCGCAGGCGGTAGTCCGCGTGGTCGTGCAGGTCGTAGCGGCGCAGCAGCAGGCCGAGGACGAGCACGGCCTCGTGGAGGGCGAACTGGCGGCCGATGCAGGCGCGTTCGCCCGTCCCGAAGGGCTTGAACGTGTGGGCGGGCCGCGCCCGGACCCTCTCGGGCAGGAAGCGGTCGGGGTCGAAGGCCTCCGGGTCGGGGCCCCAGACCTCCTCGTCCCGGTGCAGCGCCGGGATGAGGACCAGCGCCCACGCACCCTCGCGCATGGGGTAACGCCCGCCCAGCACGGTGTCCGCCCGCGCGGCCCGGACGTAGCCGGGGGCCGTGGGCCACAGGCGCAGCGCCTCGTCCAGCGCCCGGCGCACGTAGCGCAGCTTGCTGACCTGCTCGTATCCCGGGACCTCGGCGCCGCCCCAGACCTCGTCCACCTCCTGGCGTGCGCGGGCCAGCACCTCCGGGTGCTTGGCGAGGTAGTACAGCGCGAAGGACAGGGCGCCGGAGGTGGTCTCGTGGCCCGCGACGAGGAAGGTGATCACCTGGTTCCGGATGTTGGCCGCGTCCAGGCGCTCTCCGGTGCCGGGCCGGCCGGTGTTGAGCATCAGGCCGAGCAGGTCGTCGGTGCTCTCGTCGCCCTCGGCCGTCCGCCGCCGCACCACCTCGTCCACGACGGACCTGAGGTGGCCGTGGTGCCCGGTGACCCGCTTGCGGACGGCGCGGGCGAACACGGTGCGGACCCCCGGGATCAGCAGCCGCCGGTCCTGAGCGTGCAGGAGGGCGGAGACCATGGAGGTGACGAAGGGGTGCGGCTCGGAGCGCTCGAAGGAGCCGAAGTCGTAGCCGAAGCCGGTGTGCGCGATGGTCTCCAGCGTCAGCTTGGTCATGTCGCCGGGCACGTCCACCGGATCGCCGGCCGCCGCGCGCCGGTCCCAGGAGGCGGTCAGGCGCTGGGCCATGGCCACCATCGTGGGGTGGTAGCGCACCATGGCCTCGCGGGTGAAGCCGGCGGCCAGCACCTCGTGCCCCAGGCGCCAGTTGGGCTCGTCGCTGTGCGCGGTGAACAGGCCGTCGCCCGCCACGTCCCGCAGCCTCTCGACGGCGAGCACGACCTTCTTGACGAACCGGGTCTCGTCCGCCAGCTCCGCCACCAGGCCCGGGTCGGCCACGAAGACGATCCGCTGGCCGAAGACCTTGCGCTGGAAGACGGGGCCCAGCTCCCGGGCCATCCGCATCGAGTCCTGGACGGGCGCGCTGGGGGAGACCCCGAGCACGTCACCGAGGAGCGGCACCCGCCGGGCGGGGTGCGGTATGCGGGCGATCCCGGGCCACAACGAGGGAGCCATCGGCCTTCCTCCTTTATTGAACCTCTGTTCACTAGTAACGATCGGCTCCCGGTGAATCCGTGTCAAGTAGTCTGGGCGCGTGAACGAGGAGACCGTGCGCCGGCCCCGTGCCGGCCGCGCCCGCACCCGGCTGGACACCGGGCAGCGGCGCGAGCAACTGCTCAGCATCGGGCTTGAGCTGTTCGCCGAGCGGCCGTACGACGAGGTGTGGATCGAGCAGGTCGCCGAGCTCGCGAACGTCTCCCGCGGGCTGCTCTACCACTACTTCCCGACCAAGCGGGACTTCTTCGTCGCCGTCATCCGCCGCGAGGGCGAGCGCCTGTTCGAGATGACCGGCACCGACCCCGGCGCCCCCGCCGCCGACCGCCTCGCCGCCGGCCTGGACGCCTACCTCAGCTACGCCGAGGGCCACGCCAAGGGGTACCGCGCCTTCCACCGCGCCAACGTCACCAGCGACCAGGAGATCCGCGAGATCTACGAGGAGCTGCTGGTCCAGCAGCAGGAGCGCATCGTCGAGGTGCTGACCGAGGACTGCCGGGCCCCGGCCGAGACGCTGCGGCTCGCGGTGCGCGGCTGGCTGGCGTTCATCGTCACCGTCTGCCTGGAGTGGCTGGCCACCCGCTCGCCCTCCCGCGAGGAGGTCAGGGACCTGTGCATCCGGACGCTGCTGTGCGCCGTGAGCCCGCGCGCCCACGGCTGAACGGCCGGTGTCGCCCGGGCGGCCGGCGAGCGACGTGCGCGCGGCTGCCGGGGTGCAGGTGATGGTGAGAGCCGCGCTGTGCCGCGCGGGCGGAGAAGCAGGCGAGAGGGCGCAGTGACCGAGGAGCTGTTCCCCCGGGCCCCGCGCGAGGTCGCGGCCGGGGCCGTGCACCTGCCAGGGCTGCTGGGCGAGGCGCGGCAGCGGGAGCTGCTGGCCGCCTGCCGCGCCTGGGCCCTGCCGCCCGCCGGGCTGCGGACCGTCCGCACCCGGGCCGGGGTGATGTCCGTGCGGCAGGTGGGCCTCGGCCGGCACTGGGGCCCCGTCCCGCGCTGCCCCGCCTGCGGCCGGGCCCGCGCCGAGCCGGGGGAGTGCGCGGCGCACGCCTACCCCTACGCCTACACCCGCGTCGCGCACGACGGCGACGGCGCGCCCGTGAAGGCGTTCCCCGCCTGGCTCGGGGACTGGGCCCGCGAGGCCGTGGCCGCCGCCGCGCGGGCGGGCGCCACCGGCCTCGCCGCCCACGCCGGGGCCGCCTACGACACCGGCCTGATCAACTTCTACGACGCCCGCGCCCGGATGGGCATGCACCAGGACGCCGACGAGCGCTCCCCGGCGCCCGTGGTCTCCTTCAGCCTGGGCGACGCCTGCGTCTTCCGCTTCGGCACCCCGGCAGGGCGCGGCCGGCCCTGGGAGGACGTGGAGCTGCGCGGCGGCGACGCCTTCGTCTTCGGCGGCCCCTCCCGCCTGGCCTACCACGGCGTGCCCCGCACCCGGCCCGGCACCGCGCCCCCGTGGCTGGGCCTGGAGGGGCGCGTGAACGTCACCGTGCGGGTCTCCGGGCTCGCCTGACGACTCGCATCGCAGGTCAAGAGCGGGCAAACGCGTCACCCATTGGGAGGTGGCGTGGGGTGGCGTTTGCCGGAACTGTGCCTGTTGGGTGGTCGGTTGGCCCCTAGCGTGGGCCCGTACACACGCGGCCCGCCCCTCCACGGGCACCGGGCGGGGGCCGCGCGCCCTCACGCTCCCGGCCCCACCCTCACGCACACACCCTCAAGGACACCCATGCCAGAAGAGCAACGCACCGGGGCGCGCGCCGCCCGCCCCGGCAGGTCCGCGGCCGGCTCCCGGCTGCTGCGCCTGGCCGTGCTCCCCGCCGTGCTGATCGCCGCCATCGCGGCGGGCGCGTTCGCCTGCCTGCTGCCCCAGGGTCCGCTCCCGGGGCCGGACGGCCCGCGCTCCGGCTCCGGCGGCGGCATCCCCTGGGGCGCCCTGGCCGGGGCGGCGCTGCTGACGGTGGCGGTGCTGGCGTTCGCCACCCTGGCCGCCGTGAACGAGGCGCGGGCGCAGGAGGCCCGGCTCGCCGAGCTGCGCCGCCGCTCCGCGCGCGGCCGGGGCGAGCTGGCCGCGCTGCTGGCCCGGGTCGAGCGCGGCGAACGCGTCCCCGGCCAGGACGGGCCCGAGGCCCCGGGGCGCACCGCACGCGCTGGGACAACGCCCGCGGCGCAGCCCGCCCCGGGCGAGCGGGCCGCGGGCCCCGCCGTCCTGCCCGCCCTCCCCGTCCGCGACCCCCGCCCCTCGCCCGGGGACCCCTTCGCCACCCTCCGCCGCGAGATCGACGCCGCCCGCGACGCGGCCCGGACCGCCGTCTGCCGCGCCGCCGCCCTCGCGCGCACCCCCGCCGAGGCCCGCGGCCGGGCCCCGAGGGCGGGCGGGGGGGCCGAGCGGGCCGCCGCCCTGGTCACGCTGGCCGGGCGCATGCAGGACCTGGTGCGCCGCCAGCTCGAGTGCCTGGACGAGCTGGAGCAGGAGGCAGAGGACCCGGAGCTGCTGCGCGGCCTGTTCCAGATCGACCACCTCGCCACCCGCACCCGCCGCCACGCCGAGAACCTCGCCGTCCTGGGCGGCCTCCCGCAGCGCCGCCGCTGGAGCCGCCCGGTGCACGTCTCCGAGGTGCTGCGCTCGTGCACCGCCGAGGTCGAGCAGTACGCCCGCGTCGAGCTGGTGCCCCCCTGCGAGGGGACCGTCCGGGGCCACGCGGTCGCCGACGTGGTGCACCTGCTGGCCGAACTGGTCGAGAACGCCACCGAGTTCTCCGCCCCGCAGACCCGCGTGCGGCTGCGGGTGCGCAGCGACCCCGCCGGCCTGGCCGTCGAGGTGGAGGACCGGGGCCTGGGCATGACCGCGGCCGAGCTGGCCCGGATGAACGCCGTGCTGGCGGGCAGCGGCCGGCGCGAGGCCGCCGAGCTGCTGGCCGACGGCCGGGCCGGGCTGTTCGTCGTCGCCACCCTCGCCCGCAGGCACGGCGTCGAGGTCCGCCTGCGCGCCAACCTCTACGGCGGGACGCAGGCCGTTCTCCTGCTGCCGCACGAGCTGCTGGGCGCCGAGAGCGAGGGCCGCTTCACCGCGGGCAGCGCCCTGCGCACCCTGCCCGCCGCCCCCGAGCCCCCCGAGGCCGCGGCCGAGGCCCCGGCCGCCGGGGAGGCGCCGGCCGGGACCGAGCCCGCGGGCGAACGGCCGGGAGCCGCCCGACCGCCGCTGCCCCGCCGCCGGCGCCTCGAACACATGGCGGCGCAGCTGCGCGACCGGCCCCGGCCGGCCGCGCCCGAGGCCCCGGCCGGGCCGCCGGACCCGCACCTGCTCATCGCCTTCCTGCGCGGCGCGGGCCGCGCCCAGGAGGCCGTCCAGGAGACGGTCCGGGAGCGGGAACGCCCGCCCGCCGTGCCGTGACCCGGCCGGGCGCCGCCCCGCCCCTCGCCGCGGGCTGAGGGAGCCTCAGCCCGCGGCGTTCCGGCCCTCGGAGCCCGCGGCGTTTCAGCCCTCCGAGCCGAACCGCTCCCGGAAGCCGTCCAGGTCCTCCTCGGTCAGCTTGGTGAAGAGGACGGGCGGGACGGTGAACGGCGTTCCCTCCGGCACCGCGTCCAGCGCCCGCGCCCCCTCCGGCGACACCCACCGCTCCTCGGTCCCCGGCGCGAACACCTCGCGCAGCGCCGCCGAGGTGAAGGGGATGAAGGGCTCGGAGACGACCGCGTAGAGCCGGATGAGGTTCATCGCGGTGCGCAGCGTGAGGGCGGCGGCGTCCTGGTCGGTCTTGATCTCCAGCCAGGGCGCCTTCTCCTCCAGATAGGCGTTGCCCGCGCTCCACAGGGCGCGCAGGGCGAAGGCCGCCTTCCGGAACTGGAGGGCCTCCAGGTGCTCCTCGTACTCGGCGAGCAGGCGGGCGATCTCCTCGCCCAGCCGCGCCTCCGGCTCCCCGGGCGCGTGCCCGCCGGGCACCTGGTCGCCGAACCGCTTCTTCGAGAAGGACAGCACACGGTTGACGAAGTTCCCCAGCGTGTCGGCCAGGTCCTTGTTCACCACCGAGGCGAACAGCTCCCAGGAGAACGACGCGTCGTCCGACTCGGGGGCGCCCGCCATCAGGAAGTACCGCCAGTAGTCCGCCGGGAGCAGCTCCAGGGCGGCGTCCGTGAAGATGCCGCGCTGCTGCGAGGTGGAGAACTTCCCGCCGTAGTACGTCAGCCAGTTGAACGCCTTGACGTAGTCCACGCGCTTCCACGGCTCCCGCGTGCCCAGCTGGGTCGCCGGGAACATCACGGTGTGGAAGGGGACGTTGTCCTTGGCCATGAACTCCGTGTACCGGACCTCGTCCTCCACGTCGTACCACCAGGAGCGCCAGTCCCGCTCCTCGCCCTCGCCCGCGGAGTCCGCCCACTCCTTCGTCGCGCCGATGTAGCCGATCGGCGCGTCGAACCACACGTAGAAGACCTTGCCCTCGGCCGCCAGCTGAGGCCACACGTCCGCCGGGACGGGAACGCCCCACTCCAGGTCGCGGGTGATCGCCCGGTCCAGCAGGCCCTCGGTCAGCCACTTGCGCGCGATGGAGGAGGCCAGCGTCGGCCACTCCTTGCCCCGCTCGTCCACGAAGGCCGCCACCTCGCCCTCCAGCGCGGACTGGAGCAGGAACAGGTGCGTGGTCTCCCGCACCTCCAGGTCGGTGCTTCCGCTCACCGCGGAACGGGCGTTGAGCAGGTCCGTGGGGTCCAGCACCCGAGTGCAGTTCTCGCACTGGTCGCCGCGGGCCGCCTCGTAGCCGCAGTACGGGCAGGTGCCCACGATGTACCGGTCGGGCAGGAAACGGCCGTCGGCCGCCGAGTACACCTGGCGGGTGGAGCGCTCCTCGATGAAGCCGTTCTCCTTCAGCCGGCGCGCGAAGTGCTGGGTGATCTCGATGTTCTGCGCGGAGGAGGTGCGGCCGAAGTGGTCGAATGCCAGGCCGAACCCGTCGTAGATCGCCTTCTGCACCGCGTGCTGCCGCGCGCAGAACTCGGCCACCGGCAGCCCGGCCGCCTTCGCCGCGAGCTCCGCCGGCGTCCCGTGCTCGTCCGTGGCGCAGATGTACAGCACCTCGTGGCCGCGCCGGCGCAGGTAGCGGGCGTACACGTCGGCGGGGAGCATCGAGCCCACCATGTTCCCCAGGTGCTTGGTGCCGTTGATATAGGGCAGCGCACTGGTGATGAGGTGTCGGGCCATCCTCGGATGCTCCAATGTGAGAGGGACGTGCGAGCGTCAGCGGGCCGCGGTGCGCGACGGGTCACGCTGTGCGACGGGTGACGACGTGAATACCCGCCATCCTACCGAGCCCGCCGCACGGCCCCCCACGGCGTTTTCGCCGCCCCGCCCCCCGGCCCCGCCCCTCCGCGCCGGGCCGCGCGCGCACGGGACGGGCCGGTCAGACGGCCTGCGGCAGCCGCTCCGGCGGCCCCGGCCTGGCGTAGAACCAGCCCTGCGCCGAGTCGCAGCCGAGGTCCCGCAACTGCTGCGCCTGCGCCCCGGTCTCCACACCCTCCACGGTCACCGAGAGCTGGAGCGTGTGCGCCAGCGAGACGATGCCCTCCACGATCTTCAGGTCCACCGGGTCGGCCGGGTCACGCTGGAGGCCCTGGGTGAAGGAACGGTCCAGCTTCAGCGTGGAGGCGGGCAGGCGCCGCAGGTTGGCGAGGTTGGAGTACCCGGTGCCGAAGTCGTCCAGCGCGATGCCCACGCCCAGCTCGGCCAGCTCCCGCAGCGGGCGCAGCTCGTTCTCGTCCGCGCGGATCATCGCCGTCTCCGTGACCTCCAGGCACAGGGAGCTGGGCGGCAGCCCCGCCTCCTCCAGGACCGCGATGGTGTCGTCCACCAGCTCGGGGTGGTGGAGCTGCCGGGGGGAGAGGTTGACGTTGACTTTCAGGGGTCGGGCGCCGCCGATGCCGCGCACCTGCCACTTGCACGCCTGGCGCACCGCCTCCTGGAGCACCCAGCGGCCCAGCGGAACGATCAGCCCGGTGTGCTCGGCCAGCGGGATGAAGCGGTCGGGGCCCAGGACCCCGTGGCGCGGGTGGCTCCAGCGCACCAGGGCCTCGGCGCCCTCCAGGCTGCCGTCCTCCATGCGCACCAGCGGCTGGTACTCGATGAAGAACTCGGCGCCCTTCAGGGCCGCCGGGAGGTGGTGGGTCAGGTGGTGCCGGCTGATCGCCCGGGCGTCGGAGTCGGGGTCGGCCAGGGCGTAGCGGTTCCCGCCCTCCGCCTTGGCCCGGTACATCGTGATGTCGGCGCTGCGCAGCACCTCCGCCGAGGTCAGGTGCAGCGTGGGGCCCTCGACGATGCCGATGCTGGCGCGGACCATCAGCTCCCGGCCGCCGACCTCCACCGGCGCGGACAGCGCCTCCAGCGCGCGCTGCGCCAGCTCGGTGACCGCCTCGGGGGTCGGCGGGTCTATCACCAGGGCCACGAACTCGTCCCCGCCGATGCGGGCCAGCATCTGCCCCGGGCCGGAGGCGCAGGACTGGAGGCGCTCGGCCACCGCGATGAGCAGCTGGTCGCCCACGGCGTGGCCCAGGCTGTCGTTGACCGCCTTGAAGCCGTCCAGGTCGAGGTAGCACAGCCCGATCCGGCTGGGCCCCGATCCCGGGGCCAGGGCCTGTTCGAGCCGCTCGAAGAACAGCGAGCGGTTGGGCAGGTCGGTCAGGGCGTCGTGGGTGGCCTGGTAGCGCAGCCGCAGGTGCAGCAGGCGGCGCTCGGAGACGTCCTCGATCATCGCCAGCATGTAGCGCGGCTCGCCGTCGGCGTCGCGCAGCAGGGAGACGGTGAGGTTGGTCCACAGCACCGTGCCGTCGGCGCGCTGGTAGGGCTTCTCGACCTGGTAGTGGTCGCGCTCGCCGCGCACCAGCTCGCCCTGGAGGCGCCACACCTCGGGGGCGTCGTCCGGGTGCGTCCAGTCGTGGAGGCTGCGGCTGGGCAGGTGCGCCTCGGAGCCGCCGAACATCTCGGTCAGCGCCTCGTTGACGTCGAGGACCTTGCCGTCCATGTCGGCGATGCCGATGCCCAGCGGGGCGCCGCGGAAGACGGCGCGGAAGCGGGCCTCGCTCTCGTGCAGCGCGTGGGCGATCTCCGTCTGGGCGGCCAGCGCGGCGCGGGAGAGCGACTCCTGCTCGCTGCGGGTGCGCTCCTGGAGGGCCTGGGCGAAGCCGGCGGAGAGGGCGTGCTGCAGCCGCGCGCAGCGGGAGCGGACCTGCTCGCCGGAGAGGGCGCCCGGCGGCGGGCAACTGGCGGCCAGCGCGTCGTCGATGACGCCGAGGATGCCCGGCAGGGCGCCCGGCGCGGTGCAGTGAGCCGCGACCAGCTCCTGGCCGACGGCGCGGCCGGGGGAGGGGTCGAAGTCCTCGGCGGCGAGGGCGTCCGCGAGCCGCCCGGCCAGGCGCAGCAGCAGCTCCTCGAACTGATCGCGGGTCAGCGAGGTGGAGGTGTTCGGGTAGACGGCCCCGCACCACGCGGCGGCGAACCGGCGCAGGCCGTCGGGCGGTGCCGCGCGGCCGTCGGTGCGGTGGTGGCCGGGCGGCCCCGATGGCGGGAATGTCACGCTGTACGTCCTACTCCGGCATATCCGCTGTACACGTTCGGATCCTCCTGGGCGGGCGGGGACTCGGGGCGCCAGTCGGGCAGCGCCACCACCCCCGGCTCCACCAGCTCGAACCCCTCGAAGAAGCGGGCGACTTCGGCGGCGTTCCTGGTCACCAGCGTCGCGCCGCCGCGGCGGTAGACCTCGGTGATGGCCCCGGCCCCGGCGGGGCCGTCGTCGGTCAGGTGCGTGAGAACCAGCAGGCTGCCGGGCGGCAGCGCGTCCCGCAGGGCCGCGACGTGCGCACCGGGCTTGTCCTCGTCCGCGAAGAAGTGCAGCAGGGCGACCAGCAGCAGCGCCACCGGACGCCCCGGCTCCAGCAGCCGGCGGACCGGCTCGCGCTCCAGGAGGGCGGCCGGCTCGCGGAAGTCGGCGGCCACGATCTCCGCCCGCTCCTCGCCGGCCAGCACGGCGCGGCTGTGGGCCACGGCCACCGGGTCGTTGTCCACGTAGACGACCCGGGCCCCGGGCTCCCCGGCCAGTGCGATCTCGTGGACGTTGCCGAAGGTCGGGATGCCGGAGCCGATGTCCAGGAAGCGGTGCACGCCCTGGTCGAGGGCGTACCGCACGGCCCGCCGCATGAAGGCACGATTCGCCTGGGCCAGCTTGGGGAGGCCGGGGAAGAGGTCGATGGCGCGGCGGGCGGCGGCCCGGTCCACCTCGAAGTTGTGCGAGCCGCCCAGGTAGTAGTCGTACATCCGGGACACGCTCGGCACGGACAGGTCGATGCCCTGTGGTGCCCAGGCGGGTCGTTCCATCGACGTCTCCAATGTCCCCTGCATATGCGCGAATTGGCCCCCAGACGGTTGAGACTACTGACCGGGCGGCAGATGAGGGAAGGAAACAGCGGATCAACATCCCTCTTCGGGGTGATTACCTGCGCATCTGTCCGGATTGGCGGCCCCGGGCGGGCGCGTGCGCGCCCGGTTTCAGAGCGAGACGCCGTGCGAGCGGAGGTAGGCCAGGGGGTCGATGTCGGAGCCGAAGCCCGTCCCGGTGCGGATCTCGAAGTGCAGGTGGGGGCCCGAGGAATTGCCCGTGGACCCCGAACGGCCGATGCGCTGGCCGCTGTTGACCGGCTGGCCCTCGGAGACGGAGATCGCGGAGAGGTGGGCGTACTGGCTGTACCGCCCGTCGGCGTGCCGGATGATGACCTCGTACCCGTAGGAGCCCGCCCAGCCGGCCGAGACCACGCGGCCCTCGGCGACCGCGCGGATCGAGGTGCCGGTGGCCACGGGGAAGTCGACGCCCGTGTGGTACCCCAGGGACCAGGAGCCGCCGGAGGCGCGGTAGGGCGTGCCGATGCCGGCGTCCACGGGGGAGGTGTAGGCGGAGCGCTGCTGCTCGGCCTCCCGCTCCCGCTCGGCTGCGGCGCGCTCCGCCGCCTCGCGCTCGGCGGCCTCCCGGGCGCGGGCCTCGCGCTCCCGCTCCTCGGCCTCGCGCTCGGCTGCCTGCCGGGCCTCGGCGGCGCGCTCGGCGGCCTCGCGCTCCGCGGCTTCCCGTTCCTCCGCCTCGCGGGCCTCGGCTTCGCGCTGCTCGGCCTCAGCCGCCGCGCGCTCCTCGGCTTCGCGCTGCTCGGCCTCAGCCGCCGCGCGCTCCTCGGCCCCGGCCGTCTCCTCGCTGCCCTCCGTCTCCTCGGCGCGCTCCCGGGGCGTGCGCTCCTCCTCGCCGCCGCCGGACGGCCGGCGCAGGGCGAGCCGCTGGCCGGGGAAGATCAGGTCGGGGTCGCCGCCGACGGTTTGGCGGTTCATCTCGTAGAGGGAGACCCAGCCGCCGCGCACGCCGTGCGAGGCGGCGATCCCCGAGAGCGTGTCGCCGCTGATGACCTCGTACAGGTCGCCGCCGGTCTCGCGGGTGCGCTCGGGTGCGGCGGGCGCCGCGGGCGCGGACGCCTGGCGCGCCTCCGGCGCTGCCCCGGGCTCCTCGCCGGCGTCCCGGGTCTCCTCCCGGGGGGCGGCGGGAGCGATCTCCGGGGCGTCGCCGCCGCGGGTCAGGCCCGCCTCCGGGCCGCAGACGGGCCACGCCTCGGGGCCCTGTCCGACCAGGACGCGCTCCGCCACGGCGATCTGCTGGTCGCGGGTGGCCAGGTCGGCGCGGGGCGCGAACTCCGTGCCGCCGAACGACTCCCAGGTGCTCTGGGCGAACTGGAGGCCGCCGAAGTACCCGTTGGCCGTGTTGATGTCCCAGCGACCGCCGCTCTCGCACTCGGCGACCTCTTCCCACGTGCTCACGGGGGCCGCGTGACCGGCGCTCGCCGCCAGCAGCGGGAGCGCGAGCCCCGCGCCGGAGGCCGTCACGGTGAGCGAGGCGCGGGAGACGGCGCTGGGCCGGTAACGGCGGTGTCGTCCGCGTGTGGTCATGGCGTCCCTCCCCGGGCCCGGGCCCCTACGCGCCGTCAGATGATGGCCTCATCATGCGATGTGGACGGCGGACCAACGATACGGGCGGTGGACTTCGCTGGGCAAGGGACCGAATGCGGCAGGTGACCGCCGGGCGCGCACGCCCGCGCGGACCTGCACGGACGCGCCCCCGCCGCTGCCGTTGGCCGCCGTCGTTCCGCCCGGCGGCCGGGGCTGGGCGCCCCGGGCTCAGCGCTCGGGTCCGGCGGCCAGGCCGGCCCGGGGCGGCTCGGGGCCCGCGGCGGCGGCGTCCTCCGGGGCCGGGGAGGCCGCGGGGGCGGAGGCCAGGGCGGGAACGGGTGCGGTCCGGCCCGTCGCGGCCCCGGGGCGGGGCGGCGGACGGAGCATCAGCAGCGTGGCCGCGAGCAGCAGGCAGGCGACGATGCCGTCCATCCAGTAGTGGTGCGCGGTGGAGACGACGGCCAGCACGGTGACCGCCGGGTGCAGCAGCCACAGCCAGCGCCACCGGGTGCGGGAGGAGACGATCAGCGCGAGGGCGATGAACACGGCCCAGCCGACGTGCAGGGAGGGCATCGCTGCGAACTGATTGGCCATCGAGTCCGGGTCGGGCTCGTCGTAGACGGCCGGGCCGAAGAGGACGCCGGTGTCCACCATGTCGCCGGTGCGGTAGAGCCGGGGCGGGGCCAGGGGGACCAGCAGGTGCAGCACCAGGGCTGCGCCGGTCACCCAGGTCAGGACCCGGCGGGCCCACAGGTAGTGGCCGGGGCGCCGCCAGTACATCCAGACCATGAACAGGAGGATCGCGGGGAAGTGGACCGTGGCGTAGTAGACGTTGATGCCCCGGATGAGGGTCTCGCTGCGCATCACCAGGTCCTGCACCCAGGCCTCGCTCGGCAGGTGGAGCGCGCGTTCGAGGTCCCAGACCCGCTCGGCGTTGGCGAAGGCCTCGGAGAACTGCCCGTTGGCGACGCGGCGGCCGAACCTGTACCCGAGGTACAGGGCGATGACGAGCGGCAGCTCCAGCAGGAGCGGCGGGCGGAGCCGGGAGGCGGCGTGGGCGCGGTCCCAGGCCGCACGAACTCGCTTCAGCGCGCCGGTGCTTGGCATAGGCAGATATCCCCGAGAGTTTCCGAGAGCTTCGGACGGGCGGTGCCGGCGCGTCCCGCGCCCTTCACGTTTCGATCTCCTGTTCCCCGCCGAAGTCTACGACGGGCGCCGGGGCGCGAGACGGGGGCGCACCGGATCCACGCACGCCCGCCGGGGCCGTTCAGGGGACCTGCGCGAGACCCACAAGGCGTGCGGCGGTCGCCCACAGGTCCTCCTCGCGCTCCCGGTCGTAGGAGGCGGGGGAGGAGCGGGTGACGCGGCCGCCCGCGAGGTGGCTGCCCGAGGGGCCGGGCGCCTCCCCGATCGCGGCGGCGGCCAGGCGCCGGGCGGCGGCGCGGGGGCTGGTGACGCCGGGCAGCACCCGGGTCAGGCGCAGCACGCTGTGCCAGGCCGCGCGTTCGAGGGCGGTGCCCTGCCGGGCCAGCCCGGTGCCCGGCATCATGCCGGGGTCGAGGCAGTAGACGGCCACGTCGGCGGGGGTGCGCCGGTCCAGGGCGTGGGTGAGGCGGACGACGGCGAGCTTGCTGGTGGCGTACGCCGCGCGCCCGGCCCGGGGGGTGGCGGCGTCGGGCGCGGTCCAGGGGCGGGCCAGCCGCGCGGCGGGGGCGTCCCGGGGGGCGGGAATGAGGCCGAGGTTGTGCCGGAAGTCGCCGTAGTGCGTGCCGCTGCCGACGAGGACGATCCGCGCGGGGGCGGTCAGGCGGTCCAGCAGCAGGCGGATGAGCAGGTAGTGGCCCAGGACGTTGACGCCGAAGGTGGCCTCGAAGCCGTCGGCGGTGCGCTGGGTGGCGGTGGTGGCCTGCATGCCGGCGTTCGCCACGATCCCCCGCAGCGGCGGGAGGCGATCGGCCTCCAGCAGCCCGGCGAGGCGGCCGGCCGCCTGGCGGACGGAGTCCAGCGAGGCGAGGTCGCAGGTCAGCCCGGTGACCCGCCCGGGGGCGTCGGCGGACAGGCGCGAGGCCAGGGCCTCGGCGTCGCCGCGCACGGCGGTCACGAGGTGAAGCCCGGGGTCCCGGCGCAGGAGGAACCTGGCGGTGGCCAGCCCCAGGCCCCGGCCGGCGCCGGTGAGCAGCAGCGTGCGCATGCGGGCTCCCTCGGTCTCATGCGAAGACTCGGTCTAATGTGAAGAAAGATTCGCGTTCCTCGAAAAATACGAGCGAGTATTCGCATTGTCAAGCTGCTGCCATCATGGGCGGGAACGGACCGAGGAAAGGCGGTGACGCGCGCCGTGGCGGAGGCGACGGGGGCGGCGACGGGGGAGCGCCGCGCGCGGGGCGCACGCCCGGCGCGGCGGCGGCAGGCCCGGGGCGAGCGGCGGATGGCCCAGATCCTCGACGCGGCGGCGGCCGTCTTCGCCGAGCACGGCTTCGAGGCCGCGACCACCGTGCGCATCTCCGCCGAGGCGGGCATCTCGCCGGGCTCGCTCTACCAGTTCTTCCCGAACAAGGAGGCCATCGCCGAGGCTTTGGCCCGCCGCTTCGCGGAGGGGCTGCGCGGCGCGCTGGCCGCGGCGTTCGGCGAGGCGGACCCGGCGGGAGCGACCCCCTCGGCGGATGCGGCGCGAACGGCCGCCCTGGCGTCCGGCGACCTCGTGGCCGCCGTGGACCGCGTGGTCGACCCCTTCCTCGCCTTCGCCCTGGAGCACCCGGGCTTCGAGGCCCTGTTCGCGAGGACCGACCAGCCGCCCGGCCTGCTCGCCGTCACCGGGCCCCTGCACGAGGTCGTCCTCGCCGGGGTGACAACGGCCGTGCGCCGCCGGGCGCCGGGGCTGACCGCGCCGGAGGCGGAGCTGGCCGCCAGGGTGGCCGCCCAGCTGTTCAAGGCCCTCGTCCCCCTGGCCGCCGCCGCCGGGACCGAGGCGGAACGCGCCGCCGTCGTCCGGGAGCTGAAGCGTGCGCTGATCGGCTACTTCACCCAGCTCGGCCCGGCCTGAGGGCCCCTCGGCGCCCGGCCGGGCGCGGCCCCGCTTCGGGATCACCCTCCGCGCGCGGCGAATGGCGGGGCGTGACGGAGTGTCACTGCGATGGCCTACAGTGGCCTCACGCGTTCAGGGAGGTTCTCATGACCGAGTTCGCCGAGTTCCCCGAGTCGTCCGTCCGCGCCCGTTCCCGCCCTCGGTCCCGGCTGCTGCCCGCGGCCTTCGGTGCCAGGCCCTCGGGCGAGCGCCTGGCCCGCGTCCTGCGCTCCCCCCAGTACCGCGACGGCGCCTTCCGCAACGGCGGGCCCGTCCGGCTCGGCGGCAGCGGGGACCTGCCCGCGCTGCTGCGCGACCTGCTGCTCCACCCCGACCGGGGCCGGCGCAAGCCGGCCGGGCCGGTGCCGCTGGTGCGCCCGGCCGCAGCCGACCCCTCCGACCGCCCCGGCTCCGGGCTGCGGCTGACCTGGCTCGGGCACGCGGGGGTGCTGGCCGAGATCGACGGGCACCGCGTCCTGTTCGACCCTGTGTGGGGCGAGCGCTGTTCGCCCTTTCCCTTCGCCGGGCCGCGCCGCCTGCACCGCTCGCCCCTCTCCCTGCGCGAGCTCGGCCGCCTCGACGCCGTCGTCATCTCCCACGACCACTACGACCACCTGGACATGCCGACCATCCGCTCCCTGGCCCGCGGCGGGGCCGCCTTCGTGATGCCCCTCGGCGTGGGCGCGCACCTGGAGCACTGGGGCGTGCCCGCCCGGCGCCTGACCGAGCTGGACTGGGGCGAGTCCACGCGCGTCGGCGAGCTGACCCTGACGGCCACCCCCGGGCAGCACTTCTGCGGCCGTGGCCTGCGCGACCGGTTCCAGACCCTGTGGGCCTCCTGGGTGGTTGCCGGGCCCCGGCACCGCGTCTTCCACAGCGGCGACACGGGATACTTCCCGGGATTCGCCGCCATCGGCCGGGAGCACGGCCCTTTCGACGCGACGATGATGCAGGTCGGCGCGTACAGCACCGAGCACTGGCCGGACATCCACATGACGCCGGAGGAGGGCGTCCGCGCGCACCTCGACCTCTCCGGCGGCTCCGCGCACGGCGTCCTGCTGCCCGTCCACTGGGGGACGTTCGTGCTCGCGATGCACCCGTGGGAGGAGCCGGCGGAGCGGACCGTGCGCGAGGCCGGCCGCCTCGGCGTGACGGTGGCGGTGCCGCGGCCGGGGGAGTCCTTCGAGCCGGCCGCGGGGCTGCCGTTGACCGCCTGGTGGGAAGCGGTGGCGGCGCGTCCCGCGCCTGCCGCCACCGCCTCCCCGCTCGGTGCGCGCCCCGCCCGGCCCGCCGGAAGGTGACCGGCCCGCCGCCGGACCGGCAGGATTCCTCAGGTCGGCGCGCACAGCAGGGAGGAGGCTGTACGCCTCGGGGCGGATGGGCCGCCCGCTCACGGTGTGTGGTTGCACCCGTACGGGTGGTAGGGGTGCCCGGTCGGTGATGGCCGAGCCGTCCGGGTCTACCGCCGGGCCGGAGGGATGTCAGGTCTGTGGAGCCGGCGCAAGACCGGTGGCTGGTGCCCCAGCCCTTGCCGTTTGTTCGGCTCGGCGGCTGTCGATGAAGCAGAAAGCGCAACCCGCGAGGGGCGAATCCCCCTGCTTCCGCTGGGGGAGAAGTCACGTTCACGACTCTGGGGAACCCGGCCTTCAGCGCGTCGATCTGCGGTGCCTCGATGTCGGCCATGGGGAGCCTCCCGGGGCGGTCCGCCGCTTCGCCTCCCACGAGTCCCCTGGCCGCACCGGGAGGAACCCCGGGAGAGACGCCCTAGGCGGACGCGTGCTCCCGGACGTCCTCGGCCAGCTTCCGGTCCAGGGAGACCCGCACCAGACCGGCCGTCAGCCGCGGCACGTCCTCGCCGTCCACCAGGCGCCCCAGCGCCTCGGGCGAGCGCGGCAGCCCGACCCGCTCGGCCCCGGCCCGCGCCTTGCCGTCGATGAAGGGGGCGTACTCGGGCCACACCGCCTGCACCTCGCGCAGGAAGATGTTCACGCCGGTGGGCCCGATGCCCGGCAGTTCCCGCAGCCGCCGCTCCAGGTCCTCGCCCCGCATCCGGCGCACGTCCCCGCCGTAGCGGTCGAGCAACAGGTTCGCCCCGTCGCCCAGTTGCGTGGCGGTCCGCTCGTCGTAGCGGCGGTAGTGGCCCTTGCCCAGGGCGTCCACCCGCTGCTGCCAGGTGGCCTCGGCCATCCGCCGCGGGTCGCGCATCCCGTCCTCGAACAGCGCGCGGGCCGCCGCCACCGCCACATCCGCCTTGATGGGGGCGGACAGCAGGTGCGCCAGCACCACGGTCCGATAGAGCGGCCCCGGCGTGTTCCGCAGCCGGATGCCGGCCTGCGCGGCGTAGGTCTGCCCGCAGCGGTCGATCAGCGCGCGCGCCGTGCGGCGTCGCGCGTCGTTGCTCGCCATGTCTCTGCTCGCCTTCCTCGGCGGCCGGGCCCCTAGTCCTGGGACCCGGGGCGCTCGGCCTTGGGTCCGCGCCCGCGCTCGGTGCGCGGGCCGCGCCGGCGGAAGTGGGGGTCGCTTCGCAGGTCCTCGTTGGCGGCCCGGTTCGCGTCCTGGTCGGAGACGCCCTCGTTCTCGGCGTTCTTCCGGCGCCGGGCGCGGTGGATGTCGTAGCTCTTGCTGCCCGGTTCAGGCATCGTGATCACCTCCCGCGCCGGGTTCCCGTCCGGTCCCTCACGAAACGCCCGCCCCTCCCGCCCCGGGACGCCCGCGCGTTCAGCCCGGCGCGCGCCGCCCGCCGAGCGCCGGGGCCAGCCACCGCGCCGCCCGCGCCCGGAACTCCGCCGGGGCCAGCGCCCCCGCCCCGGCCGGGACCGCCCCCAGCAGCGGCGCCCCCGCCGCCTGCGGCAGGTCGGCCAGGTTGCAGCGGGCCGCCAGGTCCGGCTCGGCCGGCCAGCTCCCGATCACCACTCCCGGCAGCTCAAGCCCCCGGGCCCGCAGCGCCTCGGCGGTCAGGCTGGTGACGTTCAGCGTGCCAAGACCCGCCGCCACGACTACCAGCACCGGCGCGCCCAGCAGCGCGGCCACGTCCGCCAGCGTCCCGCCAGCCCCGTCGTAGCGGACCAGCAGGCCGCCCGCGCCCTCCACCAGCACCAGGTCGTGGCCGGTGGCCAGCTCCGCCGCCGCCTTGGCGACCTCGGCCGGCCCGACCGGCGGCAGCCCGGCCCGCAGGGCGGCGGTGGCCGGGGCCAGCGGCTCGGGGAAGCGCGCCAGCTCCCGCGCGGTGACCCCGGCGCCGCCCGCCAGCCGGGCGGCCTCCGCGGCGTCGCCCGGCTCCCCGGGCTCCAGGCCGGTCTGCGCCGGCTTCAGGATCGCAACCGAGCGCCCCGCGGCCCGCGCCAGCGCGGCCACGGCCGCGGTCACCACCGTCTTGCCGATCTCCGTGCCGGTGCCGCTGACCACCAGTACCGGACCCGGCGGGCGCCCGCCCCGGGCGTTCACCGCCTCACCCCGCGCTCGCCGCGGCGCGGGCCGCCGCGCAGATCAGGGCCACGTCCTCGTCGGCGGTGACGTAGGGCGGCATCGTGTAGATCAGGTCGCGGAACGGCCGCAGCCACACCCCGGCCGACACCGCGGCCCGGGTGGCGGCGGCCATGTCCGCGGGGTGGTCGAGCTGGATCACGCCGATCGCGCCCAGCACCCGCACCTCCCGCACCCCGGGCAGCTCCGCGGCGGGCGCGAGGCCCTCGCGCAGCCCCGCCTCGATCCGCTTCACCTCGCCCGCCCAGTCCCCCTCCAGCAGCAGCCGCACGGACGCCTCCGCGACGGCCGCGGCCAGCGGGTTGCCCATGAACGTCGGCCCGTGCGCCAGCACCGGGACCTCCCCGCGCGAGATGCCCTCGGCCACACGCGGCGTGCACAGGGTCGCGGCCAGCGTCAGGTATCCGCCCGTCAGGGCCTTGCCCAGGCACATCACGTCCGGGGTGATGCCCGCGTGGCCGGCGGCGAAGAGGGCGCCGGTGCGGCCGAAGCCGGTGGCGATCTCGTCGAAGATCAGCAGCACCCCGTGCTCGTCGCACGCCTCGCGCAGCACCCGCAGCAGCCCCGGCGCGTGGAAGCGCATCCCGCCCGCCCCCTGAACCACCGGCTCGACGATCACCGCCGCCACCTCGTGCGCGTGCCGGGCGATCAGCTCCCGCAGACCCCGCTCATACGCCGGGTCCGGCTCCGCGTCGAAGCCGGGCGGCGGCGCCTCGGCGAAGATCTGCCGCGGCAGCGCCCCCGACCACAGCTGGTGCATCCCGCCCTCGGGGTCGCACACCGACATCGCGTGCCAGGTGTCGCCGTGGTACCCACCGCGCCAGGTCAGCAGCCGCCGCTTCTCCGGCCGCCCCAGCGAACGCCAGTACTGGAGGCACATCTTGAGGGCGACCTCGACCGCCACCGAGCCCGAGTCGGCGAGGAAGACGTGCTCCAGGCCCTCCGGCGTGACCTCGGCCAGCAGCCTCGCCAGCCGGACCGCCGGCTCGTGGGTGAGCCCGCCGAACATCACGTGGCTCATCCGGTCGAGCTGGTCGCGGGCCGCGGTGTTGAGCACCGGGTGGTTGTACCCGTGCACCGCGGACCACCAGGAGGCCATCCCGTCCACCAGCTCCCGGCGCCCGGCCGCCGGCTCGGCCAGCCGCAGCCGCACCCCGGAGGCGGACTCCACCACCAGCGGGTCCTCGCGCCCCGGCATCGGCCCGTACGGGTGCCACACGTGCCGCCGGTCCAGCTCCAGCAGCGGCGCGGCGGCGCCCGCCGCCGCGCCCCCCGGGCCCGGAGCGGGCGCGTCAGGCATTGGGCGGCAGCTCCGTGCCCGCGCCGCGGCGGCGGACCGACACCAGGTCGCCGCGCAGCTCGTCCCGGGGGTCGCGGTGCTCGGGCAGCGTCGTGGTCTCCGTGCCCTCCACCTCGAATCCGGCGTCCGCGATCATGTCCAGGTCCGCCTTGCCCGCCTGGCCCTCGCTGGTGAGGTAGTCGCCCAGGAAGATCGAGTTGACCAGGTGCAACGCCAGGGGCTGGAGCGAGCGCAGGTGCACCTCGCGCCCTCCCGCCAGCCGCACCTCCACGTCCGGGCAGACGAAGCGGGTCATCGCCAGGATGCGCAGCGCCCGCTGCGGGGTGAGGTTCCACTCCTGCGCCAGGGGCGTTCCCTCGAAGGGAATGAGGAAGTTGACCGGGACGGAGTCCGGGTCCAGCTCGCGCAGCGCGAAGACCACGTCCACCAGGTCCTCGTCACTCTCGCCCATGCCCGCGATCAGGCCCGAACAGGCCGACAGGCCCGCCGATTTGGCCTGCTCGACGGTGGCCACGCGGTCCTCGTAGCCGTGCGTGGTGCAGATGTCGGCGTAGGTGGCCTCGGAGGTGTTGAGGTTGTGGTTGTAGGCGTCCGCGCCCGCCTCGCGCAGCCGCTCGGCCTGGCCCTGGGAGAGCAGGCCCAGGCAGGCGCAGACCTCGACGTCTGCGTGCCGCTCCCGGATCGCGGCGATCGTCTCGGAGACCCGCTCCACGTCCCGGTCCGTCGGGCCGCGCCCGCTGGCCACCAGGCACACCCGTTTCGCGCCGCCGGCCACGCCCGCGGCGGCGGCCTCGGCGGCCTCGCCCGGCTTGAGCCAGGTGTACTTCAGGATGCCCGCCTCGGAGCCCAGGCGCTGGGAGCAGTAGGAGCAGTCCTCCGGGCACAGGCCGGACTTGAGGTTCACCAGATAGTTGAGTTTCACCCGCCGCCCGAACCACTGCCGCCGTACCTTGCCGGCCGCGGCCACCACGTCCAGCAACTCGTCGTCGGACGTGGCCAGAACGGCCAGCGCCTCCTCACGGGTGGGCAGCTCGCGGCGGAGGCCCTTGTCCACCAGGGTGCTCAACAGGTCCATGGCGCCGATCCTGGCTCACCGCCGCCCGCCCTGGGTAGGTCGGAAGCCAACAAGAGCGGGTCCGGGCACTGTGTTCATCACCACATGCTCTGCGCGCATGGCGCGCACTAGGTTTAGCCACTACCCACAATCGTCCCCCCCTCCAGCGAAGGACGGCGCGCCGTGCACGAGGACAGCCGCGAGGACAGCTTCGCCAGCAGCCCGGGCCGGGTCTTCGACCGGCTCGACGAGGCCCACGAGGGGCGCGAGCGCGCCGGCCTGACACGGCGGCTGCGACCCCGCCCGGCCGATTCGCCCCTGCTGGACCTGGCCGGAAACGACTACCTCGGCCTCGCCCGCCACCCCGAGGTCGTGGCCGCCGCGCGGGGGGCCGCGGCCCGCTGGGGCGCAGGCTCCACCGGCTCCCGCCTGGTCACCGGCACCACCGAGCTGCACGCCGAACTGGAGGCCGAACTCGCGGCGTTCTGCGGCTTCGAGGCCGCCCTCGTCCTGGCTTCCGGCTACGCCGCCAACCTCGCCGCCCTCACCGCCCTGGGCGAGGCCGGGACGCTGATCGTCTCCGACGCGGGCAACCACGCCTCGCTCATCGACGGCTGCCGCCTGGCCCGCGCCGAGGTCGCCGTCGTCCCGCACGCGGACCCCGAGGCGTTCCGCAAGGAGCTGTCCGCCCACCCCGGCCCGGCCCTCGCCGTCACCGACGCCGTCTTCTCGGTGGACGGCGACATCGCCCCGCTGCGGGACCTGTCCGCCGTCTGCCGCGCCGCCGGGGCGGCCCTGGTCGTGGACGACGCGCACGGCCTGGGCGTGCTCGGCGAGGGCGGGCGCGGCACCCCGGCCGCGGCGGGCCTGGCCGGGCAGCCGGACGTGGTGGCCACCGTCACCCTCTCCAAGTCCCTGGGCAGCCAGGGCGGCGCGGTGCTCGGCCCGGCCCGGGTCATCCGCCACCTGGTGAACGCCGCCCGCACCCTGATCTTCGACACCGGCCTCGCCCCGGCGGCGGCCGGGGGCGCGCTCGGCGCGCTGCGGCTGCTGCGCCGCGAGCCGGAGCGCCCCGCACGCGTGCGGGCCGTCGCCACCGGCCTCCACGGCCGCCTGGCCGCGGCGGGCCTGGACGTCACCCGGCCCGACGCCGCCGTGATCTCGGTCCGCGCGCCCGCGCCGGGGGAGGCGTCCGCGTGGGCGGAGCGCTGCCGCGAGGAGGGCCTGGCGGTCGGCTGCTTCCGCCCCCCGTCCGTCCCCGACGGCATCTCCCGCCTGCGCCTGACCGCCCGCGCGGACCTCACCGAGGCCGACCTGGACACGGCCGCCGGCACCGTCGCCCGCACCGCCCCGCCCGGGGCCCGCCACCCGGCGTAACGACGGCGCGCGGCGGGGACGTTGCGCCGGTGCCCGAGCCGGCGCGCGTCAGTCCCCCTCCGCCGGCCGGCGCCGCGCCCGGCTGGGCTGGACGCGGGTCGGCTCGCCCTCCGCCTTCGGGTGGTCCGGCGGGTAGGGCAGGTCGCCCAGACCGTGGTCGCGCTCGTGCCGGTCCGCCAGGTCGAGCACCGCCTCCAGCCGGAACGCCCGCCCCTCCATGTCCGCGTGCACGTCCCCCTCGGCCGCGTACCGGCCCGGCATCGTCCCCAGGTCGAAGTCCTCGGGCCGCGCCTCGGGCACCTCCTCCCAGCGCAGCGGCGCCGAGACAGTGGCCCGCGGCGTCGGCCGCACGGAGTAGGCGCCCGCGATCGTGCGGTCCCGCGCCATCTGGTTGTAGTCCACGAAGATCCGGCTGCCGCGCTCCTCCTTCCACCACGCCGTGGTGATCCGCTCCGGCGCGCGCCGCTCCAGCTCGCGCCCCAGCGCGATGGCCGCGCGCCGCACCTGGGGGAACGTCCACTCCGGCGCGATCGGCACGAAGACGTGCAGCCCGCGCCCGCCCGAGGTCTTCGGCCACCCCTCCAGCTCCAGCTCCGCCAGCAGCTCCCGCAGTTCCAGCGCCGCCCGCACGGCGTCCGGGTAGGACGTTCCCGGCTGGGGGTCCAGGTCGATCCGCAGCTCGTCGGGGTGGTCGGTGTCCCCGCGCCGCACGGGCCAGGGGTGGAACGTCAGGCAGCCCAGGTTCGCCGCCCACACCAGCGCCGCCGGCTCGTTCGGGCAGATCTCGTCCGCGAACCGCCCGCTGGGGAACGCGATCCGCCCCGTCGGGATCCACCCGGGCAGGTGCTTCGGCGCCCGCTTCTGGTAGAACGACTCGCCCTCGACGCCCTCCGGGTACCGCTCCAGCGTCGTGGGCCGGTCCCGCAGCGCCCGCACCGCGCCCTCGCCCACTGTCACGTAGTACTCGGCCAGGTCGCGCTTGGTGAACCCGCGCTCCGGGAAATACACCCGGTCCGGGCTGGACAGCCGCACCTCGCGGTCGCCGACCGTGAGGGTCATCGCCTCCGCCATACCGTCACCGTAGGCGCGGCCACGCGAACGCGCCCGCCGGCGGGCGCGCGCGGACGGCCGCCCGCAGAATCCGGATCATGGACCTCCCGGTGATGCCGCCCGTCAAGCCGATGCTGGCCAAGGCCGTCCCGGCCATCCCGCCCGGCATGCACTACGAGGCGAAGTGGGACGGCTTCCGGGCCATCGTCTTCCGCGACGGGGACGAGCTGGAGATCGCCAGCCGCACCACCAAGCCCCTCACCCGCTACTTCCCCGAGCTGGCCGCCGGCCTGCGCCGCGAGCTGCCCGGGCGCTGCGTCGTGGACGGCGAGATCGTCATCGCCCGCGGCGGGCGGCTGGACTTCGACGCCCTGCTGGAACGCATCCACCCCGCCGAGTCCCGCGTGCGGACGCTGGCCGGACGCACGCCCTCGGCCTTCGTCGCCTTCGACCTGCTCGCGCTGGGGGACCGCGCGTTGCTGGAGGAGCCCCTGCACCGCCGCCGCGAGGCCCTGGCCGGGGCGCTGGCCGGGGCCGGGCCGCCGCTCTCGCTCGCCCCGGCCACCCGCGACGAGGAGGTGGCGCGGCGCTGGTACGCGCAGTTCGAGGGCGCGGGCCTGGACGGCGTGGTCGCCAAGTCCTTCGACCTGCCCTACCGGCCGGGGGAGCGGGTGATGGTGAAGGTCAAGCACGAACGCACCGCCGACTGCGTCCTGGCCGGGCTGCGCCACCACAAGTCGGGCCCCGTGGTCGGCTCGCTGCTGCTGGGCCTGTACGACGGCGGCGGGCGCCTCCAGCACGTCGGCGTCTGCGCGGCGTTCCCCATGCGCCGCCGCCAGGAGCTGATGGAGGAGCTGTCGCCCCTGATCCCCGGGAGCATCGAGGGCCACCCCTGGGAGGAGTGGGCCCGCGAGGAGGCGCAGGCCGAGGGCCGGATGCCCGGGGCGCCCAGCCGCTGGAGCGGCGGCAAGGACCTGGGCTGGGTCCCGCTGCGGCCCGAGCGGGTCGTGGAGGTCGCCTACGACCACATGCAGGGCGACCGCTTCCGGCACACCGCCCGCTTCCGCCGCTGGCGCCCGGACCGGGAGCCGCGCGAGTGCACCTACGCCCAGTTGGAGGAGCCCGTCGGCTACGACCTCGGGCAGGTGCTCGGCACCCGGCACGCCTGGGAGCCGTGACGGCCCCCGCCGCCCTAAAGCCCGCCCGCGCCCGCCTCCCCGCCGGCCTCCCCGCCCGCCTCCTGGAACGCCCCGCGCAGCCGCTCCGCGACCGCCTCCGCCTCGGCGGCGTCCGCGTACGGCCGCCGCGGCCAGAAGAAGCCCCGCAGCCCGTCCTTCCGCCGGCGCGGCACCACGTGGACGTGCAGGTGCGGCACCGACTGGCTGACCCGGTTGTTCATCGCGACGAACGTCCCCTGCGCCCCCGTCCCGCGCTCCACGGCCGCCGCCGCCCGCCGCACCCGCGCGAAGAACGGCCCCACCTCCTCCGGGGCCAGGTCCGTCAGGGTCTCCGCGTGCCGCCGCGGGATCAGCAGCACGTGGCCCGGGAAGAGCGGCCGGGTGTCCAGGAACGCCACCGCCGCGCCGTCCTCCCACACCCGCACCGCCGGACCCGAGCCGTCCGCCACCGCGCAGAAGGGACAGTCCATGGCCCCAGTGAACCGCCCGGGAAGCTCCGCCGCCCCCCGGCCGTTGACACCGGCATGACCGGGAACCGGGCGCCGGGAGACCTCCAGGCCGTCGTCGTCGGCGGCGGCCAGGCCGGGCTCTCCGCCGCCTACCACCTCCGCCGTCGCGGCCTGCGGCCGTGGGAGGACTTCGTGCTGCTCGACCACGCGCCAGGACCTGGCGGGGCCTGGCAGCACCGCTGGCCCACCCTCACCTACGGCCGGGTCAACGGCATGCACTCCCTGCCCGGCCGGGAGCTGACCGGCGCCGACCCCTCCCGGCCCTCCTCCGAGGTCATCGCCGGCTACTTCGCCGCCTACGAGCGGGAGTTCGCGCTGCCCGTGCTGCGCCCCGTCCACGTCGCGGCCGTCCGCGAGGCCGGCGGCGGCCGGCTCGCCGTGGACACCCCGGAGGGGACGTGGACCGCGCGGGCCCTGATCAACGCCACCGGCACCTGGGAACGCCCGTTCTGGCCGCACGTGCCCGGCCGCGAGACCTTCCGGGGCCGCCAGCTCCACACCGCCCAGTACCCCGGCCCCGCCCCCTTCGCGGGCCGCCGCGTCGTGGTCGTCGGGGGCGGCAGCTCGGCCCTCTCGCACCTGCTGGAGCTGGAGGGGGTCGCCGCCTCCACGCTGTGGGTCACCCGCCGCCCGCCGGTCTTCCGCGAGGCCGGCTTCGGCGAGGTCGAGGGCCGCGGCGCGGTCGCCCTGGTCGAGGAGCGAGTGCGCAACGGCCTTCCCCCGCGCAGCGTCGTCTCCGTCACCGGCCTGGTGCGCAGCGAGGCCATCCGCGCCGCCGAGGAGCGGGGCGTCCTGAAGCGGCTGCCGATGTTCGACCGCGTGCTCCCCGGCGGCGTGGCCTGGGCGGACGGGCGGACCGCCGCCGCCGACACCCTGCTGTGGGCCACCGGCTTCCGCGCCGCCCTGGACCACCTCGCTCCGCTGCGGCTGCGCGAGCCCGGCGGCGGCATCCGGATGGAGGGGAGCCGGGCCGTGCGCGACCCGCGGGTCCACCTCGTCGGCTACGGGCCCTCCGCCAGCACCGTCGGCGCCAACCGCGCCGGGCGCGCGGCCGTCAACGACCTTCTGGAGCGCGGGGTCATCGCCCCGGCGCCCGCCGCGGCCCTCCGATAGCCGCACGCACACAGGACCCTGACATTTTGTCGACGTGGTGACAGGGCCGCTCTATGATCCGGTGCTGTCGTGACGTTGCCCCGGGCCGCGCGTCCGCCGGAAGGGGCGGCGCCACCGCAGGCCGGGGAGGCCCTTCCCCCGCCGGCCCCGGCCGGCGGTCCCCTCGCTAGGAGACCGATGGAACCGCGCCCGCCGCGCCGACCGGCCGCCGGCCCCCCGCGGCGCGCGGCCACGGGCCCGGCCCGGCCCCCCGGCCTCCGTCCGCCGCGCGCCGCCGCCCCGCGCGGACCGCACCCGCGCCGGGAGGCGTTACGCCCCGGCCGGCCCCCGGCCTAGCGGCCCGTCCGGCCGCCGCCCGCCTCCGTCCGCGGACCGGCGCGGCCCTTCCCTGCACGGCAGACGACAGCAGCTCACGGCAGCACCGCACCGCAGCAACAGGAGAAACACGCGTGACCGACGACGCGCCCACGATCGACACCTCGGTGCCGCACTCGGCCCGCATCTGGAACTACTGGCTCGGCGGCCGGGACCACTACGAGGTCGACCGCGAGGCGGGGGAGCGCTACCGCGCCGTCTTCCCCGGCATCGCCGATGTCGCCCGCGCCTCACGGGCGTTCATGCTCAGGACCGTCCGCTACCTCGCGCGCGAGGCCGGCATCCGGCAGTTCCTCGACATCGGCACCGGGCTGCCCGACCAGGAGAGCACCCACCTCGCCGCCCAGGCCATAGCCCCCGAGGCCCGCGTCGTCTACGTCGACAACGACCCCCTCGTCCTGGCCCACGCCCGCGCCCTGCTCACCAGCGGCCCGCCCGGCGTCACCGACTACCTCGACGCCGACCTGCGCGACCCCGAGGGCCTGCTGGCCGCCGCCGGCCGCGTGCTGGACTTCTCCGAGCCCGTGGGCCTGATCCTCAGCGGCGTGCTCGGGCACGTGACCGACGACGCCGAGGCCCGCTCGGTCGTCGCCCGGCTCCTGGCCGCGCTCGCCCCGGGCAGCCACCTCTCCCTGAACGACGGCAGCACCGCCTTCAGCCCCGCGTTCGGCCTCGCCCAGCGCGCCTACAACGAGAGCGGGGCCACGCCGTACGTGTTGCGCGCCCCGGAGCGGATCGCCGCCTTCTTCGCCGGGCTGGAACCGGTCCCGCCGGGCGTGCTGCCCGTCCCGCACTGGCGCCCCGAGACCAACGGCTCCGGGCCCTCCCGCGGCTTCGAGGTCATCGGCGGCGTCGGCCGCAAGCCCTGAGGCGCCTGGGCAGGAACCGGCCGGACGGGACGCGGGACGCCCCGCCCGCCGCGTTCGTTAAGCTCGGTCCGACGATCACACCGCGATCACGGAAGGGTGGGTGTCAACCGCCGATGGTTTACACGTACGGCCGCGCTGTCTCCCACTGTCCCTACTGCGGCACCACCTACGCGGCGGAGGCCGCCTGGCCGCGGGACTGCGCCGGCTGCGGCGAGACCCACTGGGCCAACCCCCTGCCGGTGGCCGTGGCCCTGCTGCCCGTCGTCGGCGCGGAGGGCCCCGGCCTGGTCGTCGTGCGCCGGGACATCGAACCCTGCCGCGGCGAACTCGCCCTTCCCGGCGGCTACATGGAGCTGGGCGAGTCCTGGCAGCAGGCCGCCGTGCGCGAGCTGTGGGAGGAGACGGGCCTGACGGCCGACGCCGGGGACGTCCGGCTGTTCGACGCCCACAGCGCCGACCGCACCCTGAACCTCTTCGCCCTCCTCCCCGCGCGGGAGGCGCTCTCCCTCCCGCCCTCGGCGGCGACCGACGAGGCCACCGAGTGGCTGGTGCTGCGGGAGCCGGCGGAGCTGGCCTTCCCCACCCACACGGCGGTGGTCGAGGCGTACTTCGCCGGCCGCTGAACCCGCGCCCCCGGGCCCTAGGCCACCGGGGCCCGCTCCTGCGCGCGGCGGCCGGGGACGACCGCCCGGGAGCGCTCCCCGACCCACCGGCCGAGCGCGATCTCGGCGGTGATGCCGGGCCCGAAGCCCGCGATCAGGCCGCGCGCCGAGTCGTCCGCCCCGCCCGCGGCGAACAGCCGCTCCAGGGCGTCGAAGACGACGCAGCTGGCGATGTTCCCCCGCTCGGTCAGCGTCTCGCGGCTGTAGCGGAACATCTCCGGAGGGATGTCCAGGAAGTGGCACAGGTCGTCCAGGATGCGGGGCCCGCCCGCGTGCACGATGTGGAAGTCCAGGTCGGAGACCTCCCAGTCGTGCGCGGTGGCCAGCGTGCGCAGCGCGGGCGCCAGCATCTTCATGGTCGTGGGGACCCGCTTGTCCAGCAGGAAGTGGAAGCCGGTGCCCCTGACGGCGTAGGAGATCCAGTCCTCGGTGTCCGGGACCAGGTGAGAGCCGTTGCGCTCCAGGCGCACCCCGGTGCCCCCCTGCCCGCGCACGACGGCCGCGGCCACGGCGTCCCCGAAGAGGCCGTTGGACAGCAGGGAGCCCACCCCGACGTCGGTGGGCTGGTAGCACAGCGAGCAGAACTCGCAGGCCACGATGAGGGCGTTGGCCTCGGGGTAGGCCCGGCAGAAGTCGTCCGCGCGGTTGATCGCCGCGCCGCCCGCCGCGCAG
The DNA here is from genome assembly GCF_031845405.1 of Streptomyces boetiae. Classification (NCBI taxonomy): domain Bacteria; kingdom Bacillati; phylum Actinomycetota; class Actinomycetes; order Kitasatosporales; family Streptomycetaceae; genus Streptomyces; species Streptomyces boetiae. The sequence continues at coordinate 163,920 of NZ_JAVREN010000006.1, forward strand.
CCGAGCTGGGCGATCGGGAGCTGCCGGGTCTCGCTGCGGAAGCCGAGGGTGTTGATCAGCCAGGCGGTCAGCGAGGGCATCATGAACCCGGTGCACGAGACGTACACGATCAGGTCGATGTCCCGGACGGTCAGCCCCGCGTGGTCCAGGGCGCGGTAGACGACCGGCGGGACCCTGCGTTTGGCCTCCGCCTCGTAGACGCGGTTGCGGGCCTCGAAGCCCGGGTGCCGCAGCGTTTCCTCGATCGGCTGAACGATACGCCGGGTGCGGACGCCGGTGTTCTCGATCAGGCGCAGGGCCAGGCCGAGTTGCGGGTGGTCGGCGTGCATGGTGCGCGCCAGCTCCAGCGTCTCCTCCATCGTGAGGACGTTGTCCGGAACGGCGATGGATGGCCTGCACAGCGTTGCCATGATCCCCTCCCCTTGCCGCGCGGCCGGCGTGCGGCCCGCGGTATCGATGGCCGTGTCATTGGCCGTGTTCGGTGGACGCCCGGGTCACCAGGTGACCGGGAGCTCGTACGGATAGCGCCAGATCGACTCGTCGTTCCAGCGGATCTCCCCGGCGGGGACCGCGAGGTCCAGCGCGGGGAAGCGGCTCAGCAGCGAGCCGATGGCCAGCTCCAGCTCCATCAGCGCCAGCGGCGAGCCGATGCAGTGGTGCGCGCCCCAGCCGAAGGTCATGTGCGGCGAGGGCTGCCGGTCCAGGTCCAGCTCGTCGGGCCGCTCGAACCGCCGCGGGTCGCGGTTGGCGGCCAGGTAGGAGACGTGGACGGTGTCGTTCGCGCGGATGGTCACGCCGCCGACCTCCACGTCCTCGGTGGCGATGCGCGGGATGCCGACCCCCTTGCGGAACGGGATGTACCGCAGCAGCTCCTCCAGGGCCCGGGGCAGCAGCTCGGGCCGGGAGCGAAGCTTCGCCAGCTGCTCCGGATGGGTCAGCAGGGTGTAGGTGATGTTGCTGAGCTGGTAGGTGCTGGTGTCGTGGCCGGTGATCAGCAGGACCATGGCCATCACCGCCAGCTCGTCCTCGCCGAGCAGGTCGTCGCCCTCGCGGGCGGTGGCCAGCGAGCTGACCAGGTCCTCGCCCGGGGCGGCGCGGCGGCGGCGCGTCAGCTCCAGGAAGTACGCCCGCAGCTCGGCCTTGGCCTGCACCGCGCTCTCGCGGGTGGTGGCGCCGATGTTCATCATCGCCATGGCCCGGCGCCGCAGCTCGGGCCGGTCCTCCTCGGGGATGTCCAGCACCTCGCAGATCGTGGTCAGCGGCAGGCGCATCGACAGGTGCTTGACCAGGTCGGCGGGCGCGCCGTGCTCGGCCATGCCGTCCAGCAGCTCGTCCACGATCCGCTGCGTCGCGGGCCGCATCGCCGCCACCTTGGGGGCCGTGAACGCCTGGGAGACCAGCCGGCGCAGGCGGCTGCTGGCCGGGGGGTCCATGAGGTTGATCGATTCGTCCTGGACGATCGGGGCGGGCGTCATCCGGGGGAAGTCACGCCCGGTCACGGCGGCCCGGCTGAAGCGGCGGTCGGTCGTCACGAAGCGTACGTCCTCGTACCGGGTGACCAGCCACGCCTCGCCCTGGCCGTACGGCATCCGGATCCGGGCGATGGGGGCCTCGGTCATCATCCGCCGCAGCAGTGGGTCGAACTCCATGCCCTCGGCGAAGTCGAAGGGACAGGTCCACACGGTCTCGGGGGTGCCCACGGAAGGACTCCAATCCATCTCGGAACGCCGCGGCGCGGGTGGCGGACGGCGCGCGGCCAGGCGTTGCTGGACGTGGCGTTGTGTCCCCTCGCGCCCGCGCGATCATGTCGCGGCGTCGCGGAATTCACCCGTTAGAGGACAGGATGGGGGAAATCCGGCACGGAGCGTCAAGCCTTGACCGGAGCTTGATCGCGGGCGTGTTCCCCTGGCGCGCGCATCGCGCCCTTCCCCGCGCGGAGCGGGGGCCGCGGCCGGCGCCGCGTGCGGCGAGCGTCCGCTGAGGGGACGCCCGCCGACGGTCCCGGGCCGCGGGGCGGCCCGGGCGTGCTGCTCGGTGGTGCTGTGCGGATGGTGCGGGTGGTGGCGCCGGCCGGCGCGGTGCCGGCGGCGCCTCAGGCGGCGTCGGCGAAGGCGCCGGGGGTCACCTCGGTGACCGTCTCCGTCACCGCGACCCGGCCGCCGAGCCGAAGCCCCGTCAGCGGCCCGGGATCCCCGGCCAGGAGCAGCCGCACGGCCGCCCAGGGCAGGTTGACCCCGCTGAACGCGGTCTGGAAGATCCCCGCGGAGGGCCGCGGGTTGGCCTCCAGCAGAACCGGCCGCCCGTGCCGGTGCCGGAGCTGGACGTTGGACAGGTACGCCAGCCGGAAGTGGCCGACGAGCCGTTCCGCGATCTCCGCGTAGGCGGGATTGTCCAGCAGCAGCCGGTAACGGCCCTCCTTGGCCCGGGGTATGGCCGCGAGCAGCCTCCCCCCGGGCGCCGAGAGGCAGTCCACGCTGACCTCCGGGTCGTCCAGATAGGGCATGACGATGAACTGCGGGACCTTCTCCTGCCCGTCCGCCGCCCGTTTCAGCGCGTCGGCGACGGCGTTGACGGAGACCAGCGGCCGGGCCGGCTGGAGCAGGTCCCGCATGCTGAGCGGGCTGTCGTCGAGGATGCGGAACCCGAAGGCCGAGTACTCGCCCGCGGGCTTGATGCAGACCGTCTCACCGGCCCGCGACAGGTCCTCCACCGCCGCGCGCAGCCCGTCCGCGTCGGAGACCACGCGCCACTCGGGCACGGGAACGCCGATGGCGCGGGCCGCCTCGTACGTGCGGCCCTTGCTGGTGAGCGCGCCGATCGCCCCCGGCGAGGAGCACATCAGCCGGGTGCCCAGGGCGGCGAACGCCTCGGCGCGCCCGGCCAGGGCGTCGAGGCGGCGGGGAGGAATCAGGACGTCGACTCCGTGCCGGCGGCAGAAGTCGAGGGCGAAGTCGGCGTAGACGTCGTTGCCGACGCGATGGGGTTCGACCTCCCCCACATCGCAGGCGGCCAGGGCGGGCGCGGAGGGATCCACGTTGGTCCCGTAGATGCGGACGGGCGCGCCGTCGGGATTCTCGCGCAACATCCGGATCACCTGGGTCGTGGCTGCCCCTGCGCTGCTGAGCCAAATACGTAGTGCTATCGCGCACGCTCCCCTCAACACGATGGCGGACCCCAAGAACCGGCTCACGTCGGCCGGTGACCGGGCAGGGGTGAGGTCCCCACGCCTCTACCTCGGTCGCCGGGCCATACATGAACGGGTGTGAGGTGGATCATAACTCCCCAGCATGTCGGCGATGTTTCCCCGCGGGACACGGTCGGGACTCGGCCGAATGCGAAACGGCCCCGCCTTCAACGGAATTCGCCCTCAGGGCCCCCGCCGTTCGCCGGTCCGGCAACGACCGTTCCCTTGCCGCCCGGAAGGGGGCAGGGCCTCAGTCGGTCGCGCGATGGGCCGTGCCCGCCGCCCACTTGCCGGTGCTCACCGCGCCCAGCAGCAGTACCAGCGCGCCGCACCCGGTCAGCACCCACCAGCCGGCCGTGCGCGACCCGGCGGCCAGGACCGTACCGGTCACCGCGACGCCGAGCGCGGAACCGACCTGCCGCGCGGTCGAGGCGATGCCCGCCGCGACCCCGGAGCGCGAGCGGGGCATGCCGGTCAGGGCCGCGTTGGTGATGGGCGCGTTGACCAGGGCGAAGCCGACGCCGAAGGCGGCGTAGGCACTGAACAGGTGCGGCAGGGGCGTGCCCGCCTCCAGCCGGGTCAGCAGCAGCCCGCTGGCCGTCAGCGCCACCCCGCCCAGCACCAGCGGCAGCCGCGGCCCCCAGCGCCCCAGCAGGAACCCCGACAGCGGGGCCACCACCAGCGTCGCCCCCGCCATCGGCAGCAGGTACAGGCCGGCGTTCAGCGCGTCCAGGTCCCGGTCGTGCTGGAGGTAGAGGGTGTTGAGGAACAGGAAGCCGCCCAGCCCCGCGAAGGCGGCCACCGCGATGCCGAACGCCCCGCTGAAGGGCACGCTGCGGAAGAACCGCAGCTCGATCAGCGGCTCCTCGCGGCGCGGCTCGTACCACAGCAGCCCGCCCAGGGCGAGGGCTCCGATCCCCAGGCACACCAGCAGCTCGGGGGAGGACCAGCCCGCCGCGCCGCCCTCGATGATGCCGAAGGTCACCGAGCCCAGGAGCACGATGACCAGCAGTTGCCCCACCGGGTCGGTCCGCCGCGGGTGGGGCGCGCGCGACTCGGGCACGTAGCGGGCGGTCAGCACCAGCGCGGCCAGGCCCACCGGGAGGTTGAGCCAGAAGATGGCCCGCCAGCCGAAGGTGTGCACCAGTGCGCCCCCCAGCACGGGCCCGGCCGCCATCGACAGGCCCACCACCGCGCTCCACGCGCCCAGCGCCCGCGCCAGCTCCTTGGGGTCGCGGAAGGTGGCGGAGATGATCGAGACCGCCACGGGGTTGAGCATCGAGCCGCCGACCGCCTGCGCGGCGCGGAAGACGATCAGCCAGCCGAGGCCGGGGGCCAGCGCGCACAGCACCGACCCGGCGGTGAACAGGGCCAGACCCGTGCGGAAGACCCGGCGGCGGCCGATCCGGTCGGCGGTGGAGCCGGCCAGCATCAGGAAGGAGGCCAGGACCACGGTGTAGATGTCCAGGGTCCACTGCAGCCCGGAGACGTCGGCGTCCAGGTCCTCCTGGAGCGAGGGCAGCGCCACGTTCAGGGCCGTGATGTCCAGGCTGACGATCAGCAGGCTCATGCAGCAGATCGCCAGCACCAGCAGGCGGCGGGGCTCGGCGGCCTCTCGGGGGGCGGGCACGAACGCCCACCCTATCCGGGCGTTTCGGGCGCGGCGCGGCCGGACCGGGCGGGGCCCACCACCGGGGCACTGGAGTGCGGACCTTCCGGGTAGGTCACCGGGGGACCGGGCATACCGGTGGGGGATCCCGGTGGGGAATAACGGCCCCTGCCGCGGCGTTGCGCCACACCGGTCCCCGGCCGGCCGTCGTCTCGCGCGTCAAGGAGGGCCCGTGCCCGAAGCAACCCCGGAAACCAACGTCGTCGCGTTCCGAGCGGCCGAACAGCTGCTCGCCGCCCGCGATCCGCGCGGCGCGCTGAAGCTGCTCGACCCCCTGATCACCGCCCACCCCGAGAACACCGCCGCCCGCCTGCTGCGCGCCAGGGCCTTCTTCCTCGCGGCGCAGCTGCGCTCGGCGGAGCTGGAGTTCCAGCTCGTCATCGAGCGGGAGCCGGACAACGCCTTCGCCCACTTCGCGCTGGCCCGCACCCTGGAGCGGGGCGGCCGGGACGCGGAGGCCCTGCGGCACTTCCGCCTGGCCGCCGCCCTCGACCCGCGCCCGGACTTCGTCGCCGCGGCGCGCTTCGAGGAGGCGCCCTAACGGCCGGGCCGGCGAAGGACGCCGGCACTGACCAAGGCCCCGGCCCGCGCGGGAACGCGCGGGCCGGGGCCTTCGGCCGTCACCGCCGGGGGTCAGGCCGCCGCCGCGCCGGAGGCGGCCACGTGGCGGCGCACCGCCGCCGCGATGGCCTCCGCGTCGATGCCGGCCTCCCGCAGCTGCTCCTCGGGCGTTGCCGAGCCCGGCATGTTCTCCACCGCCAGCCGGATCAGCCGGGGGGCCGGGCGGCCGTCCGTGAACGCGTCCAGCACCGCGTCGCCCAGGCCGCCCTCCGGGTGGTGGTCCTCCACCGTCAGCAGGCAGCCCGTGCGCTCGGCCGCCTCCCGCAGCGCCGCCGCGTCCACCGGCTTCACCGAGTACAGGTCGATCACCCGCACGGGGATGCCCTCCCCGGCCAGCCGGTCGGCCGCCGCCAGCGCCTCGTGCACGGTCACGCCCGCCGCCACCACGGTCAGCCGGTCCTCCTCGGAGGAACGCAGCAGCTTGCTGCCGCCCACCGGGAAGCGCTCGGCCGGGTCGTAGATCACGGGCGACTTGCCGCGCGAGGTCCGCAGGTAGCGCAGGCCCTCGCCGTCCGCCATCTCCGCGACCAGGCGCGCCGTGGCGTTCCCGTCGCAGGGGTAGAGCACGGTGCTGCCGTGGATGGCCCGGAACATCGCCAGGTCCTCCAGGCCCATCTGCGAGGGCCCGTCCTCGCCGATGGACACGCCCGCGTGCGAGCCCGCCACGCTCAGCCCGGCCCGGGAGACGGCCGCCATCCGCAGGAAGTCGTGCGCCCGCGTCAGGAAGGCCGCGAAGGTGGAGACGAACGGCGTCCAGCCGCGCACCTGCATGCCGACGGCCGTGGCCACCAGCTCCTGCTCGGCGATGTAGCACTCGAAGAACCGGTCCGGGTGCTCCTTGGCGAAGTACTCCGAGCGCGTGGAGTCGCTGACCTCGCCGTCCAGCGCGACGATGTCCCGCCGGTCGCGGCCGACGGCCGCCAGCGCCTGCCCGTAGGCGTTGCGCGTGGCGACCTGCTCGCCCGCCTCGTACCGGGGCAGGTCGGCCTCCACGCCGTGCGGGACGCGGGGCGCGGTCGCGGCGCCCGGCCGACGGACCTCCACCCGCAGGTCCCGGACCCCGCCCAGCTCCCCGACGGCCTCCTCCGCGTCGGGCACCGGCTTGCCGTGCATGCCCTCGCGGTCCTGCACGGCCGCCACGCCCCGGCCCTTCATGGTGCGCGCGAGCACCGCCGTGGGCCGGTCGGAGACGCTCAGCGCCTCGCTGTACGCGGCGTCGATGGAGGCCGGGTCGTGCCCGTCGCACTCCACCGTGTGCCAGCCGAAGGCCCGGATGCGGCGGGCGTAGGCGTCCAGATCCCACTCGTGGCGGGTGGGGCCGCGCTGGCCGAGGCGGTTGACGTCCACGATCAGCGTGAGGTTGGCCAGGCCCTCGTAGCCGGCGTGCTCCATCGCCTCCCACACCGACCCCTCGGCCATCTCGCTGTCGCCGGAGATCACCCACACCCGGTAGGGCATCGGGTCAAGGCGCCGCCCCGACAGGGCCACGCCCACGCCCACCGGCAGGCCCTGCCCGAGCGAGCCGGTGGCCACGTCCACCCACGGCAGGCGCGGCGTGGGATGCCCCTCCAGGCGGCTGCCCAGCTCCCGGAACGACAGCAGCTCCTCGTCCGTGACGGCCCCCGCCGCCTTGTACGCGGCGTACAGCAGCGGCGAGGCGTGCCCCTTGGAGAGGATCAGGTGGTCGTTGCCCGGGTGGCCGGGCCAGTCGAAGTCGTACCGCAGGTAGCGGGCCAGCAGCACGGCCATCAGGTCGGCCGCGGACATCGAGGAGGTGGCGTGGCCCGAGCCCGCGTGCGAGGTGGCGCGGACCGCGTCCACCCGGAACTGCTGTCCCAGCTCGGCCAGGAAGTGGTCGTCGAGCGCGTCCGCGGTGATGTCAGCCATGTCGGCCATGTCAGCCTCCTGCGTCGTCTGCGTACCCGGAACGTCCGGGGACGGTCCGGGGCCACCGGCGCGGGTACCCCTCCCGCGCCGGGCGTAACGGCCCCGCCGGGCTCCCGCCCGGCGTCGCCCGGGGTCACTCCCCGGGCCGCACCCCGCCGCCGGGGATCGTGCCCTCGTAGGGCCAGCGCAGCAGCGCGCCCAGGCCGCCCACGGGGATCTGGCGGGGCGAGGTCGTGGGGTCGGGCAGCGGCACGGCCGTCGCGCCGGTGGCCGCGGCCGAGCGCAGCAGCGCGTCGTCCGCGCGGGCCGGGGCCGGCTCGGGCGCGCCGAGGGCGCGCGAGTCGGTGCGGCGCAGCGCGACCTGGTCGGGCTCCTGGCCCACCCACACGTCGCGGTGCAGGTCGGCCCCGCCCGGCCGCATCAGCAGCGCCGCGATCCGGTGCTCGCGCGCGGCGTCCACCAGCGCGGGAACGCCCTCGGCGGCGTCGATCCGGCCGTTGCCGCCGCCGCTGCCCAGCACCCGGGCGGCGTGGAAGCGCTCCAGCGCCTCCTCGGCCTCGGCCCGTGCGCGCTCGGCGCGGGCCCGCTCCACGTCGGCGTCCAGCAGCCGGTCGTCGGAGCCCGCGGCGCGCGCCCCGTGCTCGGACTCCACGGTCACCTCGCGCAGCGCCTCGGGCAGCCGCTCGTGGACGGCCCGGCGTTCGCGCGGGTCGCCCGCCAGCACGACCATCCCGGCGTGCGCGCGCTCGGCGTCCTCGGCCAGCGTGCCGGCGACGCGGGCCGCGTTCTCCTCCCAGGTGTTCTCCACGGCGAACTGGAAGTGCCGCTCGGACCAGTCGGCCCGGCCGGTGCGGTGGATCGGCCACTGCCTGCCCGCGACGCTCCCGGCGGGGGTGGGGCGGCCGTGCGTGCCGCGCATCTCCAGGTCGGCGCCCCTGCGGTCGACGTAGGCCACCAGGCACGTCGGGTCCTGCCCGGCGTGGTCCAGCAGCGGGGCGATCCGCGGCAGCGCGGCCCAGAACGCCCGCGGCGGGGAGGGCGGCGGCGTGGCCAGCGGCACGTCGAGCACCACCTCGCCGCCGGCGGCGAACACCGCGTGGCCCGCGTCGTCCCGGGAGACCGAGGCGAGGGCGTCGCGCACGGCCCGGCAGGTGGCCTCGTCCGCTCCGAGGCCGGCCAGGGACGAGGCGGCGTCGCGGGCCTGGAGCTCCCGCACCGCCTCGGCGTCCTCCGAGACGTCCGCGGTCTCCAGGTAGGCCGAGGCCCACGGCCCCTGCCGTTCGAGCAGGGGGGCGAGGAACGCGAGATTCATGGCTTCCTCCTTCGGCTCTCGCGAGTCCGGCGGACCGGGCCCCGCGCCGGGGACCCTCGTCCGCGGGGCGCCGCTCAGGCGGCGACCTTCCCGAACTCGCGCAGCATCGCGTCGTTGAACTGCGGGATGTCGGCCGGCTTGCGGCTGGTGACCAGGGTGTTCGGCCCCGAGTCGTCCACCGCCACCGGCTCGTCGACCCAGGTGGCGCCCGCGTTGCGCAGGTCGGTGCGCAGGCTCGGCCAGGACGTCAGGGTCCGGCCGCGCACCACGTCCGCCTCGATCAGCGTCCACGGCGCGTGGCAGATCGCCGCCACCGGCTTGCCCGCCTCGAAGAACGCCCGTGCGAAGGCGACGGCCGCCTCGTCCAGCCGCAGGGCGTCGGGGTTGGCCACGCCGCCGGGCAGCACCAGGGCGTCGAACTCCTCCGGGGAGGCCTGCTCCGCCGTGGCGTCCACGGGGAAGGTCTCGCCCCAGTCCAGGTGGTTCATGCTCCGGACGGTGCCGGGCCTGGTCGAGATCAGCTGCGGCGTCTCGCCCGTCTCCGCGGCTGCCTGCCAGGGGCCGGTCAGCTCGGCCTGCTCGACGCCCTCGGGCGCGGTCAGGAACGCGATACGCATGCGGGGGTCACCCTCCTCGGGTTGTCGTCTGCTGGTTCCGGCCAGGCCCGCCCGCGTGTGGGGAACGCCCGGCCGCGCCCCGGGTAACCGGTGGTGCGCGGGGGGAAACCCGGGGCCGCCCGTTTCCGGGACCCGGCGCCGGGCACCCGTGCGGGGTCATGAGCAGCGCACAGGGCACACGCACACAGGGCAAGCGGGGCGCGGCGGGCCGCCGCCCCGAGGTGAGGGTGAGCGGCCGGTCGGTGCCGCTGTCCAACCCGGGCAAGGAGATGTTCCCGGAGGACGACATCACCAAGGCCGAACTCGTCGACTACTACCGGGCGGTGGCCCGGCCGATGCTCGCGCACCTGCGCGGCCGTCCGGTGGCCATGGAGCGGTACCCGGACGGCTACCGCGGCCGGTCGTTCTACCACAAGGCCGTCCCCGCGCACTTCCCCGGCTGGGTGCACCGCGAGACGGTTCCCAAGCAGGGCGGCACCGTGGAGATGGCCGTGTGCGACGACGCGGCGACGCTCGCCTACCTGGCCAACCAGGCGTGCCTGACCCCGCACGCCTGGCTGAGCCGGGCCGGGCACCTGGGGTGTCCCGACCGGATGGTCCTGGACCTCGACCCGCCCTCGGCCACGGACGACGGCGATCCCTTCGAACTCGTCCGCTGGGCGGCGGGGGAGTGCGCCGGACTGCTGACGGGCCTGGGCCTGCACCCGGCCGCGATGACCACGGGCTCGCGCGGCGTGCACGTGGTGGTGCCCCTGGACGGCGGCGCGGACTTCGACGAGGTGCGGGACTTCGCGCGCCGCGCGGCAGGGCTGCTGGCCCGCCGCCACCCCGGCCGCCTGACCACCGAGATCCGCAAGAACCGGCGCGGGGCGCGCCTCTACCTCGACGTGCAGCGCAACGCCTACGCGCAGACCGCCGTCGCCCCCTACGCCGTGCGCGCCCGCCCGCACGCCCCCGTGGCGACCCCGCTGCGCTGGGAGGAGCTGACCGAGGAGGGCGTCGGCCCGCGGGACTTCACCCTGCGGACGGTGCCCGGCCGCCTCGCCGAGCACGGCGACCCGTGGTCCGGCCTGCACCGCAAGCGGCGCTCGCTGCGCGCGGCCCGCGGCCGGCTGGACGCCCTGGAGCGCGAGGAAGGACGTTAGCCGTCCCACGTGCCCCGGGCGCGCGGCCCGGCGCGCCCCCCGGCGCACCACCCCGGCGCCGGGAGTGCCGCGCGCGGCCCCCTCCCGGGTGGTTTCGGCTCCCGGCGGGGCTGACGCGCGGGGCGGACAGGTAGGTACCGGGCGCGCCGCGGACCGGCCGCGCGCCCGCACCGACCGGAGAGCCGATGCCCGATTCCCCCGCCCCGCCCGCCGTGCCCCTGCCCACCGCCCTGGAGGCTCCGGCCGGCGCCATCCCCGCCCAGGCCGCCGCCGAGGACCCCGCGCTGCCGCTGCGCCAGAGCACCGAGATCCAGGGCGACATCCTGGCCGGCTTCAAGAAGGACCACGTCCGCCTCCTGCTGCTGGCCTTCACCGACCGTGCCCTGGCCAGGACCTGGCTGGACCGGCTGCGCGCCCGCGTGGCCACCACCCGCGACGTGGCCGCGTTCAACGCCGCCTTCCGCAACCGGAGGCAGCGGATGCGCGGCGCCGAGCCGCAGGGTCTCTACGCCACCTGGCGGGCCGTCAGCCTCACCTACCCCGGCCTGACCGAGCTGGTCGGCGGCGAGCCGGTGGCCGACGTGCCGCAGGGCACCACCCACGACGCCCTGCGCCAGGGCGCCGCCGCCCGCAAGGACATCCTCGGCGACACCGGCACCAGCGACCCCGCGGGCTGGCTCTTCGGAGGACCGGAGAACGCCCCCGTGCACGCCGTCCTGACCCTGGCCGCCGACCGGCCGGAGGACCTGGACGCGGCCGTGGCCGAGGAGCGCGCCGAGGCGGACCTGCACGGGCTGACCGTGGTCTTCGACCAGCCGGGCGCCACCCTGGCCGGGGAGCGGCGCGGAAACGAGCACTTCGGCTTCAAGGACGCCATCAGCCAGCCGGCCGTCCGCGACTTCGACGAGGCCGACCCCGAGGACCCCGAGCACGCCCTGGGCAAGCCGGGGACCCGCGTCATCCCCGCCGGCGAGTTCGTCATCGGCCACCCCATGGACAACCGCCTCGACCCCGGCCTGCCCTCCTGGATGGCCGACGGCTCCTTCCACGTCGTGCGGCGGCTGGCCCAGGACGTTCCCGGCTGGTGGGCCCAGGCCGCCGACCGGCTCGCGGACCTCAAGGAGGCGGGCGCGGTGCCCGCCGACGCGGGCGTGGAGTGGCTCGCCGCGCGCCTCGTCGGCCGCTGGCGCTCCGGCACCCCGATCGCCAAGAGCCCCGACGCGGACGTCCCCAGCCCCCCCGGCTCCGAGGCGGACAACGACGTCAGCTACGCCGACGACCTGGAGGGTCGCGTCACCCCCCTCTTCAGCCACGCCCGCAAGGTCGGCCCGCGTGACGGCCTGCTGGTGCGCCACACCGCGCCCGGCCCGCTCACCCAGCGCGGGGCGCTGGACGGCCGTCGCGTGATGCGGCGCGGCGTGCCCTACGGGGACCACTTCGACCCGGCCGCCGGCTCGGGCCACGGCCCGGACTCGCCGCGCGGCCTGGTCTTCGTCTCCTACCAGTCGGACCTGGTGGCGCAGTTCGAGTTCATGCAGCGGGTGTGGGTGCACGGGGAGAACTTCCCCGAGCGCGATGCCCGCCCGGGCCGGGACACGGTCATCGGCGGCGAGGGGCCCGTGTCGTTCCCGGCCGGAGGCGCCGGCTCGGACGCCAGCGTGGCGATCGAGCTGCGGCAGTTCGTACGCACCGAGGGAACGCTCTACGCCTTCACGCCGTCCCTGACCGCGCTGCGGCTGCTGGCCGAGGGCGCGATCCCGCCCGGCGGCGAGCCCCCGAGGGAGCGGGTGCTCAGCGCGCCCGCGACGATCGGCCTGGGCGCCGTGATCAGCTCCGGCAAGGCCAGGCTGCGCTTCCAGGACCGCACCGGCCAGCTCACCGTGCACGACGAGAACGAGCTGCTGCGCTGGAGCACCGAGCCCTCCGACCTCGCGGTGCGCGCCGAGCTGCGGGAGAACGGCGAGCTGATCCTGCGCGACGAGCGGAACGCCACGCTGTGGACCTCCGGCACGGACGGCCACCCGGGGGCGACGCTCGTCGTCGCGCTCGACGGGGACGTCCTGATCCGCTCGGCCGAGGGCGAGACGCTGTGGCACACGGGCACCGCCCACTGAGCCCGCCGCCGCACCCGCGCCGCCCCGGCCGCGGGGGCCGGGGCGGCGCGGCGAGGGGACGGCGCCGCCGGGGCAGGCCGCGCCGCCGGGCTCAGCGGCGCGGGGTCAGCGCCCGCAGCGGCCCGTCCAGCTCCTTGCGGTAGAACTCCAGGAAGCCGTCCGGGTCGGGCCCGGCGTTCTGCGTGACCAGGTGGTCGAAGCCGGCGTCCACGAACTGCTGGGCCACCTCCAGGAAGCGCGCCGGGTCCGAGCCGCAGGCGAACTGCCGCAGGATGTCCTCCTCGCGGACCGTGGTGGAGGCCGCCTCGAAGTTCACCGGGTTGGGCAGCTCGCTCATCACCTTCCAGCCGGTGACCGCCCAGCGGGAGGTCTCCAGCGCGGCCTTGGCCGCGGTGTGCTCGTCCCGGGCCCAGGCCATCGGGACCTCGGCGTACCGCGGCCCGGAGCCGCCGGCCTCCCGGTAGGCGCGGACGATCTGCGGCTTCGGCTCGGTGGCGAACAGGCCGTCGCCCAGCGTCGCCGCGATGCGCGCGGCCTCGGGCCCCCCGGCCGCCACCGCGATCACCGGCGGCTTGGGCGGCAGGTCGAAGACCCGCGCGTCGTCGATCCGCAGGTGCTTGCCCTCGTAGCTGCGGTAGCCGCCCTGCCACAGCAGCCGGATGATCTCCAGCGCCTCGCGCAGCCGCTCGTGCCGCACGGCGGTGGAGTCGGGGAACCCGGTGCCCACCACGTGCTCGTTCAGCCGCTCGCCCGCGCCCAGGCCGAGGGTGAAGCGGCCGTCCGACAGCAGCGCGAGCGTGGCCGCCGCCTGGGCGATGATGGCCGGGTGGTAGCGGACCGTCGGGCAGGTGACGCCCGTGGCCAGGCCGATGCGCTCGGTCCTCGCGGCGATCGCGCCCAGCACCGTCCAGGCGAAGGGGGAGTGGCCCTGGTTGTCCAGCCACGGGTGGTAGTGGTCGCTGATCTCCACGAAGTCGAATCCGGCCCGCTCGGCCTCCACGGCCTGCCGTACCAGCTCCTGGGGCCCGTAGCCCTCCGCCGCCAGCTTGTATCCGATCTGCATGCCTCTCCGCTCCCGCCGCAGGTCAGTCCGATGGGGTCCGCCCCCGGGTACCCCCTCGGCACGCTGCCAGCACACCCGGGCGCCGCGGAGACGACATCCCGCCCGGCGCCCGCCACGTCCGCCGGATGGCGCACGGGCGCCCCGGGCGGCGCACGCCGCCCGGAAGGCGCCCCCCCGGGCGGCGCCCGCCCGGACGTGCGCGCCCGGCCGTTCAGGCGGTGACCTCCGAGCGGTCCCCGCCCCACAGCGTGTGGAACGAGCCCTCCCGGTCGGTGCGTTCGTAGGTGTGCGCGCCGAAGTAGTCCCGCAGCCCCTGCACCAGCGCGGCCGGAAGCCGCCCGGCCCGCAGCCCGTCGTAGTACGCCAGCGCCGCCGAGATGCCCGGCACCGGCACGCCCAGGCGGGTGGCGGTGGCCACCACGTGCCGCCAGGCGTCCTGGGCGCGGCCCAGTGCCTCCGCGAAGCCGGGGTCGGCCAGCAGCGTCACCGGCGGCTGCCCGCCGGCCCGGTACGCGGCCCGGATCTCGTCCAGGAACCGCGCCCGGATGATGCAGCCCCCGCGCCAGATCGCCGCCACCGTGCCGCGGTCGATGTCCCAGCCGTACTCCCGGCTGCCGGTCTGGATCAGGTGCCAGCCCTGTGCGTAGGCCGCGATCTTCGAGGCGTACAGGGCCTGTTCGACCTGCTCGGTGAAGCGGGCCGCCTCCTCCTTCGCGAGCCCGCCCCCGGCGGGGCCCGGCAGGCCGGCAGCCGCCGCCCGCAGCTCGGTGTGCCCCGACAGGGCGCGGGCGAAGACCGCCTCCGCGATCCCGCTGACGGGAACGCCGAGGTCCAGCGCCGTCTGCACCGTCCAGCGACCGGTGCCCTTCTGCTCCGCGCGGTCGGCCACCACGTTCACGAAGGGCGCGCCGGTGGCCGCGTCCGCGTGGGCCAGCACCTCGGCCGTGATCTCGATGAGGTAGGAGTCCAGGCGGCCCTCGTTCCAGCCGCGGAAGACCTCCGCGATCCGCCGCGGCTGATACCCGGCCACCTGCCGCAGCAGGTCGAAGGACTCCGCGATCAGCTGCATGTCGGCGTACTCGATGCCGTTGTGCACCATCTTGACGAAGTGACCCGCGCCGTCCGGGCCGATGTGCGCGCAGCACGGCTCCCCGTCGCCGGCCCGGGCGGCGATGCTCTCCAGCAGCGGGCCGAGCGCCGCGTAGGACTCGGCCGAGCCGCCGGGCATGATGCTCGGGCCCAGCAGCGCGCCCTCCTCGCCGCCGGAGATCCCGCAGCCCACGAAGTGCAGCCCGCGCTCGCGCAGCGCGGCCTCCCGGCGCCGGGTGTCCGCGAAGTGCGCGTTGCCGCCGTCCATGATCATGTCGCCGGGCTCCAGCAGCGGCGCGAACTCCTCGATCACCGCGTCCGTCGCCGTCCCGGCCTTCACCATCACCACCAGCCGCCGGGGCCGCTCCAGCGCGGCCACGAACTCCCGCGCCATGGGGGCACCGCCCAGCCTCCCCCAGACTCCGTCCGGGGAGACCCCCTTGGCTGGGGGAGGGCCGGGACGAACGCCCCCTCGTGCCCGAAGGAGCCGGTCAGCTCCTCCGTCCTGGCCGCCGTGCGGTTGTGCACCGCCACGGTGTGCCCGTGCCGCGCCAGGTTCCGGGCCAGGTTGCGGCCCATCACGGCCAGCCCGGTGACGCCTATCCGCGCCTGATCCGCCATTCTCAGAACTCCTCGTGGTGGTCCGGGTCCCCGCCCAGCCGCCGCGGCGGCCGTCCGGCGACCGCCTCCAGCTCAGCTTCGGTCAGCGCGAAGCCGAAGACGTCGAGATTCTCGCGCTGCCTGGCCGGGTTCGCCGACTTGGGGACGGGAACGGCCCCCAGCTGCACGTGCCAGCGCAGCACCGCCTGCGCCGGGGTCACCCCGTGCGCCCGGGCCACGCGGCCGATCGCCGCGTCCTTCAGCAGCTCGCTCCCGCGCCCCAGCGGGCTCCAGCTCTCCGTGACGATCCCGTGCTTGGCGTGGAACGCCCGCAGCTCCTCCTGGGGCAGCAGCGGGTGCAGCTCGACCTGGTTGACGGCCGGGAGCACGCCGGTCTCCCGCTCCAGGCGCGCGATCTGCTCCGGCGTGAAGTTCGAGACGCCGATGGAGCGGGCCAGGCCCTCCTCGCGCAGCCGGATCATCGCCCGCCAGGACTCCACGAACCTGTCCACGCGGGGCAGCGGCCAGTGGATCAGGTACAGGTCCACCCACTCCAGCCCCAGCCGGTCCAGGGACTCCCGGAACGACCTCAGCGTCTCCTCGTACCCGTGGTCGCGCCCGGGCAGCTTGGTGGTGACCGCGACCTCCTCCCGAGGCACGCCGGAGGCCGCGACGCCGCGGCCCACGCCCCGCTCGTTGCCGTAGTTCACGGCCGTGTCGACCAGCCGGTACCCGGCGGCCAGGGCCGAGCGCACCGCCTCCTCCGCCGCCTCGTCGTCCAGCGGATACGTCCCGAGCCCGGCCGCGGGCAGCGTGCGCCCGTCGTTGAGCGTGTGAACGGGGGATTCGGCCACGTGCGCCTCCTGGGGTCCTCCTCAAGTCTGGGCGCGCCCCGCGCGGGGCGCACGTCCGGCCGCCCGCCCCGCCCCGGGCGGTTGTCACGCGTGGGAGAGCCCGAAGGACACCAGGAAGCCGCACACCAGCACCAGCCCGATCGCCAGGTGCGCGCGGGCGAAGGCCTCCGGGATCATCGTGTCCGCCAGCATCGTGAGGATGCCCCCGGCGGCCACGGCCGTCACCGCCGCCTGCACGCCCGTCGGCAGCCCGCCCACCACGGCGTAGCCCAGCACCGCCGAGGCCGTGCTCGCCGCCGCGATCCCGCCCCACACGCCGAAGACGTAGCCCGGCCGCCGCCCCGCGGCCCGCATCCCGGCCGAGGAGGACAGGCCCTCGGGGACGTTGCTGAGGAAGACCGCCACCACCGTCACCAGGCTCACCTCCCCGCCGTCCAGCAGGCTGACCCCGATGGCCGCAGATTCCGGCACGCCGTCCAGCAGCGCGCCCAGCGCCAGCGCCACGCCCGAGCCCTCCTGCTGCGCCTCCGAGGGCTGCCGCTGGCCCGGCCCGCCGTCCCCGGAACGCTTGCGGTGGCGCGCCCCGCGCCGGGCCAGCGCCGCGTTGCCCGCCGTATAGGCAACGCCCCCGGCGAGCGTGCCCGCGACCGCCGGGCCGAGGCCGCCCTGGTCGTAGGACTCCCCGACCAGCTCGAAGGAGACGGCCGAGATCAGCACCCCGGCGCCGAAGGCCATCACCGTGGCCACCAGCCAGGAGGGCACCCGCAGCCCATAGCCGAGGGCGGCGCCCAGCAGCAGCGCCGACCCGGCCACCAGGCCCCACAGGCCCGCGAGCACCGCTTCGGGGATCGTGTCCATATCCGTCCTGGTTTCCCCCCAACCACCCGGGCTACTCGTGGGCCCAGGGACGCCGAAGGGGCGTCCGGCGGAGGTATTGAGATGTCGTTGACCTCACGGAAGCCCGTCCAGGAACGGGGGAGCGAGGCCCGGGACGGGGACGCGCGGGCGGACGGCCGCCGCGGGGACCGTTCCCGCGAGTCCCTGGGAACGCTCTTCTCCGACGTGGTCGAGGACGCGCAGGACCTGTTCCGGCAGGAGGTCGAGCTGGCCAAGGCCGAGGTGCGCGAGGAGGTGGCCGGTGCCGGGCGCGCGGCCGGGATGTTCGGCGCCGCCGGGTTCGCCGGCTACATGGTCGCCGTCTTCCTCTCCCTGGCCCTGGCGTTCGGCCTGGCCAACGTCATGGACGCCGGGTGGGCCGCGCTGATCGTGGCCGGCCTGTGGGCCCTGGCGGGCGGCGTGCTGTTCCTGCGGGGCCGCGCGCGGATGAGCCGGCTCTCGCCCAGGCCCGAACGCACGCTGCGCACCCTGAAGGAGGACGCCGCATGGGCACGTCACCCGACCGGATAAGGGCCGACATCGAGGCCACCCGCGACCGGCTGGCCGGCGACCTGAACCGCCTGGCAGAGCGGGCTTCCCCGCGGCGCCCGGGAGCGGGCCCGCGCAAGGGCCGCCTGCGCGGCGCGGTCTCCGGACTCCAGGGACTCCGGGCCCGGCTGCGGGGCCGGGGCGGCGCGAAGGCCCGCCGCTGACACCCCCCTCCGGGCAGGGCCACGACTGGGCGGTCCTGGCGCAGACTGGGGACATGGAGCTCCAGATCACCGCCACCGACCCCGCGCAGCCGGCGAACCTGCTCGACCTGCCGTGGGACGTTCCGCTGGCCGAGTGGCCGGAGAAGCACCTGGTGGCGCTGCCGCGCGGCATCTCCCGGCACGTGGTCCGCTTCGCGCGGGCCGGCAGCGAGGTGTTCGCGCTCAAGGAGGTCGGGGAGTGGGCGGCCGTGCGCGAGTACGAGCTGCTGCGCGACCTGGACCGGCTGGCCATCCCGGCCGTGGACCCGGTGGCCGTGGTCACCGGCAGGCGCGCGGTCGAGGGAGAGCCGCTGGAGCCGGTGCTGATCACCCGTCAGCTCAAGGGTTCCCTGCCCTACCGCTCGATGTTCGAGACGACCATGCGGCCGGGCACCATCAAGCGGCTGCTCGACGCGCTGGCCGTGCTGCTGGTCCGCCTCCACCTCAGCGGCTTCGCCTGGGGCGACTGTTCCCTGTCCAACACCCTCTTCCGGCGCGACGCCGGCGCCTACGCCGCCTACCTGGTCGACGCCGAGACGGGCCAGCTCCAGCCCGAACTCACCCATGGCCAGCGCGACTACGACCTGGAGGTCGCCCAGGTCAACATCGTCGGGGAGCTGATGGACCTGGAGGCCGGCGGCTCCCTGCACCCGGCCGTCGACCCGGTGCCCTTCGGTCAGGAGATCGTGGAACGCTACGGCGACCTGTGGCACGAGCTGACCCGTCCCTCGGTCTACCCGCGCGACAAGCGCCACTACATCGACCGCCGCATCCGCCGCCTGAACGAACTCGGCTTCGACGTCGCGGAGATGCAGATCCAGCACTCCCCGGACGGCGACGAGGTCACGTTCCTGCCCAAGGTCGTGGACGCCGGCCACCACCAGCGCCAGCTCTTGCGCCTGACCGGCCTCGACGCCGAGGAGAACCAGGCCCGCAGCCTGCTGAACGACCTGGAGACCTGGATGGCCACCCAGGAGGACTACGTCCCCGGCGACCCCCTGGGCGCGCGCCCCGAGGTCCTGGCGCACCGCTGGGTCCGCGACGTCTTCCGCCCGGCCGTGCGGGCCGTCCCCACCGCGCTGCGCGAGGGCATGGACACCGCGCAGGTCTACCACGAGCTGCTGGAGCACCGCTGGTACCTCTCGGAGCGGGCCCAGCGCGACGTGGGCATGGAAGTCACCGCAGAGGACTACCGGCGCACGATCCTCGCCCCGCGCGCGGAGGCCGAGCCCGACGGCGTACCGTAGCGATATGCCCGAATTGCCGGACGTGGAGGACTTCCGCCGCACGCTGGACTCCTGCGCGCGGGGACGCCGCGTGGAGCACGTCGAAGTCGCCGACTCCGGGGTGCTGCGCGGCCTGACGCCCCAGCGGATGCGCCGGGCGCTCACCGGCCGGACGGTCGCCGGCTCCGAGCGGCGCGGCAAGTGGCTGCTGGCCCGCACCGACGGGCCCACCCTGCTGCTGCACTTCGGAATGACGGGACGCCTGGCCTGCCTCGGCCCCGAAGATCGTGCCGCCCGCCACGACCGCGTCACCCTGGCCCTGGACGACGGCCGCCGCCTGGCCTACCGCGACCAGCGCAAGCTCCGGGGCCTGTGGCTGGCCTTCCGCGAGGAGGACGTCGGCCGCGTCATCGGGGACCAGGGCCCCGACGCGCTGAGCCTGACCCGCTCGCAGCTCGACGGCCTGCTCGCCGGACGCCGGGCCCGCGTCAAGGCCGTTCTCACCGACCAGTCCGCCCTCGCCGGGCTCGGCAACCTCCTGGGCGACGAGATCCTGTGGCGCGCCCGCATCGCCCCGGCCCGCCGGGCCGACGACCTGGGCCCGGACGAACGCGGGCGGCTGGCCACCGCGCTGCGCCAGGTGCTGCGCGACTCCGTGCGCGCCGGGCACGTGCCCACCCGCGACTCCTGGCTCACCGGGCACCGCGACGACCCCGACGCCACCTGCCCGCGCTGCGGCGGCCCCCTGGCCCGCGACCGCATCGCCGGACGCACCACCGCCTGGTGCCCCCACTGCCAGCGCCCCGCCTCCTGACCCGCCCCCACGTCCCCCGCCCGCCCGCCTCGCCTCGCGGGCCCCGCCGGTCCGGCCCATAGTGGGGGAGACCCGGGCTCCGGCCCGGGAGGGCGAGGAAGGGAGCGGACCCCATGGCCGACGCCATCGTCGCGGAGGGGCTGGTGAAGCGCTTCGGCGCGACCACCGCGCTCGACGGCGTGGACCTGAGCGTTCCCGCCGGGACCGTGCTCGGCCTGCTGGGGCCCAACGGTGCGGGCAAGACCACCGTCGTCCGCGTCCTGGCCACCCTGCTGCGGCCCGACGCCGGGAACGCCTCCGTCGGCGGCCACGACGTGCGCTGCGACGCCCACCGCGTGCGCCAGCTCATCGGCCTGACCGGGCAGTACGCCTCCGTGGACGAGCAGCTGACCGGCACCGAGAACCTCCTGCTGATCGGCCGCCTCCTGGGCATGGGCCGCGCCGAGGCCCGGCGCCGCGCGCACGAGCTGCTGGAGCGCTTCGGGCTCTCGGACGCCGGGAGCAGGGCCGTGGGCACCTACTCGGGCGGCATGCGCCGCCGCCTGGACCTGGCCGCCAGCCTCGTGGGCAGGCCGCCCTTCC
The DNA here is from genome assembly GCF_031845405.1 of Streptomyces boetiae. Lineage (NCBI taxonomy): Bacteria > Bacillati > Actinomycetota > Actinomycetes > Kitasatosporales > Streptomycetaceae > Streptomyces > Streptomyces boetiae. The sequence continues at coordinate 184,325 of NZ_JAVREN010000006.1, forward strand.
TCTTCCTCGACGAGCCGACCACCGGCCTCGACCCGCGCGCCAGGACCGGCCTGTGGGAGCTGATCCGCCGCCTCGTGGACGAGGGCACCACCGCCCTGCTCACCACCCAGTACCTGGAGGAGGCCGACGAACTGGCCGACAGGATCGTGGTGATCGACCACGGCCGGGTCATCGCCCAGGGCACGCCCGAGGAGCTGAAGGCCACCACCGGCGGGCGGATGCTCGCCGTGCGCCCCCGGGACGCCGAGCGCCTGCCGCTGGTCCGGCAGGCCGTCGCCGAACTCGTCGAGGCGGAGCCCGAGGTGAAGGGCGGGGTGATCACCGTCCCCGTCACCGACCCGGCCGTGCTGCCCGCCGTGGTCCGCCGCCTGGACGACGCGGGGGTCCTGCTCACCGAGCTGGCCCTGCGCGGTTCCAGCCTCAACGAGGTCTTCCTCAGCCTCACCGGCCGGCCCACGGACGGCGACCCGGGCATCGCCCCCGGCGCCGGAGAGGAGGCGTCCCCGTGACCGCCGAGGCCCCCGCCCACGCCGACCGTCCGCTCAGCCCCCGCGTCGGCCTCCTCCAGGGCGTCCGCCAGAGCCTCACCCTCGCCTGGCGGACCCTGGTGCAGGTGCGGCACAACCCGTACGAGCTGAGCGACTTCAGCATCCAGCCGATCATGTTCGTCCTGCTGTTCACCTATGTCTTCGGCGGCGCCATCGCCGGCTCCACCCAGGACTACCTGCGCTTCATGCTCCCCGGCATGATCGTGATGAACATGCTCTTCGTGACCCTCTACGTCGGCCAGGGCCTCAACACCGACGTCCGCAAAGGAGTCTTCGACCGCCTCAGGTCCCTGCCCATCGCCCGCTGGGCCCCGCTCGCCGGGCGGATCGCCGCCGACCAGGTCAAGCAGGCCTGGTCCATCGTCCTGGTGGTCGCGGTCGGCATGATCCTGGGCTTCCGCCTCGGGAGCCCCGGGGTCCTCGGCCTGCTGGGCGCCGCGGTGCTGCTGCTGGCGTTCGCCCTGGCGTTCTCCTGGGTCGCCGTCCTGGTGGGCCTGCTCGCCAAGGACGCCGAGCGCGTGCAGATCTTCGGCTTCACCGCCCTCTTCCCGGTCACCTTCGTCAGCAACGTCTTCGTACCGGCCGACACCATGCCCGGCTGGCTCCAGGCGTTCGTGGACATCAACCCCGTCAGCACGCTGGCCGAGGCCTGCCGTGGCCTGATGCGCGGCGGCGAGGTGGCCACTCCCGTGGCGCAGTCCCTTGCCTGGGCCGCGGCCATCGCCGCCGTCTTCGCGCCGCTGTCCGTCGCGGTTTTCAAACGCAAGGTCTGAGGAACCCGCTCAGCCAGCCTCAGAAGGGACGCCCCGCATGGCCGCACCGACCGACCTCGTCACCGAGGGCCGAACGCCCGCCGAAGGAGCGCTCGCCGCGATGCGCGCGCTGCTGCCCGACCCCGACCGCCCCGGGCGGGTGCAGGCCGCCCTGGACCGCGTGGAGTCGGCGCGCTGGGCCGACCCGCTGCTGATGCGGCTGCGCGGCCTGGTGCGGTCCCTGCCAGAGGGCACCCGCGACGCGCTGCACGGCACCCGCCTCGGGCACCCGGTCCACCCCGTGCTGGTCCAGGTGCCCATCGGCACCTGGACCTCCGCGGCCGTGCTCGACCTGCTGCCGGGCCGGCGCCGCGGCGCCGGCCTCCTGGTCGGCGTCGGCCTCGCCGCCGCCGCGCCCGCCGCCCTCGCCGGCTGGGCCGACTGGGCCGAGCTGCACAAGCCGCAGATGCGCGTCGGCCTGGTGCACGCCGCGGCCAACACCGTCGCCGTCGGGCTCTACGCCGCCTCGCTCGCCGCCCGCCTGCGGGGCCGCAGGATGAAGGGGCGCGCCCTGGCGTACGCCGGCCTGCTCACCGTCAGCGCGGGCGGCGCCCTCGGCGGCCACCTCGCCTACCGCCAGGCCGCGGGCGTCAACCACGCCGAGCCCGTCTCCGTGCTCGCCGGGCCCGGCTGGCAACCGGTCGGCGAGCTGGCCGACTTCCCGGTGGGAACGCCCGTCTCGCGCATGCTGGGCGAGGTGCCGGTCTTCGTGCTGCGGCAGGCCGACGGCACCGTCCACGTCCTGGCCGACCGATGCTCCCACCAGGCCGGGCCGCTCTCCGGCGGCGAGGTCGCGGACGGCTGCGTCCGCTGCCCCTGGCACGGCAGCACCTTCCGGCTGACGGACGGGCACGTCGTGCACGGCCCGTCCACCGCGCCCCAGCCGGTGTTCGAGACCCGGGTGACCGCGGGGTTGCTGGAGGCCCGCCTGCCCGGGACCTGACGGCCCGCCGGGACCCGCCGCCTGCCCGGCCCGGGCCGGCGATCCCGGCGGAGCGCTGGCCCGCCCGCCCTCCAGGTGGTTCGATGTCCGCGTCGCCTCAACGTGAGGAAGGCGTGCGCGAGATGAACCAGGGGAGTGGCCGGTGAGTGGCGAAAAGGAGTCCGAGACGGGGGCGTCCGGCGGCGGCAGGGGAGCGGCCATCGACGCGTCGGTGCCGCACTCGGCCCGCATCTGGAACTACTGGCTGGGCGGCAAGGACAACTACGCGGTGGACCGCGCCGCGGGCGACGCCTACCGCGAGGCGTTCCCCGACGTGGTCGACATCGCCCGCTCCTCGCGGTACTTCCTGGTCCGCAGCATCCGCTACCTGGCCGGCGAGGCCGGCATCCGCCAGTTCCTCGACGTCGGCACCGGCCTGCCCACCGTGGACAACACCCACGAGGTCGCCCAGCGCGTCGCCCCCGAGGCCCGCGTGGTCTACGTGGACAACGACCCGCTGGTCCTCGTCCACGCCCACGCGCTGCTCACCAGCTCCTCGCAGGGTGCCACCGAGTACATCCAGGCCGACGTCCACGAGCCCGAGGCCATCCTCGCCGCCGCCGGCCGCACGCTGGACCTGACCCGGCCCGTGGGCCTCATCCTCTCCGGCATCCTCGGCCACGTCGCCGACTACGACGAGGCCAGGTCGATCGTCGCCCGCCTGCTGGACGGGCTCCCCGCGGGCAGCTTCCTCTCGCTGAACGACGGCATGATCACCGACGAGGCGTACGCGCGGGCGCAGCAGGAGTACAACGACACCGGCGCCGTCCCGTACAACCTCCGCACCCGCGACCAGATCGCCGGCTATTTCGAGGGCCTGGAGCTGGTGGAGCCGGGCGTGGTCCCGGTGCCGCTGTGGCGGCCCGACCTGCCTGAGCTGGACGGGGGCCAGCCGCCGAACGCCGTGGGCGGGGTGGGGCGCAAGCCGTAACGGCCGTCCGCGGCAGGGGGGTTGGGCCCGGCGGCATTGCCCGCCCCGGTCGCGGCCGGTTACCGTGAGCGACACCGGGGCACCAGGGAGGGGACAGGGCCATGGCGCACTGCGCGAGGAGTGCCCCGCCGCGGGTGCTCGATTTCCGGGGCGCCGAGGCGCGCGCTCCGCTGGTCCTGCGCTGGCCGGCGGGCCACCACGTGGTGGTCTCGGGGCTGCCCGGCAGCGGCAAGTCGACGCTGATGCGCCGGCCCGTGGTCGTCGCCGGGCCCCCGGTCGCCCGCATCGACTCCCAGGAGACCCGGGACCTGTGGGCCGCGCGGCTGCCCGCCTGGCTGCCGTACGCCTGCTACCGGCCCGCCGTGCGGCTGGCCCACTACGCGCGCCTGTGGCGGGCCCTGCGCTCGGGGGCCAGCGTGATGGTGCACGACTGCGGCCGGACGGCCTGGGTGCGGCGCTGGCTGGGGCGCGAGGCGCGGCGCTCGGGGCGGGCGTTCCACCTCCTGGTCCTCGACGTCCCCCCGCCGGCCGCCCTCTCGGGCCAGTCGGCCCGCGGCCGGTGGGTCTCCCGGCGCGCCTTCGCCGGGCACCGGCGCGCCGTCGCCCGCCTCCTGGCCGAGATCGAGGCGGGCCGCCTCCCCCCGGGCTGCGCCTCCGTCGCCCTCCTGGACCGCACCGCGGCCGGAGCCGTCCGCCACTTCGGCTTCACCCGGCCCGGCTGACGCCCCGCCCGCCGTTCCCGTGATCGCGGTCCGCCTCTCCCGGGCCGCGCCGCTCCTCCTAGCGCACAGCACCCCGGTCGCTCCGCGGCCGGGGTGCTGTGCGCGTCCGAATGAGTCCTGATATACGGGATGCCCGGCCTGGTATACGGGACCGCGTTTCGAGCAGATCGGACGTAACCTGTCCAGTCCGATCCTTGCAGATGTATTGACCGCCACATCCCGGTCGTGGCAGGGTCCCAAATCGAAGGACAGCAGTCTCGCTAAGCAGGACATGAAGCGGGTGGCCGGAAGGCCGCCTCACCCGGTCAAGGAGGATCGATCATGGGGATCGTCCAGGAAGTCATCGACGCCTTTCCGTTCGACGGACGGCCCCTGCTGCTGGAGCGCGACGAGGACCTGCTGCTGGCGCCCCCGCTGCCGAGCCGCAAGCAGCTACGGGCGCACCCGCCCGTGGAGGCCGTCCACTTCCCGCCGGAGTACATCGAGCGCGAGTTCTCCCACCCGCGCGGGATCTACGAGAGCGACTTCCTGCGCGTCGAGTGGCAGACGATGAACAACCGCCAGCCCTTCTACCACCGCAACTGCGACGTGGACGAGATGTCCTTCCAGGTGGCGGGCGAGCGGACCCTGATGACCGAGCTGGGCACCGTCGAGCTGACCCCCGGCGACTTCTCCCGCATTCCCGTCGCCATCGCCCACGACAACTACGGCCGGCGCGACATCCACCTGCTCTTCTACGTGCCCGCCCCCGTCGAGGAGCTCCAGCCGGCCGTGCGCACCGCCCAGCCTCTCGAAACGCCCTTCCCCGGCTGGGAGGCCGCCCACACCAACGAGCTGATCACCGAGTGCCTGGGCGGCCCGGAGCACGACATCGTCATGGCCCCCGCCGACGAGCGCCTCCTGCTGGGCCACGCCGACCGCGTCGCCGAGCGCATCCGCCTCCAGCGCCCCGACGAGGACGCCGAGGGCACCACCTGGCTCTACGGTTCCCGCGACCTCCTCATCGGCCGCGCCGACGCCGCCTTCTCCGACGGCCGCACCTACACCCGCCACCGCAACGCCACCGAGATCCAGTACCAGATCAGCGGCACCCGCACCCTGGTCACCCAGCGCGGCAGCCTCCACCTGGAGCCCGGCGACTTCGTCAGCATCCCCGTGGGCATCGCCTTCACCAGCATCCACGGCGGCCCCTCCCGCCACATCGTGCTGGCCTCCGCCCGCGAGGTCCCCCGCGTCGCCGACGCGACCAAGAAGGGCGAGCCGATCACCGCCGCCGAGGCCGACGCCCTGCGCGCCGCCTGACCGGCCCGCCCCCGACCCGCCGACCCAGGAGCCGCGCCATGCCCCTCATGTCCGCCGCCCGTGCCCACCGGGGCACCGCGGACTTCACCCTGGAGAAGACCGAGATCCCCGAGCCGGGCCCCGGCGAGGTGCTGATCAAGGTCGCCGCCGCCGGCCTCGCGCCCAGCATCCCCAAGCTGCTCGCGCTCGGGGCGTTCAGGCACCTGCCCACCACGCCCGGCCACGAGATCGCCGGCACGGTCACGGCCGTCGGCCCCGACGCCGACGAGGCCCTCACCGGCCGCCGCGTCCGCGTCCACCCCACCCTCTCCTGCCGCGCCTGCCGCTTCTGCCGCACCGACCGCGAGCAGCTCTGCGCCGAGTCGGCCATGATCGGCCACGCCGCCTTCGGCAAGGGCGAGCTGAAGCTGTACGCCCGCTACCACGACGGCGGCCTGGCCGAGTACGTCCGCGTCCCCGCCTGGCTGGTGGACGAGCTGCCGGACAACGTCAGCTTCGAGGTCGGCGCCAAGGTCCACGACCTGGGCAACGCCGTGCGCGCCCTGAAGTGTGCCGCCCTCCCTGCGGCCGGCTCCCTGATCGTCACCGCCGCCACCGGCACCATGGGCGTGGCCACGGTCAAGCTCGCCCGCCACTTCGGCGCCGGGCGCCTGGTCCTGGTCGGCCGCTCCGCCGAGCGTCTGGAGGCCGTCCGCGCCCTGGCCGGGCCCGTTCCCGCCGAGACCGTCGCCCTGGAGGAGCTGGGCGAGGACTGGGGCACGGACGGCGCCCTCACCGGCCGCCTGCGGGCCCTGCTGCCCGAGGGCGCCGACGCCGCCATCGACTACCTCCCGGCCGGACCCGGCTCCGGCCAGACGGCCGCCGCCGTCGGCGCGGCGGGAACGTTTGTGCACATGGGCGGGAACGGCGCGCCCTTCCCGCTCTCGCTGCGCGACCTGATGCACGACTGCCTGCGGATCGTCGGCACCCGCAACTGCACCCGCGCCGACACCGCCGCCGTCCTCGGCCTGCTCGCCTCCGGGCAGCTCACCGCCGAGGAGCTGATCACCCACCGCTACCCCCTGACCGAGGTCAACGCCGCCGTCGCCGCGATGCTCGGCCGCACCGAGCCCATCTGGATGGCCGTCGTCCACCCCTGAGACCCCCGGAGCGCGCCGGCCCACTCCAGGCCGCCCCGGACCCCCACACCCCACAGCACCACACCGACACCCCGACCCGCCCCCCGTGGCCCCGGCATGCCCGCACCCGCCTCCGTGACCGGAGCCCGACCCGTAAGTGAGGACCCCCGATGAGACGCCGCCTGATGCGCCACTGGCGCGCGGCCGTGGCCGCGACCGCCCTGATGACCATAGCCACCGCCTGCGGCTCCGACGACGACGGCGGCGGCAACGACGACCCGGCCGCCCTCGCCGAGGCCGCCGAGCAGCGCCTGGCCGACAACCCGGCCCTGGCCGAGCTGGTCGAGGCCGCCCGCCAGGAGGGCGCCCTCAACCTCAACTGGGGCCTGCACGGCCAGGGCGCCCTGGAGGACCTGACCGACGCCTTCCAGGAGGCGTACGGTCTCGACCTGGACGTCACCCTCACCCCCGACCAGAACATGCCGGGCAACGTCGCCGAGGTGATCGAGGAGAACAACTCCGGCTCCCGCTCCTCCACCGACGCCCTCCTGGCCAGCTCCGACCTCACCTTCAGCGTCGGCCCCCAGGGCGCCGACGCCCTCCAGGCCATCGACTTCACCGAGGTCGCCCCCTGGACCGAGGACCTGGTCAACTCCGACGGCACCTCCGTGACCCTGCTCGACCAGATTCCCGGCTTCACCTACAACACCACCCTCATCCCCGAGAACGAGGTCCCGCGCTCCGCCGCCGAGGTGCTGGAGCTGGACCAGCCCGTCGCCAGCACCCCCTACGCGGCGCAGTTCAACATCCTCGGCGACGAGAACATCATGGGCGAGGAGGGCATACGCGAGTACCTGGGAGCCTTCGAGCCCGCCGGCCTCTTCGGCTGCGGCGAGCTCAGCCGCGTCGCCTCCGGCGAGTTCGCCGCCCTGTGGCTCTCCTGTGGCAGCAACCTCGCCGCGGTCGTCGCCGAGCAGGGCGCCCCGCTGGAGACCGCCATCCTGGAGGACGCCGCCGTGGTCTCCCCCTGGTACGCATCGGTGCCCAAGAACGCCGCACACCCCGCCGCGGCCACCCTGTGGGTCACCTGGCTGACCACCCCCGAGGCCCAGGAGCTGCTGTACGAGCACGAGCTGGCCGACAACACCCGCGTCGAGGGCAGCCGCACCGCCGAGGAGATCGCCGCCCACGAGGCGGACGGCGTGGAGTTCACCGAGAACAGCTACGAGTACGTCGCCGACCACCCCGAGCTGTTCAGCCGTGAGTTCAAGAGCGAGCTGATCGAGCTTCTGACGGACTGATGGACATGCACGAAGAACAGCACCCGGGCGGCGGTGTCCTGACGGCCGATCAGGCCGCGGACGACCGGCCCGCCCCCGCCGCCCCGGCTCCGGCCGGGGCGGCGGCCCCCGCCCCGCGCCGCCGCCGGCCCACCGCGACCGGCGTCCTGGCCGCCGTCATCGCGCTGCCCGCCCTGTGCGTGGTGGCCCTCCTGGTCCTCCTGCTCTACCTCGGCTTCCGCGAACAGGGCTCGCCCCACGGCGCGTTCACCCTGGACAACTACACGTCGCTGTTCGGCGACGCCCGCGTCTGGGAAGTCGTCTTCAACACCGTCCTGTACGTCCTCGTCACCCTCGTCGTCGCGCTCAGCCTCGGCACGGCCCTGGCCCTGCTGGTGGAACGCACCGACTTCGGCTGGCAGCGCACCATCAACACCGCCATGGTGCTGCGGGTCCTGGTCCCCGGCTTCTTCACCGCCATGGGCTGGATCTTCCTCTTCCACCCCCGCATCGGCGCGGTCAACCAGTGGCTGATGGACTGGTTCGGCCTCTCCTCGGCGCCCATCAACATCGCCTCGCTCGTCGGCATGGGCTTCGTGGAGGGCATGGCCCTGTCCGCCGTCACCTTCATCATGGTCTCCAGCAGCCTGCGTTCGGTGGACGGCTCCCTGGAGGAGGCCGCCCGCGCCTCCGGCGCCACCGCCTGGGGCGCCCTGCGCCGCGTCACGCTGCCGCTGATCCGACCCAGCCTGATGGGCTCCGCGATCTTCTCGGCCACCATCGCGATCTCCGCGCTCGACATCCCCCTGATCATGGGCCTGTCGAACAACATCCACGTCTTCAGCAGTTACCTCTACGTCGCCACCAACCCCTCCTCCGGCGTCACCGAGTACGGCGTGCCGGCGGCGTTCAGCGGCGTGATGATCCTGCTCGCCGTGGCCTTCAGCCTCTGGTACCTGCGCACCCTGAAGTCAGCCCGCCGCTACCAGGTCGTCACCGGCAAGGGCTACCGCCCCGTCCGCATCCGCCTGGGCAAGTGGCGCTGGGCCGCCTGGCTCTTCGTCGGCGGCTACTTCCTGTGGTCCACCATCCTTCCCGTGCTGATGGTCGTGTGGATGTCCCTGCTGCCCTTCGTCCAGCAGCCCTCCGCCGAGGCGCTGGAGAACGTCTCGCTGGACAACTACCGCAACCTCGACTGGGACTACGTCCTGCGCGGCCTGGAGACCACCGTCAAGCTGATGCTCATCGCGCCCACCCTCGCGGTGCTGCTGAGCCTGGCGTTCTCCTGGATCGTGGTGCGCTCCCGCCTGCGGTTCCGCTACGCCTACGACTTCATGGCCTTCCTCCCGCAGGCCGTGCCCACCACCATCTTCGCCTTCAGCGCGCTGATCGCCGCCCTGTACTGGACCGAGGGCTGGTACGACCTCTACGGAACGCTCATCCTGCTCGCCGGCGTCATGGCTCTGGTCCAGCTCGCCTTCGGCACCCGCATGTTCAACGCCGGGCTGATGCAGATCCACACCGAGCTGGAAGAGGCCGCGGCCATGTCCGGCGCCTCCTCCTGGCAGGCGATCCGCCGCGTGACCCTGCCCCTGCTGCGGCCCGTGGCCACCTACACCTGGCTGTGGCTCGCGCTGCTGACCCTGCGCGACCTGACCGTGCCCACCCTCCTGGGCTCCCAGGACACCCTCACCCTCTCCGTGGCCTCCTGGATGCTCTACAACACCGGCCAGGTCGGCGCCTCCTCCGCGGTCACCCTGATGACCCTGCTGTTCATGGCCCCGGTCGTCGTGCTCTTCCTGGTGCTCACCCGCGGCCGAGGGGCCGCGGCCGGGGCCGGGGGAGCGCCGTGACCGCCCGCCGCACCCCCCGACCCGGAGCTGTTCCGGGAGGCTCCGACATCCGCACCACACCCCCGGAGGGACTCGCATGACCGCCACCGAACCGCGCCGGCCCCTGGCCGTGGAGGACCTGCGCAAGGGCTTCGCCGACCGCGGCAACACCGTCAACGCCGTGGACGGCGTCAGCTTCGAGATCAAGGAGGGCGAGCTGTACACCCTCCTGGGCCCCTCCGGCTGCGGCAAGACCTCCACCCTGCGCTCCGTCGCCGGCCTCGAACGCCCCGACGGCGGCCGGGTGGTCATCGACGGCACCCTCGTGGCGGGCGTCGCCGAGGGCACCTTCGTGCCGCCCAACCGCCGCGACATCGGCATGGTCTTCCAGAGCTACGGCATCTGGCCGCACATGACCGTCTTCGACAACGCCGCCTTCCCCCTCCAGGTGCTGCGCCGCAAGCCGCCCAAGCAGGAGATCAGGGAGCGGGTGGAGAGCGCGCTGGCCGTCGTCCAGCTCGCCGGCTACGAGGGCCGCATGGCCACCCAGCTCTCCGGCGGCCAGCAGCAGCGCCTCGCGCTGGCCCGCGCCCTGGTGCGCCGCCCCAAGCTGCTGCTGCTGGACGAGCCGCTGTCCAACCTCGACGCCAAGCTCCGAGGGGCGATGCGCGCCGAACTCGCCTCCCTCCAGCAGCAGTTGGGCATCACCACCCTCTACGTCACCCATGACCAGGCCGAGGCGCTGGGCATGTCCAGCCGCATCGCGGTGATGTCCGCCGGCCGCATCGTGCAGGAGGGCACCCCCCGCGACATCTACCAGCGGCCCGCCACCCGCTTCGTCGCCGACTTCGTCGGCACCACCAACTTCCTCGAAGGAACGGTCGTCTCCGCCGCCCCGGCCGGGGATTCCGGCCCCGGCACCCGGATCGGCACGGCCCTGGGCGAGCTGGTGGGCACCGCCGCGCCCGGAGTGAAGACCGGCGACCAGGTCCTGCTGGCCGTCCGCCCCGAGGCCGTCCGCCTCCACCTCACCGAGCCGGCCGCCGCGCCCAACGTGGTGCCCGGCGAGCTGGAGCAGGTGATGTTCACCGGCGAGTGCCTGGACTGCCACGTCCGGGTGGGCGACCACGTCTGGATCACCCGCCAGGAGCCGCGCCTGGCCGCCGGCCCCGGCGACAAGGCGTGGCTCGAACTGCCCGCCGACGCCCTGTCCATCGTTCCCAGCGCCTGACCGCCCGCCCCAGCGCCTGACAGCAAGGACCCGCCACCCCATGCCCCTCGAAGCCCGCGACCTCAAGATCCTGTGCCCGGGTCAGAACTGGATGGCCATCGGCAGCCTCCTGGCCAACGGCCTGGGCGGCTACTACAGCCCCCTGCCCGACGGCACCACCATCGCCGCCGTCACGGGCACGCCGCCCTCCGCCCTCGGCATGGACGGCCCGCGCCTGGTCGCCGAGGGCCACTACCAGTTCGCCATCACCACCCCGGCCTGGAACCTCACCTGCGCGGTGGAGGGGCGCGGCCCCTACGAACGGCCGCTGCCGCTGCGCGCCCTGGCCGCCTTCCCGCACGACGACCGGCTCGCCCTGGCCGTGCGCCGCGAGACCGGCATCACCGGCCTGCGCCAGATCGCCGAACGCCGCGTCCCCCTGCGCCTGTCCGTGCCGCCCCGCGAGCAGGGCCACCCCGTCACCTGGGTCCTGGACGAGGTGCTGGGCCGCTGCGGCTTCGCCCCCGAGGACGTCGAACGCTGGGGCGGCGCGCTCCTCAAGGACCGGCCCCGCTCGCAGAACTCGCCCGAGGCCACCCCCGTGGACCCCTCCTTCGACGCGGTCTTCGACGAGGCGATCATGACGCTGCGCTGGCGGCGCATCAGCGAGACCTACGACCTGCGCTACCTCCCGCTGGACGAGGACGTCCTCGCCCACTGCGCCTCCCTGGGCATGCCCGCCGGGGTGCTGGAGCGCGGGCGGCTGCGCGGCGTGGAGGAGGACGTTCCCACCCTCGACTTCTCCGGCTGGGTCCTCTACTGCGCCGCCGACCTCCCCGAGGAACTGGCCTACCTCGCCATCCGCGCCCTGGACGAGCAGCGCGAGGCGATCACGGCCCGGTTCACCGGCCCCACCCCGCCGATGACCAGCCCCTTCGAGCTGGGCCGCGCCGCCGCCGACGTGCCCGTCCCCCTCCACCCCGGCGCGGAGGCGTACTACCGCGAGCACGGCCACCTCGACTGACGCGCGCGCGGCGGCCGTTGACCCCACGGCCGGCCCCGCGCAACCGGACCGCCCCGCCGGGAGCAGCCCCGGCTACCACCGCAGGAGTAGCCGGGACCCCGGCGCTCCCGGCGGGGCCTCCCCCCGCAGCAGCCCCACGGCCGCCGCCCGTACGACGACCCGGGCACCCCCCGGACGGAAGGCTCGGAACGACGCACCGCACCGCGTCCCCGAGACCCTCCGACCGAGGAGCTGACCCCGCGATGAACGTCCCCACCGCCCGCCGCCGCGCCCACGGAGGCGCGGCATGAGCGTCTCCGCCCCCGTGCTCGCCGCCGCGGCCCGCGTCATCGACGCCGTCAAGATCCACGGCACCGGCACCGCCGAGGTCCGCGCCCTCGACGGCGTCAGCGTCGAGTTCCCCGCCGGCCGCTTCACCGCCATCATGGGCCCCTCCGGCTCCGGCAAGTCCACCCTGATGCACTGCGCCGCCGGCCTGGACACCCTCACCGGCGGCCACGCCTTCCTCGGCGACACCGAGCTGACCGGCCTCGACGACCGCCGCCTGACCCTGCTGCGCCGCGAGCGGATCGGCTTCGTCTTCCAGGCGTTCAACCTCCTGTCCACCCTCACCGTCGCGGAGAACATCACCCTCCCGCTCGACCTCGCCGGCCGCCGCCCCGACCCGCAGTGGCTGGAGACCCTCATCGGCCTCGTCGGCCTGCGCGACCGGCTGCGCCACCGCCCCGCCCAGCTCTCCGGCGGCCAGCAGCAACGCGTCGCCGTGGCCCGCGCGTTCGCCGGCCGCCCCGAGGTCGTCTTCGCCGACGAGCCCACCGGCAACCTCGACTCCCGCTCCGGCGCCGAGGTGCTGGGCCTGCTGCGCCGCACCGCCCGCGACCTGGGCCGCACGGTCGTCATGGTCACCCACGACCCCGTGGCCGCCGCGCACGCCGACGAGGTCCTCTTCCTCGCGGACGGCCGCCTCGTGGACCGGATGGCCTCGCCCACCGCCGACCTCGTCCTGGACCGGATGCACCGCTTCGTCCCGGGCGCCGGGCGCGCCGGAACGTCCCCGGCCCGCACCGGAGAGGACGGCCGGCCGTGAGCGCCGCACGCACCGGACTGCGCCTGAGCGCCGCCTCGCTGCGCGCCCACCGGCGGCGCTTCGCCGGGACCTTCCTCGCCGTCCTCCTCGGCACCGGCTTCCTGGCCGGCACCCTCGTGATGGGCGACACCCTCCGCGCCGCCTTCGACACCATGTTCGGCAACGCCACCGGCGGCACCGACGCCGTCGTCCGCGGCGCCGACGAGATCACCGTCGAGGACGAGCCCTTCGGCACCCGCCGGCCCGTGGACACCTCCCTGCTCCCGCGCATCGAGGCCCTGCCCGAGGTGGCCGCCGCCGCCCCCGGCATCGAGGGCTTCGGCCAACTCCTCGACGCCGAGGGCGAGCCCGTCGGCGGCGGCGGGCCGCAGACCCTGGCCGGCAACTGGATCGCCGACCCCGGCCTCAACCCCTACGCCCTGGCCGAGGGCCGCGCCCCCGCCGCCCCCGGCGAGGCCGTCATCAACCGCGGCGCCGCCGAGGACGGCGGCCTCGCCATCGGAGACACCACCACCCTCCTCACCCCCGACCCTCTGACCGTCACCATCACCGGCCTCGTCACCTTCGGCGGCCAGGACGGCATGGGCGAGAACACCTTCACCGGGCTCACCGAGGCCGACGCCCAGCGCCTCACCGAGCGCCCCGGCACCGCCGGCACCCTCCAGGTCCGCGCCGCCCAGGGCGTTGCCCAGGACGCCCTGGTGCGGGCCCTGACGCCCCTGCTGCCGGAGGGCGTCGAGGCCGTCACCGGCGAGGAGGCCACGGCGGAGAACACCGACGCCATCTCCGGCCAGTTCCTCGACGGCTTCACCACCGGCCTGACCGCCTTCGCCGGGGTCGCCCTGCTGGTGGCGGCCTTCACCATCCACAACACCTTCGCCATCGTCGTCGCCCAGCGCACCCGGGAGAACGCCCTCCTGCGCGCCCTGGGCGCCACCCGCCGGCAGGTCGTGGCCCAGACCGTGACCGAGGCCCTGGCCGTCGGCACCGCCGCCGCCCTCGCCGGCCTGGCCGCGGGCCTGGGCATCGCCACCGGCCTGCGCGCCCTCTTCCCCGCCGTCGGCTTCCCCTTCCCCGACGGCGGCCTGGTGATCACCGGCACCGCCCTGGCCGTCCCCTCCCTCACCGGCCTTGCCGTCTGCGCCGGCTCCGCCCTGCTGCCCGCCCTCCGCGCCGGCCGCACCGCCCCGCTGGCCGCGCTGCGCGCCACCGCCGTGGACGGCGCCGGAGCCTCCCGCGCCCGCGCCCTCGCCGGGCCGCTGCTGGCCGCCGCCGGAGTCGCGCTGGCCGTCGCGGGCGTCGCCTCCGGCCCGTCCGTGGCCCTCACGGTCACCGGGGCCGTGCTCACCCTGGCCGCCTTCGTCGTCGCAGGCCCCGTCGCCGCCGCGGCCGCGCTGCGCCTGGCCGGGCCGCCCCTGCGGCGGCTGCGCGGCGCCTCCGCCTCCCTGGCCCAGCGCAACGCCCTGCGCAGCCCCCGCCGCACGGCCGCCACCGCCACCGCGCTGATGATCGGCGTCGCCGTGGTCTCCCTGTTCACCGTCCTGGGCGCCTCGCTGCGGACCACCATGGACGAGACCGTGGACCGCGCCTTCGCCGGCGACGTCGCCGTCCGCGTCCCCGGCTTCGGCCCCGAGTCCGGCGCCGCGCTGAGCCCCCAACTCGCCCCCGCCCTCGCCGCGTTGCCCGAGGTGGAGACCGCCCTGGGCCTGGGCAGCGGCGTTGCGGAGGTGGCGGGGGAGGGCAGCGCGCTGACCGTCACCGACCCCGCGGCCCTCGGCCGCGTCCTGGCCCTCGGCGCGGTGGACGGCGACCTCGCCGCCCTGGGAACGGACGGCCTGGCCGTCTCCGCCGACGCCGCCGACGACCACGGCTGGCGCGCGGGCTCCACCGCGGAGCTGACGTTCGCCGACGGCAGCACCCAGGCGTTCACCGTCCGCGCCGTCTACGCCGAGGACGGCCTGGCCGGGGACTACGTCCTCACCCGCGCCGCCTGGGCCCCGCACGCCCTGCGCGAGGCCGACACCCTCGTCGCCGTCACCTTCCGCGAGGGCGTGGACCCCGCCGCCGGGAAGGCCGCCGTCGAGGCCGCGGCCCGGGACCACGGCAACGCCGAGGTGCAGACCCGCGCGGAGTTCGCCGCCTCCTCGGCGCAGGGCGTGGACATGATGCTCACCCTCGTCTACGCCCTGCTCGGCCTGGCCGTGCTCATCGCTCTGTCCGGCATTGCCAACACCCTCACCCTCGCGGTGCACGAACGCACCCGCGAGCTGGGCCTGTTGAGGGCCGTGGGCCAGACCCGCGCCCAGCTCCGGGCCACGGTCCGCTGGGAGTCCGCGCTGGTGGCCGCCTTCGGCACGGCCGGCGGGCTGACCCTGGGCGCGTTCCTCGGCTGGGCCCTGGTCCGCGCCACGGACTCCTCCGGCACGGGCGCCTTCACCGTCCCGCCGCTCCAGCTCACCATCATCGCCCTCACCGGCCTCCTCGCCGGCGCCGCCGCGGCCTGGCGCCCCGCCCGCCGAGCCTCCCGCCTCCCTGTCCTCCAGGCGGTGGGCATGGAGTAACGCGCCACCGCCCGGTCGCGGGCCGCGCGACCGGGCGACGGGCAGGCCGTGCGATCGAGTTCCCCGGCTCTCCGGACCGGGCGTTTGCCGGAGGCGCCCGTTCGGCCGGGGGCCGGGCGCCGCACGCCTTGACGGGCGCAGGCGTTTTCCGGCGCCCCCGCCTTGCAGCCCCTCCGCCCACCCCTGGTCGCCCGGCGGTCAGCCGGCCGTCGCGGCCCGTGCCGATCCGGTCGCAAGGCCCGACGCCGTGCGGGCTGCTGGGCGCTCGGGTCGCGTGAAGCGGGCGGGACGCCTCGGCCCGGCGAGGGCCGCGCGCAGGGCCGGGCCCAGAATGCGCCGGACCTCCTCCGGGGACAGCGCGGCGACCGGCCCCAGCGGGTTGAGGTACCGGGTGAAGATCAGGCCGCCCATCAGCGTCATCGCGGCCGTGGCCCGCTCGGTCGCGTCCGGGCCGCCCAGATATTCAGCAATCCGGGCCAGCACCTCCCGTTCGAGGAATTCCCGCAGCACCGGCAGCGCCTCCTCGTCCGCGCCCAGCGCCATCCGCCCGAAGCCGGAGAGCGGGTCGCCCGGCGCCGGATCGTCCCCCAGGTCGGTGATGGCCCGCAGCAGCCGGTCCGCCAGCTCGGCCGGGCCGCCCCCGCGCCCCGCCGCCAGGGCCTCGGCCACCGCCAGGGACTGCCCGCACCGAACCCGCAGCGCCTCCCCGAACAGGCCCTGCTTGGACCCGAAGTGATAGGCGATCAGGGCCGAGTCCACCCCCGCCGCGGCGGCCACGGCCCGCAGCGTCGTGCCCCGGTAGCCGCGTTCGAGAAACAGCCCGCGGGCCACCTCCGCGATCCGCTCGCGGGTGGGCGGGTTCCCCGGCGGGCGGCCCCGCGTCCTCGTGCGTTCCCCGCCCGCCGGCGCGCTCACGTTATTCATCACCGTTGAATATCCGGGCCTCTCGCTCGCACTGTCAAGGCCCGCCCGCCACCCCCGGCTGGGGGCACCTCCCAGCGGTAGCTGGAGGAGGGCCTGTTCCACCCCCGAGCCAGAAAGCGAAGCACCGGCCATGACCCTCGCACCGTCCCCCGCCCCCGCCACCGGCCGGGCCCCCGCCCGGCCGGGGCTCGTCCTGGCGTTCCTCTGCGCCGTCCAGTCGATGATCTACCTGGACGTGACCATCGTGAACGTCGCCCTCCCCTCCATCCAGAACGACCTGGGCATGGCCGCCGGCGACCTCCAGTACGTCGTCACCGCCTACGGCACCCTCCTGGGCGGCTTCCTGCTCCTGGGCGGCCGGCTCGCGGACACCCTCGGCCGGCGCCGCCTGCTGCGGGCCGGGGTCGCCCTGTTCGGCCTCGCCTCCCTGGCCGCCGGGCTCGCACAGGACCCGGGCCTGCTCATCGCGGCCCGCGCCGCGCAGGGCTTCGGCGCCGCGCTCACCGCGCCCGCCGCCCTCTCCACGCTGACCACCACCTTCCCCGAGGGCGCCGCCCGCAACAAGGCCCTGGGGATCTGGGGCGCGCTGGCCGGCGTCGCCTCCGTCTGCGGCGTCCTGGCCGGCGGGCTGATCACCGAAGGGCCGGGCTGGCGCTGGGTGTTCCTCATCAACGTCCCGATCGCCGCCGCCGCGGTCGCCTGCGCGCCGCTGCTCCTGCCCGCCGGGCGGAACGCCGCGCCCGGCCGCCGCTTCGACACGGCCGGGGCCGTGACCCTGACCGCCGGGCTGCTCCTGCTCATCTACACGCTCGACGAGGCGGTGGAGGCCGGCTGGTGGGCGGGCCGGACGGTCGGGGGACTGGCCGGGGCCGCCGCGCTGCTGGCCGCGTTCGCCCTCATCGAGACCCGCGCCGCCGCGCCGCTGCTGCCGCCGCGCGTCCTGCGCCTGGCCGCGCTGCGCACCGCGAACGCCACGACGGTGCTGCTGTTCGGCGCGATGCTGACCCTCTTCTTCTTCGCCAGCCTCTTCATGCAGCAGGTCCTCGGCTACTCGGCGCTGCGGGCCGGGCTGGCGTACGTGCCGCTCGCGCTCACCGTGGCCTTCGCCGCGGGCGTCGCCTCCGGCCTGGTGGCCCGGGTGCCGGCCAAGGCGGTCCTCCTGGCCGGCTCCCTCCTCGCCACCGGGGGCCTGCTCCTGCTGGCCCGCCTGCCCGTGGACGCCTCCTACGCCGCCGACGTGCTGCCCGCCTTCCTGGTCCTGGGCGCGGGGCTCGGCCTGTGCTTCGTCCCGCTCCAGATAGCCGCGGCCCACGGCGTCGGGGAGCGCGACGCGGGCGTGGCCGCGGGCCTGATCAACACCAGCCAGGAGGCAGGCGGCGCGCTCGGCCTGGCCGTCGTCTCCACGCTCGCCTTCAGCCGCGTCGCGGACCTGATGCCGGCGGCCGGGGCCGACCCTCAGGCCCAACGGGCCGCCCTGGCAAGCGGCTTCCACCACGCCTTCCTCACCGGCGCCTGCTTCGCCGCGGCGGCGCTCCTCCTGGCCCTCGTCCTCCTGCCCCGGATGGCCCCGGCCCGGCCCGCCTAGCCCTCGCCGGCCT
>NZ_JAVREN010000007.1:0-200834 GCF_031845405.1 Streptomyces boetiae
GACGGGGCGGGGCGCCGGGCCGGCTCCGGTCCTCCGGGTGTGGCCCGGCGGCGGGTCCCCGAGCAGGCCGCGGCCCGGCCGTCGGTCCCGGCCGTTCGTGCCCGGGCCGGCCCCGGTCGTTCGCGTCCGCGTTCCGTCGGGCCGTTCGCTCCCGGCCCGGCCCGGCCCGGCCCGGCGCGGGGGCGGAGGCGGGCCGCGTGTGGCGCGGGCCGCCCGGCGGGGCTATGTGCGGCCGGCCGGGCGGGGGTTGGGTTCGGGGCTGAGGCGGGAGAGGAGCTGGTCGCGGTGGAGGCCGGCGACGGGGGCCGTCAGGTCGGGGTGGCGCAGGAGCGCGGCGGCCCGCCGGTCGCGTTCGGCGGGCAGGGTGAGGCGGCTGAACTCCGCCGAGCCCGCCGCCGCGTGCTCCGTCCCGGCCACCGCCGCGACCGCCCGCGCGGCCAGCTCCGGGGAGCTCAGGAGGCAGGCCGCCCAGCTCGCCAGGGCCTCGTCCACCCAGGTGCGCCAGGCGAACTCCTGGCCCCGCGGCAGCACGGTGTCCGCGCCCACCGTCCAGTCGAGGCGGGCCGAGCCCCCGGGCCCGGCCATCGTCACCAGCGCGGCGTCCAGCGAGGTCGGGTACCGCAGCCAGGCGGCGACCGTCACGGCCTGCCGCGCCTGGATCTCGGCCAGCGCCTCGTCCAGGGTGCTGCCGGCGGCCGGGTAGGCCCGCAGCAGCCACCGGGTGGTGGCCGCTATCACGGGCGTGAGTTCGGCGCACATGGACGTCGCCTCCTGTCCATTGTGCGAAAGGGAGTCGGACGCGGAGCGCCAGACAGCGTACTCCTCGGTAGCTCCGGCGTGCGGTGACCCCCGTCACCTCGGCATCGCCGCAGGTCGGGGGCGTGCGGGTCACTGGAATGGCGGCGTCCGGTGTGCGGGCGGGGCGCCGGGCGCCAACAGTGGCATTCGGGGGACGCAAGTCGCGTTTCCCGCAAGCTTCAGAACGGAGAGTGCCGTGACTCCCGCCCGAATGGCCGCGACCGCGCTGGCCGCCCTGTTCCTCGTCGGACTCCAGGCCGGGCCCTCCGACGCCGCCCCCGCCGTCGTCACCGCGGCCGACCAGACCTTCCTGATCTCCGCCCACGAGGGCAACCTCGCCGAGATCGCCGCCGGCGAGGACGCCGGGCTGAACGCGACCACCGCGTGCGTCAAGGACGTCGGCGCCTCGCTGGTGGAGGACCACACGCGGCTGGACGACGCGCTGACCGCGCTCGCCGGGCGGCTGGGCGTGCCGCTGCCGGACGCGCCGACGCCGGAGCAGGAGCAGCAGCTCGCCGCGATCCGCGAGCACGCCGGGACCGCGGCCTACGACCGGGCCTGGCTGGCGGCGCAGGCCGCCGCGCACGAGGAGACGCTCGCGCTCATCGACCGCGAGCTGGACACCGGGAACAACACGGAGGTCAGGGCGGCGGCCCGGGACGCGCGCCCGGTGGTGGAGACGCACCTGGAGCGCGTCCGGGGCGGCGAGTGCCACCCGGCGCCGGCCTGACGGCCGTCGCCGGTCCGGCCCCCTTGCCGGGGGCCGTGCCCCCGGCCTGCCCCGGCGTCTCCGGGGCCGTGCCCCGGTTTCCTCCGGTGCCTCCGGCCTTGGGCGGGGGCGTGCCGCGGGTCTTCCTGCGGTGTCTCCGGCCCCGGGCCGTGCACCCGGGCCTGCCCCGGCCTGCCGGGCCCGTGCCCCCGGGCTCCCTCGGTCCGGGGGGACGGGCGGCGGGCGGTGCGGCCGGGGGAGACCGCCGTTTCGCGGCGACGCGTCCCCGCCGGGCCGGGGCGCGGCGGGGACGTGGCGGGATGGGGTCAGCGGGGGGCGGCGGCGGTGACGACCGTCATGGACTGGGTGAGGCCGCTGCGCTCCAGGGCGCCGCGCAGGTGCTCCGAGGCGCCCTCGATCACCATCTCGGCCGTCGCCGGCAGGTGCTGCTGGGCGAACGCCAGGCAGCGCAGCGCCGCGGGCACCATCTCCTCCAGGTCGTACAGGTCCACCACCAGGCGGCGGGGCGAGCGCCCCACGGCCTGCTCCACCAGGCCGCGCAGGGTGCGGACGTCCGCGTCGGTCAGCCGGCCGGAGAGGTGCAGCACGGCGGAGCTGCCCGAGAGGCCGACGGAGGCGTCGAACGGCATGGGACTTTCCCTTCTTCGTGAGGAATCGTGTCAGGCGTCGCGCGGGGGCGCGGGCCGGACGGTGGCCTTCACCAGCAGGGGCTGGGAGGACTCGGGCAGCCGGACGGTCAGCTCCGCGGCGTCGAAGTCCGCGTAGGGCGCGCCGTCCACCGTGACCGAGTCCAGCGTCAGCGTCCCGTGCGGGAAGACGTCGGGGGCCACCCGCAGCAGCCCGCCGGGGTAGGAGGCGCCGGGTTCGGGGCGGAAGTACAGGTCCAGCGGCTCGCGGTGCACCAGCAGACGGGTGTACACCTCGGCGAGGTAGCACAGCTCCGCCTTGTGGTACATGGCCATCGCGTGGCTGCCCTTCAGCCGCTCGTTGCCGACCAGGTACGGGATGCCCTGGGCGAGCACGGTGAAGAAGACGCCGCCCTCGTCGTGGTCGAGGAAGAAGGCGTTGTAGAACGCCGCCGACTCCCGCGCGTGCCGCAGGTAGTCGTCCTCGCCGGTGTGCCCGGCCAGGATCAGGTAGGCGAGGATCGCCTGCTCCTGCTGCCACCACGTCTTGCGGTCGTGCCAGACGAAGGAGTGCCGGCCGCGGTCCGCGACCCGCTCCAGCAGGTCGTACCAGCCGCCCCGCTGCCGGTCCAGGCCGACCCCGGGCATGGACTTGCCCAGCTCCTCGGCCAGCGCCAGGTACTCGCGCTTGGGCAGGGCCCCCTGCATCCGGATCAGGTTCCAGGCGATCTTCAGGTTGTGCCCGATCACCGCCCGGTTCTGCTGCCAGCCCCAGCCGTGGTCCGGCGTCCAGTCGGCGTGGAAGCGCTCCCGGACGAAGGGGCTGTCCTGCGGCGACCGCTCCGGCATGTGCGTGACGATCATGTCGAAGGTGTGCTCCAGCATCCTGCGGTACCGCTCCTCGCCCGTGGCGAGGTAGAGGTTGAACAGGTAGGCCGGCGCGTGGTCGCCGATGGAGTTCCAGTTCTTGCGGGACCGGTTGGGGCCCAGGCTCTCCTCGTGGGGGCTGAGCGTCACCGGGTCGATGTGCGAGTAGTAGCCGCCCAGCCGGGTGTCGCGGAAGAACCGGTCGAAGAGGCGGACCGTGCCCTCGATGTCGGCCAGGATCTCCGGGGAGCCGGTCAGCCGGTAGGTCTGCACCAGGCCCACCAGGGCGTAGATCTGCTCGTAGGCCGGGATCGCCCGGTAGTCGTCCCCGAACTCCGAGGCGAACAGCTTGTGTTCGCGCCCGCCCACCAGCTCGGTGCCGTGGTACCAGTACACGACGTCCTCGGCCGGGTCCACGAACCGCATGTGGTCGTGGAGGTAGCGGGAGCCGCGCTCGGCCACGGTCAGCGCCCGCTCGTCCCCCGTCAGCAGGAACGTGCTGGCCATCCCGTACACCATCCGGGAGATGGTGTCCGTCTCCTGCACCTGCCGGACGGACTTCTCGCCGCTGTTGCGCAGGTCGGTGCGGTAGTTGCCGAAGTCGATCTCCCCCTCCCCGAACTGGGCCCGGGTGTAGAACGCCGCGAGCTGGCGCAGCTGGTCGGTCCACCAGCCGGGGCGCTCGGCCGGCCAGGCCCCGTCGGGACCGGTGACGAACACCAGGTGGGAGGCCTGGAGCCAGGGCCCGGCGTCCTCCGCGTAGACCGGGCCGTAGCAGAAGAGGAACGCCCCGGGCACCAGCAGGTCGTGCAGGCGGCCGGTGACGTCCTCGTAGGGCTCCCCGAGGTTGCGCAGCCGCTGCCCCGAGGTCGTGGCCGTCAGGTGCACGGTCACCAGCCCGTCGGCGAGGGTGCGCAACGTCACGGCCTCGCCCCGGCGTTCCACCACGTAGCCCGCGGTGGTGTCCGACCAGGAGGAGAACGGCGCGGGCGACGCGGGGGCCGGCGCCGTCACGACGCCCCGTCCGCGGCGGCCAGGGCCGGAACCGGGTCCAGCAGCTCGATCACGGAGCGGGCCAGCAGGTGGCACTCGGCGACGGTGCGGCCGGTGACCAGGTCCCCGTCCACCACCACGTCCTGGTTGGTGTAGACGGCGCCCATGTTCCGCACGTCGCCCACCAGGTTGTTGTGGCAGGTCACCTCCCGGCCGCGGACCAGCTCGGGGGCGGCCGACAGCAGCAGCAGGCCGTGGCAGGAGAAGCCCTTGATCAGGTTGGGCAGCCGGAAGGCGCGGCGCATCAGCTCCACGGCGGGCGCCAGCTGCTCGACGTCCTCGCTGTAGCGCAGCCGGTCCGCGACCTGCCCGGAGGGCACGATCAGGGCGGAGAGGCGGGAGAGCTCGGTGTAGTCCAGGGCCTCCAGGTCCTCGCTCACGGTCATCGGGGCGCGCTGCTCGGCGCCGGCGAAGGTCAGCGAGGGCCGGCCCCACAGGCGGGTGAGGAGCACCACCTCGGCGCCCTCCTCGGCGAAGCGCCGCTGGTAGTAGGAGATCTCCTCCTCGACGAAGTCGTTCTCCATCAGCAGCCCGATGCGCTTGCCCTCCAGGCGGCCGGGCGCGGGCGACGGCTGGGTAGTCATCGTGATCATTCCTCCGGGTCGGTGGGACCGGGTCGTCGGTCGTGAGCGTTGAAGCGTGGTGAGGGTGGTGAGGGTGGTGAGCGTCGGGGAGGACCGGGAAAAGGAGGCGCCGGGTGCCGGGGCCGGCCGGGACGCGGGGTCCCGGCCGGCCCCGGCCGTCAGGCGCCGAGCAGCGCCGCCGCGCGGGTGGCGGGGGCGGTGGCGGAGGGGTGCACGGAGATGGTGCGGATGCGCGGGCCCCCCTCCTGCCGCACCACCCACCACTCCTGCCGCACCGGGGCGGCGCCCGGCTCGGCCGTCGTGGTCACCATCACCTGGGCGTGCACCGGCGAGGGCAGGCTCACCCGGATCTCGGCCAGGTCCACCGCCTCGCCGGCCAGCGGCAGGTGGCGGCCGGAGGCGTACCAGCGGCGGAAGTCCTCGATGCCGCGCAGCACGCCCGTGGGCAGGTCCAGGCGCAGCCCGTTGGCGAGGTGCGGGGTGAGCTGCTCGACGGGGACGCGGTTGGTGATCGCCCGGTGCCAGCGGCGCACCAGCGCCTCGGCGCCTTCGGCGGAGAGCCTGGGGCGGGTCGCGAAGAGGTTCACGGGATGTCCTTTCTCCCGGCGCGCCTGCGGGGCAGGGCGTGCGGGCGGGTCAGGAGACGGCCAGATCGATCAGGTACGGCCCGTCGTGGGCCCACATCGCCTCGACGGCGGCCTCCACCTCGTCGGGCTTGTCCACCCGGCGGCCGGGGACGCCCAGGGAGGCGGCCAGCTCGGTGAAGCCGATCTCGGGGCGGGTGAGGTCGAACGCCGCGGGCGGGTCGTGCGGGGTGATTCCCAGCTCCCGCCAGTACTGCTCGATGTTCAGGTCGAGCAGCCGGTAGCGGCCGTTGTTGCAGATGACGAACTTGGCGGCGACGCCCTCCCGGGCGGCGGTCCACAGCGCCTGGAAGGTGTACATGCTGCCGCCGTCCCCGGTGAAGCCGATCACCGGCAGCTCGGGGTGGGCCAGCTTGATGCCGATGGCGCCGGGGATGCCCACGCCCAGCGAGCCGCCGCGGGTCTGGAAGAACCGGCCGGGCACGCGCGGCGGGAGGTGGCGGGCCAGCGGCCCGGAGGCGGTCAGCGCCTCGTCGAAGACCACCAGGTCGGCCGGGGAGCGCTCGGCGACGGCCCGGACGAACCGGTCCATCAGCGAGTCGTCGGCGGCCGGGGCGGCCGTTCCCGCGCGGGCGGCCTCCAGGCCCGGGCGCGGCGTGCGCGGGCCCAGCGCGTCGGCGAGGCCGGCCAGGGCGAGCCTGGGATCGGCCACGATGCCGAGGTCCACGGGGAAGTTCTTCGCGATCTCGTAGGCGTCCAGATCGATGTGGACGATCCGGGCGTCGGAGCTGAACGGGCTGGTGAGGGACGGGAAGACCTCGGGGAAGACGTAGGTCCCCACGATCAGCACGCCGTCCGCGTCCCCCACCACCCGGGCGCTGTCCGCGCCGAACATGTGGCCCAGCTGTCCGCCGAACAGCGGGTGCAGGGCGTCGAAGTTGACCTCCGAGGAGTTGACGCCCCACACAGGCGCGCCCAGGCGTTCCGCGACCGCGGTCAGCTCCTGCTGCGCCCCGCTGACGGCCACCCCGTCGCCCATGAGGATCAGGGGGCGGCGGGCCGAGGACAGCAGCCGCGCCGCCTCCCGCAGCGACTCGGCCGAGGGCGCCACCCGCGTGTCGGGGATGCTGGTGGGCACCGCCGGCTCGGAGGTCTCCTGGTCGAGCACGTCGGCGGGCACCACGACCATCACCGGGCCGCGCGGCGGGGTCATGGCGATCTTCACGGCCCGGCGCAGCACCCGCAGGGTGGAGGCGGGGTCCACCACGCGGGTGGCGTACTTGACGACCGGCTCGGCCATGGCGACCAGGTCGGCCGCCATCTGGCCGTCCATCGCGTCGTACTTGACGCCCGCCTCGCCCACCAGGACGACCAGCGGCGAGCCGCCGCGCTTGGCCTGGTACAGCATGCCGATGCCGTTGCCCAGGCCGACGCCGCTGTGCAGCTGCACCAGGGCCGGGCGCTGGGAGGCGCGGGCATATCCGTCGGCGATGCCGACCGCGGCCGCCTCCTGCAGGGCCAGGACGTAGGAGAGCCGGGAATTCGTCGCCTCGTCGAGAAAGCCCTGCTCGACGGTTCCCGGATTGCCGAACATGTAGGTGATGCCGTCCGCCGCGAACTGCTCGAATATGGCGGCTCTTCCCGGCCTGGCTCGCATGATTGTCCTTTTCCGGATTCCCGCGGGAATCCTCGTCGGAGGGGCGGCCGGTCTTACCAGCCGTAGCGGCGCAGGCCGCTTTCCAGAACGCGGACCAGCAGTTCACCGGAGAGGATGGAGTCCGGCGTGGAACGCGCGGTCACGAAGGGGTAGTCGACGATGACGGACGTTTCCCGCCCGACGTTGCCGTGGAAGGCGCCCTCGGGGCCGGTCGCGTCGCGCAGGATGTACTCCAGCGGGTACGGCGGCGGGCCCATGTTGAACTCGACGCCCAGGAAGCCGGTGCCGTCCTTGTAGTCGTACTCCTTGGGGTGGCCCGTGACGTGCTTGCCCCACAGCAGGCTGGAGCGGTCCTCCCAGTCGCGGGCGAACGCCAGCACGGCCACGCCGTAGCACTCCGCGAGGATCGGCTTGTCGGCCTTGACGAAGGCCAGCACGACCTCGTGCAGCCGCTCGTTGTTGGCCAGGTCCACGATGGGGCCGCTGCCGCCGACGATGGTCAGGGCGTCGAACCCGGAGACCAGGTCGGTCGTGGCCGCCTCCAGGCGGCTGTGGTAGTCCTCCAGCTCCCGCAGGTGGTTGAGGGCGCTGTAGTAGGGGCGCTCGGGGATGAGCGCCTCCAGGCTGACCGGGTTGTCCAGCCGGCTGGACTCGTCCAGCGCGGCGGCCCGGCGGGCCATGTCGCGGGTGGTGACCGACCGGCCCAGGGGCGGGTCGATGTACTCCGCGTCCAGGCTCGGCGGCAGCGCGTGAGGCCGCTTGCCGGTCGGGGTCATGAAGGTGATCTGGTAGCCCTGCTTGTCGAACTCCTCGACCGGGCCGACGAGTTCCTCGCCCCAGTACCCGAATTCCGAGAGAACCACGAGGATGCGCTTGGACATCGATGTCTCCTGACTGCTGCGCTTCGCTGCCGCACGCCGCAGGACCGGCGATTCCCGGGCCGCCCGGCGTGGTGAGTACGGTTGAAGTACAGCCCGCGGCAATCCACCCGGCAAAGCGATCCGGGGCTACGCGCCCGCACTTGTCCAACTTGACGCAATGCGGCGCCCGGCCGGCCCCGCCGGACTTTCCCCCGCCCCCCGCACTTCGCCGAGTTGACGAAGTGAGCCCCTTCCGCGACGACTCCAGCATGAAAGGGCCCCGCGCCTCGCACTATCAGCGGGAAGCCTCGGAAGGGGGTAGAAAATGAGTGGACGCCTGGTCATATCCGACCTGGCACCGGTCGTCAGCGGGGGATGCCACCCCGCGAAGGCCGTCATCGGAGAGCACATTCCCGTCGGCGCCACCATCTGGCGCGAGGGCCACGAGGCCCTGTCCGCGCACGTGGTGTGGCGCCCCGCCGCTCCGCCCGGCGCAGCGCCGGACGCCGAGCCCGTCACCGTTCCCATGATCCTGGTCAACCCGGGTCTCGACCGCTGGGAGGCGCACGTCGTCCCGGACCGGGAGGGCCTGTGGACCTACCAGGTCGTGGCCTGGTCCGACCCCTGGACCAGCTGGCGGCGCGCGGTGGAGGCCAAGGCCGCCGCCCGCGTTCCCGAAGAGCTGCTGGCCAACGACCTGGAGAGCGGCGCCCGCCTGCTGGACCGCCTGGCCGCCGCCACCGGCGACCCGGCCGCGGCCCGCGCCGCCGCCCGGCTGCGCGCGGCGCACCTGCCGCTCGTCGAGCGGCTGGCCGGCGCGCGCGCCCCGGAGACCGACGCCCTGGCCCGCGC
Source organism: Streptomyces boetiae (assembly GCF_031845405.1). NCBI lineage: Bacteria > Bacillati > Actinomycetota > Actinomycetes > Kitasatosporales > Streptomycetaceae > Streptomyces > Streptomyces boetiae. The sequence goes on from NZ_JAVREN010000007.1 coordinate 8,612, forward strand.
GCACCCGCTGCGCGAACTCGTCACCGAGGGGCCCGTGCACGAGGTGTGGGCCGACCGCACCCGCGCCCTGTTCGGCTCCTGGTACGAGCTGTTCCCCCGCTCCACCGGCGGCGTCGACGACGCCGGCAATCCGGTGCACGGCACCTTCGCCACCGCCGCCGCCGACCTGCCGCGCGTCGCCGCCATGGGGTTCGACGTGGTCTACGTGCCGCCGGTCCACCCCATCGGCCGCACCCACCGCAAGGGCAGGAACAACGCCCTGACCGCGGAACCCGGGGACGTCGGCTCGCCGTGGGCCATCGGCTCCGAGGACGGCGGCCACGACGCCGTCCACCCGGACCTGGGCACCGTGGAGGACTTCGAGGACTTCGTGCGCGCCGCCCGGGACAACGACCTGGAGATAGCGCTCGACCTGGCCCTCCAGTGCTCGCCCGACCACCCCTGGGCCAGCGAGCACCCCGAGTGGTTCACCCGGCAGCCCGACGGCAGCATCGCCTACGCCGAGAACCCGCCCAAGCGGTACGAGGACATCTACCCGCTGAACTTCGACAACGACCCCGGGGGGCTGAGCGCCGAGGTCCTGCGTATCGTGCTGTTCTGGGTGGAGCGCGGCGTGCGGATCTTCCGCGTGGACAACCCGCACACCAAGCCGCCGGGCCTGTGGCTCGACCTGATCCGCCGGGTCAAGGAGAGCCACCCCGACGTGCTCTTCCTCGCCGAGGCGTTCACCCGCCCGGCCGTCCTCCAGGGCCTGGCCAAGGCCGGGTTCACCCAGTCCTACACCTACTTCACCTGGCGCACCGGCAAGGCCGAACTGACCGACTACGCGCGGGAGCTGGCCGAGGGCGCCGACTTCCTGCGCCCCAACCTCTTCGTCAACACGCCCGACATCCTGCCCGAGCACCTCCAGCACGGCGGCCCCGCCATGTTCGCCCTGCGCGCCGCGCTCGCCGCCACCCTCTCCCCGACCTGGGGGGTCTACTCCGGCTACGAGCTGTACGAGCACCGCGCCGTCCGCGAGGGCAGCGAGGAGTACCTGGACTCCGAGAAGTACCAGCTACGGCCCCGGGACTGGGCGGCGGCCGAGGCCGGCGGGCGTTCGCTCGCCCCCTGGCTGACGCGGCTGAACGCCGCGCGCCGCGCCCACCCCGCCCTCCAGCAGCTGCGCCGCATCCAGTTCCTGGAGGTGGACAACGACGCGCTGCTGGCCTACGTCAAGACCGACCCCGCCACCGGCGAGGCCGTGCTGTGCCTGGTCACCCTCAACGCCGCCGGCGTCGAGGAGGGCACCGTCCTGGGCGCGCCCGCCGCGATGGGCGCCGGCGAGGGCGAGACGCTGGCCCTGGCCGACGCGCTGGGCGGGGGCGACGTCCTCGTCGGTCCCCGGGCGCACGTCAAGATCGACCCGCGCGAGGCCGTGGCCCGCGTCCTGGTGAGGCGGGGCCATGAGTGAGCGCGTCGCCAGGGGCATCATCCTGGAACCCGAGGCGGCCGACTTCGAGGCCGCCAGACCCGCGCCGGTCGAGCCCGGCTGGTACAAGCGGGCCGTCTTCTACGAGGTGCTGGTCCGCGCCTTCCACGACAGCGACGGCGACGGCATCGGCGACCTGCGCGGGCTGACCGCCCGCCTGGACCACCTCACCTGGCTGGGCGTGGACTGCCTGTGGCTGCCGCCGTTCTACGCCTCGCCGCTGCGGGACGGCGGCTACGACATCAGCGACTACCGCTCGGTGCTGCCGGAGTTCGGCACCATCGACGACTTCATCGCGCTGCTGGACGCGGCCCACGCCCGCGGCATCCGGGTCATCACCGACATGGTGATGAACCACACCTCCGACGAGCACCCGTGGTTCCAGGACTCCCGCCGCAACCCCGACGGCCCCTACGGGGACTTCTACGTGTGGGCCGACGACGACAGCGCCTACCGGGACGCCCGGATCATCTTCGTGGACACCGAGCGCTCCAACTGGACCCACGACCCGGTGCGCGGCCAGTACTACTGGCACCGGTTCTTCTCCCACCAGCCCGACCTCAACTACGAGAACCCCCGGGTGCAGGACGCCATGCTGGACGCCCTGCGCTTCTGGCTGGACCTGGGCATCGACGGCTTCCGCCTGGACGCCGTGCCCTACCTCTTCGAGGAGGAGGGCACCGACTGCGAGAACCTGCCGGCCACCCACGCCTTCCTCAAGGCGGTCCGCAAGACCGTGGACGACGAGTACCCCGGCCGGGTCCTGCTGGCCGAGGCCAACCAGTGGCCGCAGGACGCGGTGGCCTACTTCGGCGACCCGGGCCTGGACGGCGACGAGTGCCACATGGCGTTCCACTTCCCGCTGATGCCGCGGATCTTCATGGGGCTGCGGCAGGAGAGCGGCGTGCCGATCGCCGAGGTGCTGGCCACCACGCCCCGCATCCCGGCGGACGGCCAGTGGGGCATCTTCCTGCGCAACCACGACGAGCTGAGTCTGGAGATGGTCACCGACGACGAACGCGCCTACATGTACGAGCAGTACGCGCCGCACCCGCGGATGCGGGCCAACGTCGGCATCCGCCGCCGCCTGGCCCCCCTGCTGGACAACGACCGCGGGCAGGTCGAGCTGGCCACCGCGCTGCTGCTCTCCCTGCCGGGCTCCCCGATCCTCTACTACGGCGACGAGATCGGCATGGGCGACAACATCTGGCTCGCGGACCGGGACGCGGTGCGCACCCCGATGCAGTGGTCCTCCGGGCCCAACGCCGGGTTCTCCACCGCCTCGCCCGAGCTGCTGTACCTGCCCGTGGTCACCAGCCCCGGGCACGCCCCGCAGGAGGTGAACGTCGAGGCGCAGTACGCCGACCCCGGCTCGCTGCTGCACTGGACGCGGCGGATGCTGGGCCTGCGGCGCGCGCACCCGGCGTTCGGCGAGGGCTCCTTCGAGCCGCTGCACTCACCCGACCCGGCGGTGCTGGCGTTCCTCCGGGACCACGCGGGCACCGACGGGGAACGCGACCGGGTGCTGTGCGTCTACAACCTGGCCACGAGCCCGCGCTCCGTCTCCCTCGACGTGCCGGACGCGGCCGGCGGAAGGCTGACCCTGCTCACCGGGCCCGAGGGCGCGGGCGCCGAGCCGGCCGTGGGCCCGGACGGCGCGGTCCGCATCGAGCTGGCCGCGCGCGGCGTGGGCTGGTTCTCCCTCGGCGGCGGGTCCGCCGACGGGTCCGAGCGGGGCACGTCGTGAGCGGGGCCGAGGGGGTGCCGGCCGGGGCCGTGCTGGCCACGCCCGGCGTGGCCGCCGCGCTGGGCGCCTGGATGGCCGGGCAACGCTGGTACGCCGGCGCCGGCCCGGCAAGCGCGACCGTCCTGGCGACGCGGGAGTTCGCCCCGGGCGGTGACGGCCGGGCGGCCGGCGTGCTGGCCCTGGCCGGGACCGGCGCCGGGGGCGGCGACTACCTGCTGCCGCTGGGCGTCGGCCCCGAGGCCGAACGACCGGCCGGGGCCCCGGCCCTGGCCGTCGCGGACGGCGCCGTCGTCTGGGACGCGCTGGCCGACCCCCGGCTGACCACCGCCCTGGTGCGGCGGATCACGGCCGGTGAGGACGGCGGCGGCCTGCGGTACTGGCCCGGGCCGAGCCCCGCCTCCCCGCCCGCCGGGGAGGCGGCGATGTCCGTCAGGCCGCTGGGCGTGGAGCAGACCAACAGCTCGGTCGTGGTGGCCGGGCGGTACCTGCTGAAGGTCTTCCGCAGGCCCGCGCCGGGCCCCGGACGGGACCTGACGCTGCACCGGGCGCTGGCGGAGGCGGGCAGCGCGTACGTCCCGCCGCTGCTCGGCGCCGCCTCGGACGCCGGGGACGGCACCACCTACGCCACCCTTCAGCGCTACCTGCCGGACGCCGCCGACGGGTGGGGTCTCGCGCTCCGGGCCGCGGGGGCCTTCGTGCGCGGCGGCCCCGCCGTGCCCTTCCCCGCCCGCGGCCTGGGCGTGGCCGTGGCAGCGGTGCACCGGGACCTCGCGGCGGCCGGCGGGCGCAGCGCGCCGGGCCGGGAGGACCTGCGGCGGCTGGCCGAGGGCTTCGTGCGCCGCCTGGAGAGGGCGGTGGCCGACGCCCCGGCTCTGGAGCGCCATGTGCCGTGGCTGCGGGCGGGGTTCGCGGCCGTCACCCGGCGGGCGACGGCCGGGGCCCGTCCCTCGCAGTGGATCCACGGCGACCTGCACCTGGGCCAGACCCTTCGGTCCGGGGCCGGGTGGCTGCTCCTCGACTTCGAGGGAGAGCCACTGGCCACGCCCGAGGAGCGCGACCGCCCGGACTCGCCGCTGCGGGACCTGGCCGGAATGCTGCGGTCCTTCGACTACGCGGCCCACCACGGGCTCGCCGCCGCGCCGGACGGACCGGCGGGGCGGCGGGCTCTGGCCCGGGCGGCGCGGTGGGCGGAGCTGACGCGCCGGGCGTTCCTCGACGGGTACGCCGCCGCGGCGGGCCGGCTCGGGGCGGCGGACCGGCGGCTGCTGGACGCCTACGTGCTCGACAAGGCCGTCTACGAGGTGGCCTACGAGACGCGGCACCGGCCCGGCTGGGCCTGGCTGCCGCTGGCCGCGCTGGACCGCGCGGCGGCCGGGCCACCGCCCGGCGCCGAGCGGACCGCGGCCTGAGGGCGGGCCCCGCTCAGCGCACACCGACCTCCTTGCCGCGGCCGTTGCCGCGCACCGCGGCGAGGAGGTCGTCGCTGCCCTGGGGGGAGAGCCGCGGCAGCACCCGATCGGCCACCATGCCGGGCAGCACCGTCCGCCACCAGGTGGCCAGCCGCTCCCCGATGTCCGCGCGGCGGCTGAGCACCTGGGAGAGGAGCTGCACGCCCGTCAGGGAGCCGACCACCAGGTGCGCCAGGGCGTCGGGGTCGGCCGCGCCGTCCAGCTCGCCGGCCTTCCCGGCCTGCACCAGGTGGGTGCGGCAGACGCCCAGCCACCACAGGTAGAGGCTGGGGTCCTCGGGGCCCATGGCGCCCTGCTCCACCGTCAGGCGGAAGCTGGCGCGCAGCACCGGGTCGGCGCGCAGCAGGCGGGCCACGCCCTGGGTGATGTCGATGACGGTCTGCGTGTGCAGGCCGGTGTTGGTCAGCACCAGCGCCCGCTTCTGCTCCTCCATCACCCCCCGGGCCAGGGCTTCCTTCGAGGGGAAGTGGAAATACAGGGCGCCCTTGGTCACATTGGCGGCCCGCAGGATGTCCGCGATGCTTGCTGAAGCGAATCCGTGGTGGTCAAACACGGCCGCCGCGGCTTCCAATACCCGGCGTCTTGTTCGCAGGGCGCGTTGTTGCACGGTCACAGGATCCTCCCCCGTCGTGTGCCACGCATGTCAACGGCCAGGGGTCCCTGCCCGTTGGGTCCCATTGCCTGGGATGCATATTAGCAACAAGAACCTACCGGCCAGTATCGGCGTGTTCATCAGGAAAAGCGGAGATAAAACAGCCCTTCCTTGCCGGCGGGCGAATGCGGATGACGTTTCCGCGGAGTTGTCCGGCGGCGGAACGCCTGCCGCGCGGCGGTCGCGCTCGGGGCGGCCCCGGGGCCGCGGCCCCGTGCCTCTGCGCCCGTCGCGGGCCCCGGCGAGACGGCCGCGGGACCGGCTCGTGGGGCGGCGGGGCACGGCGCGTTCGGCGGGCCTCCGGCGCTTCGCCGGGGGAAAACGCTGCGGGCCGCGGAGCGCGTAAAGCGGGGGCCCGGGACCGGGCCGGCAAGAGGGTTTTTCGGGGAGCGAACGGCCGGGCGTTCGCGGGGATTCCGGCGGAATCCCGCCGTCCATTTCCCGGGGCCACGCGATAATGCGCCCGGCCGGCCCGCCGGGCGAGCCGCCCGCGCTTGGCCCCCACCGCGCCGGAAGGCGCGGCGGCCGGACGGGAACGGCCCGGAACGGGCCGCGCGCACCCGGGAATTCCGCCACCGGCCGACGATTTCGCGCCGCCTTTCGCACGCACCCCCGCCGGGATACTTCTCCGCGGGCCCTCCGGGAGCCGCCCTCTCGCCGCACCGGCGGCAACGCCGGCGGAGGGCGTTGAGCCGGCCTCGCGGACGAAGGCCGCGGCGGCCCTCACGCCGCGGCCACGAGAGCGCCCGCCCACGGCGTCGGCCGTCCTGCGCGGACGAGGCTCCAGCGGCCAAGCTCGCCGCTGCGGCAACGCCCGCCCGGGGCGTCGGCCCGCTGCCGCGGGGGAGGCCGTGAGTCGGTCACCCCGCCGCGGGCCACGGGAGCGGCGACGTGCCGGAGCCCCGGTGCTCCGCCGTCGGCTGGCGGCGGGGCACCGGGGCCCGGCTGCGCGGCGCGCGGACCGGTCGCGCGCGGCGCTCGCAGGAGGTGCGAGGGGCCGGTGCACGCCCCAGGGCGCACGATCCTGCCGTCGTGCGCCGGGGGCGCCGGGACGCGCGGTCCCGGGGTCGCGCCCCGCCCGATGGCGGTGGAGCGCCCGCGGATCGCCCGTCGCGTCCCGCAGGCCCGAGGGGGGTGCCCCCGGGCCCCGGGCCCGGGGGAGGGCCGCACCGGCTCCTCGTGGCCGGAATCGGGCGGTTACCGCGCCCGGGGACCGATCACCCAGTGCTGGCGGACCGGGAGGACGTGCAGGTACTGCTCGTTGAGGAAGTTCTTGTAGTCGTCCTGGACGGCGGCCTGCTGTGCCGAGCGCTCGGCGTGCCGCAGGCTCTCCAGGCCGTCGAACCACACGTGGTAGGCCGCGTCGAACGGCGGCTCGCTGATGCCGTACCAGGAGTCGCGGGTGTAGGACTGGTAGTAGCGGCGCAGGCCCGGAAGCTGCGCGACGAGCGGGGCGTGCGTCTGCCGGCTGTGGCGGCGGAACTCCTCGACGCTCATCCCCTCCCGGCGCTTGGCCAGCAGCACCAGCTTGATGCCGGGCTGCACGGTGTCCTCGGGCACGCCGGGGACCACGACCTCCGTGTCGGTGTCCAGCACCACCGTGCGCCAGAACGCCGCCCAGCGCGGCTCGTCGATGCGGGCGCCCTCCAGGAACTCGGGCGTCTGGAGCGAGGCGAGCTGCTCCTCCTCGTTCTCCAGCCAGATCTCCGCGATCCCGCTCCACAGCGGCTCGCCCCGGTCGTCGGGCCGGGCGATGCGGGTGTCGATGGCGTAGCGCCTGATCTGGGGGATCTTGCTCGCGTAGTGGACGGCGTGCACGTCCAGCCAGTACCGCTGGAACTCCTCCTCCGTCATGCCCGGCTTGGGGGCCGCGAAGATGAGCTGGTGGATCATGTCTCCTCCTTGCTGAGGTCCCGGCCGGGACTCAGATCGGGTGACGGGCCCGGGTGAGGGGCCGCGGCGGGACCGCACCGGAGGGGAATGCCGGCTTTCCCCGCGTCGGGAAAGGCCCGTCCCGCCCCTTCGGGCGGGAAATCCCCCATGCCCGGCCTCTTCCCGGATGCCGCTTCCGCGCGGTTATTCCGGGACGTGGCGGGCCCGTCCTCCGCTTTCTTCACGGTCCCTCCCCGGGCTGATTCCGCGGCGCGATGCCGGACTTGACGCCGGGACCGGCTGGCGGGCTTGTGCCCGCCGCGGTCCGATGCCATGAGTAAACCTGCCGTCCATCCCCCGGAACAGCGAACGGCGGAATTCCGCGGACGTTCGTCCAACTTGACGCAGTGTCCGCGGAATTACGCCCTTGCCTTGCCTTGCCGTGCTACGCGGCGGGCGGCGTGCAGCAGCCGGCCGCCGCGTCGTCCTGCCGCTGCCAGCGCAGCTTCAGGTGGGCCTCGCCCAGCGCGATCTTCAGCCGCTCGATCTCCCGGCGCAGCTCCCGCACATCGCAGGGGTGCTCGCGCAGCTCACCCGCGAGGCCGGCCCGGCCGCCCTCGATGAACTGCTTCTTCCACATGCTGATCGTCTGGCCGGACACCCCGTGCCGGCGGGCCTCCTCGGCCGCCGACGTCCGGCCGGAGAGGACACTGAGGATGATCTGCACCTTGGCTTCGACCGGCATCGCGGGTGCACGGGCCATGTCGTCTCCTTCCGCAGCGAGTTCCGTTGCCACGCGGCCGGCCCCCGGCCGCCGTCCCCGCGCCCGGGGAGCCGGGAACGCGGGGTGCCCGGCCGGCGGGCGCCACGATCGTGCCGCCCCCATGATCGCGGCACGGCGGGCCACCCGAGCCGGTGCCCCCCCCGCTCCGGGCGTTCGCGCCCGCAGCGCGGGCCCTTCACCGCCGCCGAACGCCCGAATCGGGCGGCGATGCCCGTGAATTGCTCTGCCGCAATGTTAAAGCAAGGTAAAATTTGGACCTTCGTGCGGTTTTCTTCCGTGTGCTTCTCGGGGCCGGCGCTCCGGTTCGCGTCAAACGCCGGACCCGGGGTCGGAAATCCCAAGTATCCGGCCCGCATGACTTGTTGGGACGAGATTCAGCAACTACGTTAGGTCCTGCTTGCCCGTCACCCTACGCACTGTGAAACATGAGGCTGGACCACGACCGAGCGAGCACCCGGGGGTGTTCACGCCATGCTTGCGAATGATGTCGTTCCGAGAATCGCCCGCGATCCCATCGCCTCGTACGCCGGGGAGGTGTTCTGCGGGCTCCCACGCGTTGACCAGCGAAGGTGGGCGGAGGTCTATCTCAGGGGTCTTCTGTCCGTCGAGGGAAAGAAATCGGTGCGTAAAATTGCTGAGAATATTCTGGCGATGCCGGCCCATCAGTCACTCCAGCAGTTCATCAATCAGAGTCCGTGGCGGTGGGCGCCCGTCCGCGCCCTCCTCGCCCGTTACGTCCAGTCGGTGGCCCCGCCCCAGGCGTGGGTCCTCAGCCGGGTGGTCATACCCAAGCGGGGCGACCGCTCCGTGGGGGTGGAGCGGCAGTTCCTCCCCGAGGCCGGCCGGATGGTGAACTGCCAGATCGGCCTCGCGGTCTCCCTGGTCACGCCAGCCTCCAGCCTCCCGGTCAACTGGCGCATCCTGCTGCCCAAGTCCTGGGAGGGCCAGCGCATCAGGAAGGCGGCCCACATCCCCGACCACGTCGAGCCCCGCCCCGAGTGGCTGGAGGCCGCCGGGATGCTGGAGGAGATGTCGGAACGCTGGGGGCTGATGCGCGTCCCCGTGGTGGCCAGCGCCCGGCAGACGGGGAACGGCACGGCCCTGCTGCGCGAACTCGCCGCCCGCGACCTGCCGTTCCTGGTGGAGGTCGCCGAGCCGCCGGAGCCCGCGGCGGTCCCGCACGCCCCGCGCTCCCGCTCCCGCTTCGCCCGCGGCCCGCTGGAGAAGGTCATCACGGCCCGGGAGTACTTACACGCCCTGACCGGCCACCGGCACCACGCGGTGCCCGTGGCCTCGCCCGCGGCCAGGCGTTCGTTCGTCCGCTCCTCGCTCACCAAGATCCCGGCGGCCAACGGCGCCCCGCCCAAGGCGGCCCGGTTGCTCACCGAGATCGCGCCCGGGGGTCAGGCCGTCCGCTTCTGGGTCACCAACCTCATGGACCACCGCATCGACGACCTCATGGCCCTGGCCCGCCTGGAGCCGCGCAGCCGTGAGGACATGCAGAAGCTGGAGCAGAACTTCGGCCTGCGGGACTTCGAGGGCCGCTCCTTCCGCGGCTGGCACCACCACATGACCATGGTGTCGGCCGCCTACGTCTTCGCCACCGTCGGCTGGGACGCCCTCGCCTCCTGCGCCTGCTGCTCCTGACGCCCGCCCCTCACCGCCGCGCCGCCGCACGGCGCCGCGGGCCCGCGCTCCGCACGGCGGGCCCCCGGCGCCGGGCGGGTCACCCGGCCGCTCGGGCTCCGCCCGGCTCGCCCGCGTCAGGCGGGCCTGGCGGGAGGCCCGTTCACCCCGCCGCCCACGCGGGGTCCGCGTGGCGGGCCCTGAGGGACCCCTCCGCCACCTCCGCGCGGCAGTGGGCGCAGACGGTCACGGGCAGCAGGTCGTTCCCGCAGTCGTGCTCGAAGATGACCGGGGGCTCGTGGCCCAGGTGTTTGTCTCCCCAGGCCATCAGGGTCAGCAGCACCGGGCGCAGCTCGCGCCCGGCCTGGGTCAGCCGGTACTCGTAGCGCTCGGGGCGGTCCTGGTAGAGGACGCGTTCGAGGACGCCCCGCTCGACCAGGCGGCGCAGCCGCGCCGCCAGCACGTCGCGCGGGGCGCCCACGTTCCGCGCGATGGCGTCGAAGCGGCGCACGCCGAGAAAGACCTCCCGGAGCACGAGGACGGAGTACTTCTCGCCGATCACGCCCAGGGTGCCGGCGATCGAGCAGGGTCGCTGCGTCTTGCTGGCCATGGCCTCCACCTTAGATCACCTCGCGGGTGCGGGTTTGCTCTTCAAACCCACCCGGCTATAGTGGGCACGCGTCAGTCCGGAATCCAAACGCTCGCCGCCGCCTCGGGGGCGAGTCCGGCGCCGCGGGCCCGTTCGGCTTCAAAGGCCTCCCGGCCGAGCGCGGCCCGCGCCGCCTCCTCGACGCGGGCCACGTCGTGCCGTTCCCCCGGGGGCAGCGGCGCCCCGACCCCGCGCCGCAGGGACTCGGCCGCGCCCAGCAGCCGCGCCGCGTGCGCCGGTCGCCCGGAGAGGGCCCGCGCGCCCGCCAGCCCCTCCAGCGCCAGGGCCAGCGCCCGCGGGTCCCCGGTGCGCCGAGCCGCCTCGTACGCCTCCCGCTGGAGGCGCAGCGCGCCCGCCGCGTCGCCGCGCTGCTCCGCCACGAAGCCCAACTGCGCGGTGACGAACGCCAGTCCGCCCGTGCCCTCCACGCCGCGAAGCCAGTCGAGCCACTTGCGCAGAAGGGCCTCCGCCTCGTCCGGCCGCCCCTGCCGCCGGGCCACCAGCGCCAGGCCGATGTCGGCGAACTCCTCGGCCGGGCGGTCGGAGTGCTCGGCCGCCAGCCGCGCGGCCCGCTGATGCAGCTCCCGCGACCGCTCCAGATCGCCCGTCAGCAGCGCGATCCGGCCCAGGCCCGAGAGCCGGAAGGACGCCTCGGTCCACATGCCCAGGCCCTCGGCCAGCCGCAGCCCCTCCCGCAGCACGTCGGCCGCCGCCTCGTAGTCTCCGCGGACCTCCGCCACCACGCCCAGCGCGTACCCCGCCTCCAGGCGCCCCCACGCGTCGCCCAGACGCTCGAACAGGTCCAGGCTCGCGCGTCCGTCGCGCTCCATCCCCGCGAAGTCCGCCCGCCCCACGGCCAGCCGCGCCCGGGTCGCCAGCGCCGCGGCCGTTCCCCACGTGTCGCCCAGCGCCCGGAAGGCGGCCAGCGCCCGGTCCACCCACGCCTCGTGCGCCCGGTGGTCCCCGAAGGCCCAGCGCGTCAGGCTCAGGAACCACCGCGCCCGCGCCAGGCCCGGGGGATCGTCCACCCCGCCGGGCCCGTAGAGCGCCAGCACCTCCTCCTCCCGGCCCGCGCCCGCCGCGCCCGCGGCGGTGGCCGTCAGACCCGCGTGCCAGGCCGTCGCCGCCGCCCGCCGGGCGTCCACCGGGCCCGGCAGGGCCAGCGCCGCCTCGAAGGAGCACCGCGCCTCGCCCAGCCGCCCGCGCAGGAACCAGTACCAGGCCAGGGCGTTGACCAGCCGCAGCGCGTACCCGGCGTCCTTGGCCGCGAGCGCCCACTCCAGGGCGCCGCCCAGGTTCCCCGCCTCCGCGTCCAGCCGCTCCAGCCACGGCCGTTGCTCCGGGCCGCGCAGCAGCGGCGCGGCGCGCTCGGCCAGCGCCAGGTGGAACGCGGCGTGCCGGGACCGGGCCGCCTCCTCCTCGCCGGCCTCCCGCAGGCGTTCGAGCCCGTAGGCGGCGACCGACTCCAGCAGCCGGTAGCGGCCCTCGGGCCCCGCCACCACCAGCGAGCGGTCCACCAGCCGGGCCAGCACCGCCACGGCGTCGGGAGCATCGGCAGCGCCGGGGCCGCAGGGTCCCTCCGCCGGGCCCGGCTCCTCCCCGGCCCCCAGCGCCTCGGCGGCCGGGAGCGCCCAGCCGCCCGCGTGCACCGACAGCCGCCGCAGCAGCGCGCGTTCGGGGCCGGTCAGCAGGTCCCAGCTCCAGTCGAGCACCGCGCGCAGTGTCCGCTGCCGCTCCGGCGCGTCCCGGGGCCCGGCGGCCAGCACCCGGAACCGGTCGTCCAGCCGGGCGGCCAGCTCCCGCACGCCCAGCGCCCGCACCCGGGCCGCCGCCAGTTCGAGGGCCAGCGGGATCCCGTCCAGCCGCCGGCAGACCGCCGCCACCTCCGCCGCGTTCCCCGGCTCCAGCGCGAACGCCCCTCCCGAGGCCGCCGCCGCCCGCGCCACGAACAGCCGCACCGCCGCGAAGGCCTCCGCGGCCGGCGCCCCCGGCGGCGGCAGCTCCAGCGGCTCCACCGCCCGCAGGTGCTCCCCGGTCAGCCCCAGCGGCTCCCGGCTGGTGGCCAGGACCCGCAGCTCCGGCGCGGCCCTCAGCAGCCGGCCCACCAGCCTCGCCGCCGCCTCCGCCACGTGCTCGCAGTTGTCCAGCACCAGCAGCGCCCGGCGCCCGGCCAGCGCCTCGGCCACCCGCTGCCAGGCCGGGGGCCCCGCGGCCGGGGCGGCGCCCGGCCCCACGTCCTCCCGCACCCCCAGCACCGCCGCGACCGCCGCCGTCACCCCGTCCGTTCCGCCGCCCGCGGCCCGGGCCTCCGCCCCGGCCAGCTCCACCAGCCACACCCCGCCCGGGAAGGCCCCCGCCACCCGCTCCGCCGTGGCCAGCGCCAGCCGCGTCTTGCCCACCCCGCCCGGGCCGGTCAGGGTCACCAGGCGCGCGGCGGCCAGCAGCCCGGCCGCCGCCCCGAGGTCCGCCCCCCGGCCGATCAACTCCCCCAGCGAGGCGGGCAGGTTGGTACGCGGCCCGGCCGCCAGCGCCGGGTCCTGGGCCAGCATCGCCCGGTGCAGCTCCCGCAGCTCCGGGCCCGGGTCGGCGCCCAGCTCCCCGGCCAGCGCCGCCCGCAGTTCCTCGTACCCGGCCAGCGCCTCCCGCGTGCGCCCGCTGCGGTACAACGCCCGCAGGTGCACCGCCCGCAGCCGCTCCCGCAGCGGGTGCGCGGCCACCGGGCCCGCCAGCTCGGCGGCCAGCGCCTCGTGCTCGCCCAGCTCCCACCGGGCCTCCGCCCGCGCCTCGAACGCCGCCAGCCGGCGTTCCTCCAGGCCCGCCACGGCCGTTCGCGCGAAGGCGTGGTCCGCGAAGTCCGCGTACGCCGGGCCGCGCCACAGCGACAGCGCCTCGCCCAGAAGCGCCGCCCGGGCCCCCGGCTCGCCCGCCCGCGCCGCCTCGGCGGCCAGGTCCTCGAAGCGGTGCGCGTCCACCGCCTGCCGCGGCACGCGCAGCACGTACCCGGCCGGGCGGCGCACCAGCAGCTCCCGCCCGCCGGGGCCGGCGGCGGCCAGCGCCCCGCGCAACTGGGAGACGCGGGCCTGGAGCGTCCCGGCGGGGTTGCGCGGCGGGCGTTCGCCCCACAGGTCCTCGATCAGCCGGCCGGCCGGGACCGGCTGCCCGGCGTGGGCGAGAAGGTCCGCCAGCAGCGCGCGGACCTTGGTGTCCCGCACGGCCACCGGCGTGCCCTCGTCCGTCCACACGGCCAGCGGACCGAGCACCCCGAAGCGCATGCGGCCAGGTTAACGGCGCGCTCGTCGGCCCGGCCGGGGGAGCGGCCCCGCGGGCGGCGGCCCGGGGCGGCCCGGTGCGGGGCCCGTGGCCGGCCCGTAGGGAAACCGAAGCGGCCCGGGGCACCGTGGCGCTCACGTGCACCGACCGCACGCCGGCGCCCGCGACACCCGCGACGCCCCGCACCGCAACGAGAGGACCCGCCCCGTGTCCACGCCCAACGCCGCCCCGTCGTCCCCCGCGCGCCCGCCCGTCACCGTCATCGGCCTCGGCGCGATGGGCACCGCCATGGCCGAGGCGCTGCTCGCCGCAGGCCACCCCGTCACCGTCTGGAACCGCACCGCCTCCCGCGCCGAGCCCCTCGTCGCCCGCGGCGCCACCCTCGCCGCCTCCCCGGCCGAGGCCGTGGCCGCCTCCCCGCTCACCGTCCTGAGCCTGCTCGACTACGGTGCCATGCACGACATCCTCGGCCCCGTGGACCGCTCCCACCTCCAGGGGCGGGTGCTGGCCAACCTCAGCTCCGACACCCCCGAGCGGCTGCGCGAGGCCGCCCGCTGGGCCTCGGGCCGCGGGGCCGAGCTGATCACCGGCGGGATCATGGTCCCGCCCCCGGCCGTCGGCAAGCCCGGCGCGTACACCTTCTACAGCGGGCCCCGGGCCGCGCTGGAGGAGCACCGCGAGACGCTGGCCGTCCTCAGCGCCCTCGACCACCGCGGCGAGGACCCGGGCCTGGCGATGGTCTGGTACCAGGCCATGCTGCTGGTCTTCACCAGCCTGCTCACCGGCTACGCCCACGTCGCCGCGCTGCTGGGAACGGCCGGGGTCAAGGCCGGGGAGGCCCGCCCCTACGTCGCCGACCTGCTCAACGCCGTGGCCGCGGACGGCCCGCTGGGCATCCTGCGGGAGCTGACCCGGGAGTTCGACGAGAACGCCTACTCGGACGCGCTCAGCGGCCTGGGCATGATGGCCGCCGGCACCGAGCACGTCCGCGACGCCTACCGGGAGGCCGGCCTGGACGACGGCCTGCCCGCCGCCAACGCCCGCCTCTACGCCGCCGCGCTCGCCGCGGGCCCGGCCGGGGACGGCCGCCACCCCGTCCTGGAGGCGATCCGCAATCCCGCTCCCTGACCCGCCCGGCGGCGGCCCGGGAGCCCCGCGCCGGGCGGCGGCTCCGGGCTGCTCAGCCCAGGCCCAGCGGGGCCCGCCGCACCTCGGCCACCGCCTCCTTGTCGCCCTCGGTGGTCACCCGCGCCGCGGCCTGCCGCCCGAACGCGAACAGCAGCAGCTCGCCCGGGTCCCCGGTCACCGTCACCACGGGCGTTCCCCTGCGGGCCACCGCCGTCTGGCCGTCCGGCCGCCGCAGCACCAGCCCGGCCGGGCTGCGGCGGCCCATGATCCGCGCCGCCGTCTCAAGGCGCCTCCACAGCACGTCCGCGAACACCGGGTCCAGCTCCCGCGGCGACCAGTCCGGCTGGGCCCGCCGCACGTCCTCGCCGTGCACGAAGAACTCCACGACGTTCGCCGCCTCGTCCACCTGCTTCAGGGCGAAGGGCGAGACCCGCGGCGGCCCGCCGCGGAAGAGCCGGAGCAGCTCGTCGAAGGGCCGGGCCGCGAACTCCTCGCGCACCCGCTCGCCCCGCGCCGCCAGCGGCTTGATCAGGATGCCGCCGGCCGCGTCCGGGCGGCGCTCGCGGATCACCAGGTGCGCGGCCAGGTCCCGGGCCGTCCAGCCCGCGCACAGCGTCGGGGCCTCGGGCCCCGCGGTCTCCAACAATTCGGCCAGAAGCAGCCGTTCACGCTTGGCATGGGTAGACATGCCCCCACCCTAGAGGCCGGGACCGACAACGCCCCGAGGCGCGGCAGAATGGACGTATGTCCAGCACAACGCCCTCACCGGGCCGGCCGTCCGCCCTCGATCCCGCCATCGCCGGGCGCCTGAAGCGGACCCCCGACGGCCTGGTGGCCGCCATCGCGCAGCAGTACGACACGGGCGAGGTGCTGATGCTCGGGTGGATGGACGACGAGGCCCTGCACCGCACCCTCACCACCGGCCGCTGCACCTACTGGAGCCGCAGCCGCCGCGAGTACTGGGTCAAGGGCGACACCTCCGGCCACGTCCAGCACGTGAAGTCCGTCTCCCTGGACTGCGACGGGGACACCGTCCTCGTCCGCGTCGACCAGGTCGGCGCCGCCTGCCACACCGGCGACCGCACCTGTTTCGACGCCGGCCGGCTGGACCCCGGCGCGCCCGCCCCCGCCGGGCACTAGGCTCCACGGGCATGACCACCGGCAGGGCAACGCCAGACCTCGACCGCTTCCGGGTCCTCGCCAAGGACCGCCGGGTGATCCCCGTCACCCGCAGGCTCCTCGCCGACGGGGACACCCCGATCGCGCTGTACCGCAAGCTGGCCGGCGAGCGGCCCGGGACGTTCCTCCTGGAGTCCGCCGAGAACGGCCGCACCTGGTCGCGGTACTCCTTCATCGGCGTGCGCAGCGTCGCCGCCCTGACCGTCGAGGACGGCGAGGCCCGCTGGCTGGGCACGCCCCCCGACAGCGTCCCGCGCACCGGCGACCCGCTTCAGGTGCTGCGCGCCACCCTCCAGGCCCTGCACACCCCGCGCGACCCCGAACTGCCCCCGTTCACCGGCGGCATGGTCGGCTACCTCGGCTACGACGTCGTCCGCCGCCTGGAGGCCATCGGCAACTCCCCCCGCGACCCGCGCAACGAGCTGCCCCTGCCCGAGCTGACCATGCTGCTCGCCTCCGACCTCGCCGTCCTCGACCACCGCGACGGCACGGTCCTGCTCATCGCCAACGCCTGGGGCGCGGGCCCGGGGGAGAGCGACCCCGAGGCGTACGCCGAGGCGGCCCACGCCGACGCCGTGGCCCGGCTGGACGCCATGGCCGCCGACCTGGCCCGCCCCGTCTCCCTCGCCCCCGCGCAGCTGCCGCCGCCCTCGATGCCGTTCTTCACCGCCCGCTGGGGCGGCTTCGAGTTCCAGCACGCCGTGGAGCGGGTCAAGGAGTTCATCCGCGCGGGGGACGCGTTCCAGGTCGTGCCCTCCCAGCGGTTCGAGGCCCCCTGCCCGGCGCCCGCCCTGGACGTCTACCGGGTGCTGCGCGCCACCAACCCCAGCCCGTACATGTACCTGCTGCGCTTCGACGGCTTCGACGTCGTCGGCTCCAGCCCCGAGGCCCTGGTCAAGGTCGAGGACGGCCGAGCCATGCTCCACCCCATCGCCGGCACCCGCCCGCGCGGGGAGACCCCGCAGCGCGACGCCGAGCTGGCCGAGGAGCTGCTGGCCGACCCCAAGGAGCGCGCCGAGCACCTGATGCTCGTGGACCTGGGCCGCAACGACCTGGGCCGGGTCTGCGCCCCCGGCAGCGTCGAGGTCCTCGACTTCATGGCGATCGAGCGCTACAGCCACGTGATGCACATCGTCTCCACCGTCACCGGCCGGCTCGACGAGGGCCGCACCGCCTTCGACGCCCTCACCGCCTGCTTCCCCGCCGGCACGCTCTCCGGGGCGCCCAAGCCGCGCGCCATGCAGATCATCGAGGAGCTGGAGCCCACCCGGCGCGGCCTGTACGGCGGCTGCGTCGGCTACCTCGACTTCGCCGGGGACGCCGACACCGCCATCGCCATCCGCACCGCCGTCCTGCGCGACGGCACCGCCTACGTGCAGGCCGGGGCCGGGGTCGTCGCGGACTCCGACCCGCTCTCCGAGGACGACGAGTGCCGGAGCAAGGCCGCCGCCGTCCTCCGGGCCGTGGCCGCCGCCGACGGGCTGCGCGGTAGCGTGGAGGCGTGACGCCTGACCCCGCCGGCCGGCCCGCCGGTCCCCCCGCCACCGCCGCCGGCGCGACCCGCCGGGCGCTCGCCGCCGCCCTGCTCAGCGGCGCGGCGGGCGCCGCCGTGGTGCTGATCGCCGCGGGCCAGACCTGGGGCGAGGGCGAGGCCGCCGCGGGCGCCGCGGAACTCCCGGTCACCGCCAGCGGGTCCGCCGTCTCCGGGCTGCCCAGCGCGCTCGCCCTCGTCGGGCTCGCCGCGCTGGTCGCCGTCTTCGCGGTCCGCCGCGCCGGCCGCACCGTCGTCTCCTCCGTGCTGGCCCTCAGCGGCGCCGGAGCCCTGGGCGCGGCCCTCCTCGGCGCGGGCGACACCGACGCGCTGGAGACCAACGCGGCCGAGACCATGGGCCTCACCAGCGCCGCCGTCAGCTCCGTCAGCCACACCGGCTGGCCCTGGGTCTCCGCCCTCGGCGGCCTGCTGCTGCTGTGCGCCGGGCTGCTCGCCCTCACCTACGGCCGCCACTGGCCCGCCATGTCCGGGCGCTACGAACGCTCCGCGCGCCGAGGTCCGCGCCCCCGCGCCGCCGCGGCGGGCGCGCCCTTCGACCCGGACCGGCCCGAGGACATCTGGCGCGCCCTGGACCGCGGCGAGGACCCCACCTAGGGCCTCCCGGGAACCCCCGGGGGTCCCGGCCGGGGACGCCGGGCCGCCTGCGACAATGGCTGCGGGCGCGCGCGCCCCGGGAGCGCCGCCCAGGATTCCTGACCCACGAGGAGCACGCAATGGCCCGCGAGTACCACCACGGAAACACCCCCGCCGCCTGGACCGGTGTCCTCATCGCCTTCGTCGGGTTCGGCGTCGGCGGCGCGTTCACGGTGATGGCGCAGCCGCTGGGCGTGGCCGCGGGTGCGGTCATCGTGGCGCTGGGCGGCGTCGTCGGCCTGATCATGCGCTCCATGGGTCTGGGCCAGCCCCCGGCCCAGGCGCCCGCGCACCGGCCCGGCGCCGGCACGGCCACCGTTCCCGCCCAGTCCGCGGCGCCCGACTCCGAGGCGGAGCAGGCGACCGTCGGCGGCTGAGCCTCCCGGCGCGCCCGTCGCGTTGCCGCACCCGGCGCGGGCGGTCAGCCTGGGGCCATGCGCCCCACGCCGTCCGCCCTCGCCGCGCCCCTGGCCGCCGCCGCGGTGACGGCGGCGGCCCTCGCGTTCGTCGCCGCCGCCGACCCGGGGCGGCCCGGGGTGTTCCCCGCCTGCCCGGTGCTGGCGTGGTGGGGCCTGTACTGCCCCGGCTGCGGCGGCCTGCGCAGCGCGCACGCCCTCGCCCACGGCGACCCGGCCGCCGCGCTGGGGGCCAACGCCCTGGCGGTCGCCGCGTTCGCCGCCTGGGCCGTCGTCCTCGCGGGCTGGCTGCTGCGGGCGGCGCGGGGCCGTTCCCCGTTGCGGGCACACCCGGCGCCCCGGGCGCGCGCTCCCGGCTCCCGCGCGCTCCGCGCGCCCGCCCCCGCGCTGCTGGGCACGGCGGCCTTCACGATCCTGCGCAACCTTGAGGCGGGTGCGGCGCTGACGCCCTGACCTGGGGCGTTGTCCGTCAGCCGGGCGGAAGCGACCGCTCCGCCCGGTGCCCGATACCATCGAGATGGTTTGATCCGCCCGTACCGACAGGAAGGGGCCAGTCGCGTGAGTGTGCTCGACGAGATCATCGAGGGAGTCCGCGCCGACCTCGCCGAGCGGCAGGCACGCGTGAGCCTCGACGACCTCAAGGAGACCGCGGCGAAGGTCCCCCCGGCGAAGGACGGCGTGGCGGCGCTCAAGGGCGAGGGCGTGGCCGTCATCTGTGAGGTCAAGCGCTCCAGCCCCTCCAAGGGCGCGCTGGCCGCCATCGCCGACCCCGCCGGCCTCGCCGCCGACTACGAGGCGGGCGGCGCCGCCGCGATCTCCGTCCTCACCGAGCGCCGCCGCTTCGGCGGCTCCCTGGAGGACCTGGCGGCCGTCCGCGCCCGGGTCGACCTCCCGGTGCTGCGCAAGGACTTCATCGTCACCTCCTACCAGCTCTGGGAGGCCCGCGCGCACGGCGCCGACCTGGTGCTGCTGATCGTGGCCGCGCTGGAGCAGCCCGCGCTGGTATCGCTCGTGGAGCGCGCGGTGTCCCTGGGCCTGACGCCCCTGGTCGAGGTGCACGACGAGGAGGAGGTCCAGCGCGCGGTGGACGCGGGCGCCCGCATCATCGGCGTGAACGCGCGCAACCTCAAGACGCTGGAGGTGGACCGCGGCACGTTCGCGCGGGTCGCCCCTGAGATCCCCGACGACGTCGTCAAGATCGCCGAGTCGGGCGTGCGCGGCCCGCACGACCTGATCGCCTACGCCAACGACGGCGCCGACGCGGTGCTCGTGGGCGAGTCCCTGGTCACCGGCCGGGACCCCCGCTCCGCCGTCGCCGACCTCGTGGCCGCGGGGACGCACCCCGCGCTGCGGCAGGGCCGCTGAGCGCCGTGCCCGCCCGCCACCCCGTCCGCGGCTGCCGCGCCCCGGCCCGCCGCGCCCTCGGGCGCCGCGTCCGCTACCACATCGGCAGCGAGCCCGGCCAGATCAACGGCCGCCGATGGCGCGCCGTCCCGACGACGGCCTGACCGCCCCTCCACGCCGCGCGCCCCTCGACACCGGCGACCTCGCCTCCGGCGAAGGAACCGCGTGGGGCGTGCCGCTCAGGCGAGACGGCTCTCCCGCCGGGGAGCGCCCGTGCACCGCGTGGGGTCGCCCGCAGCCCGGACGAGGCTCTGCCCAGGGGCCGAGCCCGCCGCGTGCGGTCGTTCCCACCAGGGCGGGCACCGTATCGAGGCGGGGCTCGCTTCCGCGCAGGAAGGGCACCTGCCGTGGCGGTGCCTCCCGCCTGGGTGAGGACCGCATCCCTCCCCCAGGTGGGGCGCTGCCGAGGCTCCGGGCCCGCCGCGCGCAGCCTGCCCGCCGGGGCGGACCGCGCACCGCGTGGGGTCGCTGCCGCGCAGGCGGAGGGTGTTCGCCCAGGCGATGGGCGCCGCACCGTGTGCGGCAGTCCCCGCCCGGGCAGGGCGTCGCGCCGGGGCGAAACCGTCCGCAGGGTGCGGTCGTTCCCGCCAGGGAGGGCACCGCGCCGAGTGGCCGTTCCCGCCCGCGGGGCGGGCCCCGCCGCCGCGTGTGGTCGTCCCCGGTAGGGGGCCGCGCGCAGCGCTCGGGCGTCCCGGCCCGGGCAGGGCACCGTGCCGGGGCGGGGACCCGGGCGGGGCCCGGTAAGTTCGGCCGTGCCGTCGTCGTTCCGTTCGTTCAGTTCGTCCGTTCAGCACGCATTCGTCCGGAAGGCATTCACACCCGATCATGTCCGCACAGCACTTCTTTCCCGACCCCGAGGGGCGGGTCCCCGACGCCGGGGGATACTTCGGCGCGTACGGCGGCACCTTCATTCCGGAGGCCCTGCGGGCCGCCGTCGAGGAGGTGGCCGCCGAGTACGCCAAGGCCAAGGACGACCCGGCCTTCGCCGCCGAGCTGAACGAGATGCTCGTCCACTACACCGGACGCCCCAGCCCGCTGACCGAGGTGCCGCGCTTCGCCGAGCACGCCGGGGGCGCCCGCGTCTTCCTCAAGCGGGAGGACCTCAACCACACCGGCTCCCACAAGATCAACAACGTGCTCGGCCAGGCGCTCCTCACCCGCCGCATGGGCAAGACCCGCGTGATCGCCGAGACCGGCGCCGGCCAGCACGGCGTGGCCACCGCCACCGCCTGCGCGCTGTTCGGCCTGGAGTGCACCATCTACATGGGCGAGGTGGACACCCGCCGCCAGGCCCTCAACGTCGCCAGGATGCGCATCCTGGGCGCCGAGGTCGTTCCCGTCTCCTCCGGCAGCCGCACCCTGAAGGACGCCATCAACGAGGCGTTCCGCGACTGGGTCGCCAACGTCGGCCACACCCACTACCTCTTCGGCACCGTCGGCGGCCCCCACCCCTTCCCCGCGCTGGTCCGCGACTTCCAGCGCGTGATCGGCGTCGAGGCCAGGGCCCAGGTGCTGGAGCGCGCCGGCCGGCTGCCCGACGCCGCCGTCGCCTGCGTCGGCGGCGGGTCCAACGCCATCGGCCTCTTCCACGCCTTCCTCCCCGACGAGGGCGTCCGCCTCGTCGGCTGCGAGGCCGCCGGGCGCGGCGTCGACTCCGGCGAGCACGCCGCCACCCTCACCGCGGGCGAGCCCGGCATCCTGCACGGCTCCCGCAGCTACGTCCTCCAGGACGAGGAGGGCCAGATCACCGAGCCCTACTCCATCTCCGCCGGCCTGGACTACCCCGGCATCGGCCCCGAGCACGCCTACCTCAAGGACGCGGGCCGCGGCGAGTACCGCCCCGTCACCGACGAGGACGCGATGCTCGCGCTGCGGCTGCTCTCCCGCACCGAGGGCATCATCCCGGCCATCGAGAGCGCCCACGCGCTGGCAGGCGTGCTGGAGCTGGGCCGGGAGCTGGGCCCCGAGGGCCTGATCGTGGCCAACCTCTCCGGGCGCGGCGACAAGGACATGGACACCGCGGCCCGCTGGTTCGGCCTGTACGACGAGCGCGCCGGCGAGGCCGAGGAGGCACAGAAGTGAGCGGGAACGCCCAGGCGCTCGGCGCCGTCCTCGCCGCGGCGCGCGAGGAGAACCGCGCCGCCCTCGTCGGCTACTTCCCGGCCGGGTTCCCCACCCTGGAGGGCGGCATCCGCGCCGCCACCGCGATGGCCCAAGGCGGCTGCGACGTCATCGAGATCGGCCTGCCCCACAGCGACCCGGTCCTCGACGGCCCCGTCATCCAGACCGCCGACGACATCGCCCTGCGCGGCGGCATCCGCATCGCCGGGGTGCTGCGCACGATCCGCGAGGTGCACGCCGCCACGGGCGTTCCGGTGCTGTGCATGACGTACTGGAACCCGGTGGACCGCTACGGCCCCGAGCGGTTCGCCGCGGAGCTGGCCGAGGCGGGCGGCGCGGGCTGCATCCTGCCCGACCTGCCCGTGGAGGAGTCCGAGGCGTGGCGCAAGGCCGCCGCGCAGCACGGCCTGGCCACCGTCTTCGTCGTGGCGCCCAGCAGCCGCGACGAGCGGATCGCCGCCGTCACGGCCGCCGGGAGCGGCTTCGTCTACGCGGCCTCGCTGATGGGCGTCACCGGCACCCGCGAGAGTGTCAGCCGGGATGCCGCCGGTCTGGTGAGCCGGGTGCGGGCCACCACCGCCCTGCCGGTCTGCGTGGGCCTGGGCGTCTCCGACGCCCGCCAGGCCGCCGAGGTCGCCGCCTTCGCGGACGGCGTCATCGTCGGCTCGGCCTTCGTCCGGCGCCTCCTCGACCACCCCCAGGACGAGGCCGCGGCCCTGGCCGAGGTCCGCGCCCTGGCCGCCGACCTGGCCCGGGGCGCCCGCCGCGCCTAGCCGCCGGGCCGGCCGCCCCGGCCGGACACGCCGCCCCCGGCCGGACACGCCACACCCGGCCGGACACGCCGCTCCCGGCCGGAGCCCGCGTTCGCGCGAGTTCCGGCCGGGGCGCCGCGCCCGCTAGAGTCGGGCGCATGGGGATCGAGGGGGCTTCGGAGGACCTGCCGCCGTGGCAGGCGCCCACGGCGGTGGAGCACCGCCTGTACGAAGCGGGCCTCAGCGAGAACTGGCCGGCCTTCTTCGACGTCCTGGCCGCCACCGACCTCTACCTGCCGATGTCCCGCGAGCTGATGGACGCCGTTCCCCGCAGCATCCCCTTCCGGCCATTCCGCGACCCGAAGTTCGACGGCTTCGCGCTGGCCGTCTTCACCCGCGGCATGCTCGCCCCGCCGGACGGCGACCGCGTCTTCGAACGCAGCGAGCTGCGGCACCTCGCCCGCGCCTGGCCCCGGACCATCCGCTGGCTGGCCGTCAACCCCGGTACGCCGGTGGAGACCTTCCTGCCCGCCGACCCCAAGCGCTGGAAGCGGCACGCGCGGAACGCCGCGCCCGAGGAGCAGCTCAAGACCCTCTGGACGGGACACCGGCACGACCCGCTGGCCCACGGCATGGCCTGCGGCGCGCTGCTGCTGGTCAACCACGGCTCCCTGTGGAACCACCTCGGCTGGCAGTGGGCCGGCTACACCGAGGAGAAGGAGCTGCTGCGCAGCTGGTGGGACGTCACCACCCGGGCCGGCTGGCTGGACACCGTCGAGCGGCTGCTGCGCGGTGAAGTTCTCCCGCCCGCCTGGGAGTTCACCCTGCGCGTGCGGCAGGCCCTGGTCCAGGAGTACGGCGCGGCCCCCGACGCGGGGCAGTGGCGGCAGACGGCCGAGCGGGTGCTGGTCTCCCGGACCGCCGAGGTGGTCGACGCCACCGGGCGGCCCCCGGCGTTCGACCTCGACGCCGACATCGACCTGGTCCACGGGCTGATCGGCCGCGTCCTGCGCTACGAGGCCCGCTTCCGCGCCGACGGCCTGCTGCCCGGCGACACCTGCGTCCGGTCCGTCCTGGCCTGGGACTTCGGCCGCGCCTCCGCCATGGCCCGCTGGGGCCTGGGCGCCCGCTTCGCCGAACGCGCCGAGACCGAGCAGGCGCTGCTGCGCGCGGGCGAGGGCGCCCGCCAGGTGTACCGCTCCTGGGCCGAGTTCGCGACCGGCTTCGTCCTCGGGCGCTGCCTCCACTTCGACAGCGAGGAGTTCGGGGACTGGTACACCGACATGGTCGCCGTCCACAAGATCCTCAGCACCGACCCCGAGAGCCCCTGGCTGAGCGTCCCCTGGGAGCAGTCCGCCCCGCCGGACGCCCCCGGTCTTACGGAACGCTGACGGCAGGCCCGCGGCCGGCCGCGCGGGCCCGGGGCGCCGCTAGCGTGGCTGCATGCGCGTACTGATCACCGGAGGCGCGGGCTTCATCGGCTCGCACGTCGTCGCGGCCCTGTCGGCCGCCGGTCACGAGCCCGTGATCCTGGACCTGCGGCCCCCCGGGCGGCCGGCCGCCGCGGTGGCCGCCGACGTCAGGGACCCCGCCGCCGTCGCCGGGGCGCTGCGCGGCGTGGACGCCGTCTGCCACCAGGCCGCGATGGTGGGCCTGGGCACGGACTTCGCGGACGCGCCCGCCTACGTGGGGACCAACGACCTGGGCACCGCCGTGCTGCTCTCCGCGATGGCCGCGGCGGGCGTGCGCTCCCTGGTGCTGGCCGGCTCCATGGTGGTCTACGGCGAGGGCCGCTACGACTGTCCCCGGCACGGGCGGGTGCGCCCGGGCCCGCGGACCCCCGCGGACCTGGAGCGGGGCCGTTTCGAGCCGCCGGGCCCCGCGTGCGGCGCGCCGCTGGTCCCCGGCCCGGTGGCGGAGGACGCCCCGGCCGATCCGCGCAACGTCTACGCCGCGACCAAGCTCGCCCAGGAGCACCTGGCCGCCGCCTGGGCCCGGGCCACCGGGGGGCGCGCCGTCAGCCTGCGCTACCACAACGTCTACGGCGACGGCATGCCGCTGGACACGCCCTACGCCGGGGTGGCCGCGCTCTTCCGCTCCGCCCTGGAGCGCGGCGAGCCGCCGCGGGTCTTCGAGGACGGCGGCCAGCGGCGCGACTTCGTGCACGTGGAGGACGTCGCCGCGGCCAACGTCCTGGCGCTGGCCTCCCTCGCGGACGCCCCGGCAGGGTCCCTGCGCGCGTACAACACCGGCAGCGGCGAGCCGCACACCGTCGGAGAGCTGGCCCGCGCCCTGGCCTCGGCGCTCGGGGGGCCGTCCCCGGTGGTCACCGGGGAGTTCCGCCTGGGCGACGTCCGCCACATCACGGCCTCATCCGCCCGCCTGCGCGCCGAGCTCGGCTGGCGCCCCCGCGTCTCCTTCGCGGAGGGCATGACCCGCTTCGCCGTGTCCGCGCCGCTGTAGCGCGGGGGCGCGCCCGGAAGCGGCCGGGGCGGCGCGCGGGAACGCCCGGGGCGGCGCGCGCTCCCGGCGCGCGGGCCTCAGCCCGCCGCCGGGAGGATGACCTCGAAACGGCAGCCGCCGGGGACGTTGCGCACGCCTGTGCGCCCCGCGTGCGCCTCCACGATCCCGCGGACGATGGCCAGCCCGAGCCCGGCGCCCGCCGGAGGGGTGCGCGCGTCCGTTCCCCGCCAGCCGGTGTCGAAGACCCGCGGCAGGTCTTCGGCCGGGATGCCGCCGCAGCCGTCGGTGACCGAGAGCACCACCTCCCGCGCCCGCCGGGACGCGGCGACGGCCACCGTGCCGTCCGCGGGCGTGTGGCGGATGGCGTTGACCAGCAGGTTGGCCAGCACCCGGCTCATCTCCTTGCCGTCCACCTCGACCGGAACGCCCTCCACGCCGCGGTCGGCCAGCTCCACGCCGCGCTGCCTGGCCAGGGCGTCCGCGCTCGCGATGGCGTCGCTGATCAGGTCGTACACCGACATCCGGGTCGGGCTCAGGGCGAGCGCCCCGGCCTGGATGCGGGAGAGCTCGAACAGGTCCCCGACCATCGCGCTCAGCCGCTCGGCCTCGCCCCGGATCCGGCGGTGGTAGCGGGCGGGGTCCTCCGCGATCCCGTCCTCCAGGGCCTCGGCCATGGCCCGCAGACCGGCCAGCGGCGAGCGCAGGTCGTGCGAGATCCAGGCCACCAGCTCCCGCCGCGAGGACTCCAGCGCCCGCTCGCGCTCCCGCGCCGCCGTCAGCCGCGCGTCGGAGGCGGCCAGTTCCCGCGCCAGCTCCGCGAGTTCGGCCGGCATCGGCCCGGCCGGCGCGGCGAACGCGCCGCCGCCGCCCAGCAGCCGGGCGGCGCCCGCCAGCGAGCGGTGCGCGCCGATCACCCAGCGGCCCAGCAGCGCCGCGGTCACGCCCGCGGCCACCGCCCCGACGCCCAGCACGGTCACCACCACCGCCAGGTCGTGCGCCGAGAGGAACATCGCCCACGCCACCGACAGCGTTCCCGCCAGCAGCGCGCCGAGCGTCGCCCCGATCAGCACCGCGAGGGACACGGCGACCGAGCGCCTGCGCACCGCGGCCAGCGCCAGCGCCCCCGCCGCGCCCGCGCAGGCCGCCCCGCCCGCCGCGTACAGCGCGATCAGCGGCAGGTCCCCGAGCAGCGGGCCGAACTCCACCGTCACCGCCCCCCGTCGAACCGGTACCCGACGCCCCAGACGGTGACGATCAGCTCCGGCCGCGCCGGGTCGGCCTCCACCTTGTGCCGCAGCCGCCGCACGTGGACCGTCACCGTGGACAGGTCGCCGAACTCCCAGCCCCAGACGCCCGCCATCAGCTCCTCCCGGCTGAACGCCCGCCCCGGGTGCCGCAGGAAGTGCGCCAGCAGGTCGAACTCCCGCAGCGTCAGCCGCAGCGGGCCGCGCCCGTCGGCCGCGCTGCGCGCCGCCGGGTCCAGCGTGATCCCGCCGCCGCGCAGCACCGGGGCGCCTCCGGCCTCCGCGGGACCTGCGCCGCGCGCCCGGCGCAGCACCGAGGCCACCCGCAGCACCAGCTCCCGCGGGCTGAACGGCTTGGTGACGTAGTCGTCCGCGCCCACCTCCAGGCCCAGCACGCGGTCCTCCTCGTCGCCCCGCGCCGTGAGCATCACCACCGGCACCGGGCCCGCCGCGCGCAGCCGGCGGCAGACCGTCAGCCCGTCCAGGCCCGGCAGCATCAGGTCGAGAACCACCAGGTCGGGCGGCCGGGCCGCCGCCCTGGCCAGCGCCTCGTGGCCGTCGGCCGCCCGGTCGACGGCGAACCCCGCCCGGCTCAGGTAGCCGGCGACCACCTCGGTCACGGTGGGGTCGTCGTCCACCACGAGGACGCGCTGGGCGGCGGCGGTGGCCTCGGTGGCCTCGGGGGCCTCGGCAGACTGAGACATGCCCCGAGTCTCACACCGGCGCCCGCCCGCGCGCCCCGCCCGGCCCCCCGCCTCCCGGCGATGTCAGCGATCCGTAAGGCAGGGGCGTCCGGTATGCGAGGTTCGTCCTCGTAGGGTGAGCGGGGTGAACAACTCCCCGTTCCCGCTGGGCGACTTGGTGTTGCCCTGTCTCGACGAGGCCCGGGCCCTGCCCTGGGTCCTGGAGCGCGTGCCGCCCGGCTGGCGCGCCCTGGTGGTGGACAACGGCTCCACGGACGGCTCCGCCGCCGTCGCCGAACGCCACGGCGCGCGCGTCGTCCACGAGCCGCGCCGCGGCTTCGGCGCCGCCTGCCACGCCGGCCTGCTGGCCGCCGAGGCCCCGCTCGTGGCGTTCTGCGACTGCGACGCGACCCTCGACCCGGCCGACCTCCCGCGCGTCGCGGAGCCGGTGCGCGCCGGCGCGGCCGACCTGGTGCTCGCCCGGCGCCTGCCCGCCTCCCGCGGCGCCTGGCCGCTGCACGCCCGGGTGGGCAACGCCGCCCTGGCCCGGATGGTGCGCAGCCGCACCGGCGTGCGGCTGCGCGATCTCGGCCCGATGCGCGTCGCCCGCCGCACCGCCCTGCTCGGCCTCGGCCTGACGGACCGCCGCAGCGGCTACCCGCTCCAGATGGTGGTCCGCGCGGCCGACGCCGGCTGGCGCATCGCCGAGACCGAGACCCGCTACCTGCCCCGCGCCGAGGGCAGCGCCTCCAAGGTCACCGGCACCTGGCGCGGCACCTGGCAGGCCGTCCGCGACATGCGGGCGGTGCTGCGGTGAGCGCCGCACGCGCGGCTGCCGGGCCGCAGGTGACGGCGACAGCCGCGCCGTGCCGCGCGGGCGGAGAAGCGACCAGGGGGACACGGTGAGTGGCCCCGTCCTGCTCGTCATCGCCAAGGAGCCCGTGCCCGGGCGGGTCAAGACGCGGCTGACCCCGCCGTTCAGCCCCCTCCAGGCGGCCCGCCTCGCCGAGGCCGCCCTCGCGGACACGCTGCACACCCTGCTGAACGTCCCGGCCGCGCGCCGCGTCCTGGTGCTGGCCGGGCGTCCGGGTCCCTGGCTCCCGGAGGGCTGGGAGGTCGTTCCGCAGAGCGGCGGCGGCCTCGACGAACGCCTCGCCGCGGCCTTCGCCGGAGCGGGCGGCCCGGCCCTGCTCGTCGGCATGGACACCCCGCAGCTCACCCCCGCGCTCCTGGCACCCGCGACCGCGCCCGGGGCCTGGCCCCCGGGCCGGGCCTGGTTCGGGCCCGCCGCGGACGGCGGCTTCTGGGCCCTGGGCCTGGCCGAGCCCCGGCCCGGACTCCTGCGCGGCGTCCCGATGTCCACGCCCCGCACCGGGGCCGCACAGCTCCGCCGCCTGCGCGCGGCCGGGCTGAACGTCCGGCGGCTGCCCGTGCTGCGCGACGTGGACACGGCCGCGGACGCCGCCGCGGTGGCCCGCGCGGCCCCCGGCGGCCGGTTCGCCGCGGCGCTCGCCGGCCTGAGCCCGGCGGCCCGCGCGTGACCGCCGCCGCGCCGGCCCCGGCCTGGGCCTCCGACGCCTACGCCGCGGCGCTGCGCAGCGGCCGGGGGCCGCTGTTCCTGCGCGGAGCGGACGGCCGCCGGCTGCCGCTCGACGTCGAACGCTGGTGCGCGCGCCCCGCGCCCGCCGACCTCACCGTGCTGCGGCGCTGCGCCGGGAGCGTCCTGGACATCGGCTGCGGCCCCGGGCGCATGGTGGCCGCCCTGGCCCGCGCCGCCCGCCCCGCCCTGGGCATCGACACCGCCCCGGCGGCCGTGGCCCTGACCCGGCGCGAGGGCGGAACGGCCCTGCTGCGGTCCGTCTTCCAGCCCCTGCCCGCCGAGGGCTGGTGGGGCAGCGTGCTGCTGATGGACGGCAACATCGGCATCGGCGGCGACCCCGCCGCCCTGCTGGCCCGCGTCCGGCGCCTCCTCGCCCCCGGCGGCCTGCTGCTCGCCGAGGCCGCCCCGGCCGACGTCGACGAACGCCTCGACGTCCGCCTCGACCCCGGCGGCCCCGGCCCCCTCGGCCCCCCCTTCCCCTGGGCCCGCGTCGGCCCCTCCGCCCTGCGCACCCACGCCCGGTCCACCGGCTGGCGCCCCACCGGCCAGTGGACCGTCGACGACCGGACCTTCCTGGCCTTCACCTGAACCCGGCCCCGCCCGTGCCGGGCCGCGCCTCAACGGCCCGGCGCGCGCGGGGCGTCGTCCTCCCCGGGCCGCTCGCCGTCCTCGCCCGTCGCGCGCCCGGCACGCCGCCGGGACCACGCCCACGCGGCCGTCGTCCCCACCGCCACCGCCGCCAGCGCGAGCGCCAGGTTGCGGCCGTAGTCCGTCGACACCACCGTCGGGTTGCGCGCACCGCCCGGCCGCAGCAGCGCGGGCAGCGCGACCAGCACCAGACAGCCCGCCGTCAGCAGGCCGCCGCGCACCGCCCCCCGCCCCGGCACCCGGCGCAGCGCGAGGCCCGCCGCCAGCACCAGCGGCACCAGCACCAGGTCGTGCAGCAGGACCGCGCCCGCCAGCCAGCGCGCCACGTCCCACGGCGTGCCCTCCGCCGTCGTCACGAGGAGCAGCCGCACCCCGGCCGCGACGAGCGCCACTCCCGCCGCGCCCAGGGCCGCGCGGGCCACCGCGACCGCGCCCGGACGCCTCACGGCAGCACCTCGATCGCCGCCACCCACTTCGTCTGCAGCACCCCGGGGCGGTTCGGCGCGATGATCCGCGCCGGATAGCCGTGATCCCGCGAGAGCACCTCGCCGTTCAGCCGCAGCGCGAGGAGCGTCAGCGGGTCCCGCGCGTACGCGGGAGGCATCTCCATCACCCGGAACCCGCCCCTGGGCTGGAGCGAGACCACCCGGAGGAACGCCCCGGGCGGCGCCCCGGCCCGCTCCAGCAGGTCGCGCAGCCGCACCCCGCCCCAGTCGCCCGCCGCGCTCCAGCCCTCCACGCAGGCGATCGGCAGCCGCGCCTCGTGCTGGGGCAGCGCGTTGAGGGCCGCCAGGCTCAACGTGAGCCGGCGCGGCCCGGCCACCGTCAGCCGCCACCGCGCTCCTGAGACGCCCGCCACCCCCGCCTCCCGGGCCGTCCGGTTCACCGGCAGGCCCTGGGCCACGCCCGGCTCCGGGCGGCGCGGGGCCAGCAGCGTGACCGGGCGCAGCGGCGGGAACGACTGCCCCGCCGTCACGGCCGTCACCGCGCCCGCCGCCGCCCCCACGCCCAGCAGCAGCGAGCGCCGGTCCCGCGCGTCCGGGTCGGCGCCCGCCCGCCGCCGGCGCCAACCGGCCGCGATCACCGGCGCCTTGACCGCGAGGTGCAGCAGCAGCGACCCGCACAGCACCCAGGCCAGCGCCCAGTGCACCCGCCGGAACGGAAAGGGCCACGGGTACCACTGGAAGGTGTTCACCAGCCCGATGACCACCTCCAGCAGCGCCGTCGCGACCAGGACCGCCACCGACGCCCGCTCCAGCGCGTGCAGCGGCGAGCGCACCGCGGGCCGGACGAACAGCCGCGGGTAGACCGTCCACAGCTTGGCCGCCAGCAGCGGCACCAGGGCCGTGCCGGTCGCCACGTGCAGGCCCTGGCTCACCCGGTAGCCCCAGGCCGGGCGGGAGGGCAGGTGCGGGGCGAGCCAGTCCGGCGGCGTCTGGAGGCCGTGGCTGATCAGCCCGGTCACGAAGCACAGCAGCACCCCCGCGCCCAGCCACCGCCCCAGCGCCGTCGCCGTCCGCGGGTCGTGCAGGCGCCCCCGGAACGCCGGCCACGGGCGTCGCGGCCGGCTCACCATCGCGTCAGCCACAGGTGGTTGACCGCCAGGGCGAGCGCCGCCTGGAGCGCGAGCCACCACCGGGCGCGGGACGCGGGGAGCAGGGCGCAGGCGGGGGTCAGCCAGAGGGCGAAAGGCAGCCAGATGCGTTCCGTCTCGGCCTTGGACATCCCCGACAGGTCCGCGGCCAGCATCGCCGCGGCGCCCGCGGCCACCAGCGCCACGAGCCCGGCCGCCGCGCGCGGCCGGGCGCCCGCGCGCCGCAGCCCCGCCGCCGTGGCCAGGCCCACCGAGGCCACCTGCGCCGCGAGGTTCGCCCACACGAAATAGGCGTACGGCCGGTAGCCCCCCGCGCCCGCGTGGTACCGGTCCACCAGCGTGAAGTAGCCCTCGAACCACCAGAACCCGCCCGCCGTGAACGCCACCGCGCACGGCAGCGCCCCCGCCAGCACCCACGGCAGCGGCCGGGCGTTCCTCGCCCGCCACAGCACGGCAACCCCGACGGGCGCCATCAGCACCAGGCCGTAGGAGAGGTACAGCAACAGCCCCCACAGCAGCCCCGAACCGGCCGCCGCCACCCGCCGGCAGCGCACGCCCCGCGTCGCGGACAGCGCCAGCAGCGCCACCGCCCAGGCCGCCACCGCCGCGAACCAGCCGTCCGCCGACACCCCCATCCACACCGCCCCCGGGAAGAGCACCAGGAACGGCGCCGCCCGCCGCCCCGCCCCCTCCCCGGCCAGCGCCCGCACCGCGATCAGCACCGCCACGGCCGCGCTCGCGGAGGCCGTGACGCAGAACGCCCCAGCCCACGCGCCGCCGCCCAGACCCACCCGGTCCAGCAGCACGAAGGTCAGCGTGGCCCCCGGCGGATGCCCGGCCACGTGCGCGGGCCAGGCGTCCTGGGACTCCAGCGGGATGCGTTCGGAGAAGCCGCGCAGGAACGCCCCGATCCCGTCCACCTCGTCCACCACGGTCAGGTACTCGTGCCCGTACGCCAGGCGCCGGGCCACCCCGCGCTCCCAGCCGTCCACCAGCGCCAGGGACCACACCCACGCCATCGACCCGGCCCAGGCCGCCGCCAGGAGCCACCTCCACGGCAGCCGGCGGGCGGCAGCCGGCCCGAAGCCGGCGACCAGCCCCGCGGCGATCAGGGCGGCGGGGGTTCCGGGGCCCGCGTGCGGCCGCCAGTCCGCGAACAGGGGCGGCCAGGCCAGGAAGAGGACGTCCCCGTCGTAGGAGGCCGCGCCGACGACCGCCGCGGCGGCGAACAGGAGCGCCGCCCCCGCCGCCGCGGCCACGTCGGCCGCCCCTCCGGACGCCCGGGAGGTGGGAGTGTTCACGCCGGACCACGCTAGGCCGACACCCGGCCGCCCCGGCCGCCCGCGGCGCGGACGTCATCGCATCGTCAGAACCGCACTGCTCGTCAGCACCGCACCGCGCCGCGCGGCGGCGCGTGTCCTGGCCGCGTCCGGGTCGTTGCCCAGGCGTGAGTCAGACGAATCGTGCCGAACGGCGCAGCGCCCGTGAGCGGCTGCGCGAGGAGCGGGAGCGGGACCGGGCCAGGGACCGCAGGAAGCGGAACGCGAAGGTGGCCGCCGTGGCGGTGGCGGTGCTGGCCATCGCCACCGGGGCGGGCATCCTGGCCGCCGGGGGCGGCGGGGGAGGGGACGCCAAGGGCGGCGGCGAGGCGGCCCGCCCGGTCAGCGTCGGCGAGGAGACGGCCCCGGTCACCCTCACGGTCTACGAGGACTTCCGCTGCCCCGCCTGCGAACAGTTCGAGAACACCTTCCGCGACACCCTCCACGAGCTGACGGACTCCGGGAAGCTGCGCGTCGACTACCACCTGGTCTCGATCATCGACGGCAACCTGGGCGGCAACGGCTCCAAGTACGCCGCCAACGCCGCCCTCTGCGCCCGCGACGCCGGGCGTTTCCGCGAGTACCACGACGTCCTCTACACCCACCAGCCGCCCGAGACCGACGACGACTTCGGCGACACGACCCGCCTGCTCGACCTCGCCCGGCAGGTCGAGGGCCTGGACACCCCGGCCTTCCGCTCCTGCGTCGAGGACAACGCCCATGGCGAGGCGGTCGGCAGCGCGAACGCGGCCTTCCTCGACTCCGAGCACAGCGGCACGCCGACCGTTCTGCTCGACGGGGAGAACCTCTACGCCGCCGACACCGCGCCGCTGACGCCGGAGAGCCTGCGCGAGCGAGTGAACGAACTCGCCTGACGGGCCGCCCGATCCCCCTTGGATTCCGTCCCGCCGGGCGGGCACGGTAGCGTCGGGGACACCATGGAGATCCTTGCCTCTTTCCCCAGCCCGAGCGAGAGCGAGATCCACCTCGGGCCGCTGCCGCTGCGTGGCTACGCGCTGTGCATCATCGTCGGCGTCTTCTTCGCCATCTGGCTCGGCGGGCGGCGCTGGGTCGCCCGCGGAGGGAAGGCGGGAACGGTCGCCGACCTCGCGGTCTGGGCGGTGCCCAGCGGCCTGCTCGGTGCCCGCGTCTACCACGTCGTCACCGACTACCAGCTGTACTTCGGCGAGGGCCGCGACTGGGTCGACTCGTTCAAGATCTGGGACGGCGGCATCGGCATCTGGGGGGCGATCGCCGGCGGCGGGCTCGGCATCTGGATCGGCTGCCGGCGGCGGGGGATCGCCCTGCCGCCGATGGCCGACGCCGTCGCCCCCGGCATCGCGTTCGCCCAGGCGATCGGGCGCTGGGGGAACTGGTTCAACCAGGAGCTGTACGGCCGGGCCACGGACGTCCCCTGGGCGGTCGAGATCGACAACGGCCTGGACCGGGGAACGTTCCACCCGACGTTTCTGTACGAGTCGCTGTGGTGCCTGGGCGTGGGCCTGCTGGTGCTCTGGGCGGACCGCAGGTTCCGGCTGGGCCACGGGCGGGCGTTCGCCCTGTACGTGGCGGCGTACACCGTGGGCCGCTTCTGGATCGAGTACCTGCGCATCGACGAGGCGCACGAGTTCCTGGGCCTGCGGCTGAACAACTGGACCTCGCTGCTCGTCTTCCTCGGCGCGCTGCTCTACCTCGTTGTCTCGTCCCAGCGCCGCCCCGGCCGTGAGGAGACGGTGGAGCCGGACGCGGACGCCCCGGCGGCGCTGGTCCCGGCCCCGTCGCGCGCGGCGGACGAGGCGGTGCCCGGCGGCGCGGACGCGCCCGCGGCCGGGACAGCGGGCTCCGCGCCCGGCGAGGGGGCGGACCCGCCCGCCGCGGCGGAGGCGGCCGACGCGGCCGGGGCCGAGGGCCCGGCGGACCGACCGGCCGCGGAGGCCGTGCCCGGCGAGGAGGCTGGGCGTTCCGCCGAGGCGACGGCTCCCGCGGACGAGGCCGTGCCCGGCGGGGGCGCCGAACCGCCCGCGGCGACGGAGGTGGCCGGGGGCGCGACCCCCGGGGGAGCGGGCGCGGACGAGCCGGCCGACCAGAAGGCCCCGGCGGGCACGCCCAAGGAGAAGGCCGGTCCCGCCGCCCCGGCGGACGGCGCTTCCGGCGGGGCAGCCGTCCCGGCGGGGGCGGAGCCGGCCGCCTCCGGCCAGGAGGCCGCGGCCGAGGGCGAGCCCGCCGCCCCGGCGGACGGTGCCCCGGAGGGGACCGACGCTCCCGGCGGAGCGGCGGGCGCCGCTCCGGAGAAGCCGGAGAAGGGGGCCGAGGCCCCCGCCGCCTCCGGCGAGCCCGCCGCTGTCGCGGACCAGGAGCCCTCCGCCAGCGGGGCCGCCGCCCCGGGCGAGTCCGGCGGCACCGAGGGCCAGGCCGCGGCCGAGGCCGCCGCGGTCCCGGACCAGGAGCCCCCTGCGGACGGACCCGCCGCCGAGGACCGGACCCCGGCCCCGGACGAGGCCCCGGACGCCGCCGGGCAGGCCGGGGACGAGGTCCCGGCCGCTGGCCCGGCCGGGAACCGGACCGCCGCCGCGGCGGACGCCCCCGAGGCGGATGCGTCCGGTGGGAAGCCGGAGGCGCAGGCCGCCGCGGGGAGGCGGGCCGCGTCGGCGGACCGCACCTGAACGCCGCGCCGAAGGCGCGCACGCACAGCGACCCCCGGTGGGCCCACCGCCCGCCGGGGGTTCGTCGTCGGCGCTCCCGGCGGACGCGGCGCCGCTTCGCAGGCGGAACGGGCCCGCCGCGGCGGAATCGCGCGGCGCGCGCAAGCGTTGATCGAGGGCGGACCACAGGGAGGAGCGGGCGATGGCGACGCCTGAGGCGCATCACAGCCACCGGGACGTGAACGGCGGCTGGCTGCGCCCCGCCGTGTTCGGGGCCATGGACGGGCTGGTGTCCAACCTCGGCCTGATCAGCGGGGTCGCCGGCAGCTCGGCCTCCGCGCGCGCCGTCGCCGTGGCCGGACTCGCCGGGCTCGCGGCGGGGGCGTTCTCCATGGCCGCCGGCGAGTACACCTCCGTGGCCTCCCAGCGCGAGCTGGTCCTCGCCGAGCTGAACGTCGAACGCCGCGAGCTGAGGCGGCACCCCGACGCCGAGCTGGAGGAGCTGACGGCCGTCTACGTGGACCGCGGCGTGGACCCGGAGCTGGCCCGCGAGGTCGCCCGGCAGCTGTCGCGGGACCCGGAGCAGGCCCTGGAGATTCACGCCCGCGAAGAGCTGGGCGTGGCCCCCGGCGACCTGCCATCGCCCGCGGTGGCCGCCGTCTCCTCCTTCGGCGCGTTCGCCGTGGGCGCGCTGCTGCCGGTCCTGCCCTACCTGCTGGGCGCCACCGCGCTGGGGCCCGCCGTGGCCGTGGCCCTGCTCGGGCTGTTCCTGTGCGGGGCCGCGGTGGCGCGGGTCACGGCGCGGCCGTGGTGGTTCAGCGGGCTGCGGCAGCTCGGGCTCGGCGCTGCGGCGGCGGGGCTGACGTACGGCCTGGGCGCGCTGATCGGAACGGCCGTCGGCTGACCGGGTGGTCCCGGGAGCGGGCGCTGGGCGCCCCGGACTCACGCGCGTGCGCGTGCATGAGTGGCGCCCCACGGGGAATACGCACGGGACTCAGTGGTGCTATGCCGGGTATGCGCGCCCTGGGGTGAGCTTTGTTTCCGGAGGGTTTCAGCTCGTTGAACGAGGGCATGTGCATGAAACCCGCGGGGCTCGGCGCCGATGCCGATCCGTAGGTAGGGGCGGTCATATCCGCCCATCTCCGGCATCGCCCCGCCGCCGGAAGTCCGCATGGCGGACTCTGGTATCCGCTTCCCGGGAACCGGGGCATCGTGTAACCTGCACGAAAATTTAACGTACGCCAGGGCCAGCGTCGTCCCTCGGTTCAGCAGCCAACCAAGACGACGACGGGAGTGCCGATGCGTTCTGCGTCCCACCCGGTAGCGCAGGGGATGTACGACCCCCGCCACGAGCACGACGCCTGCGGCGTCGGCTTTGTCGCCACCCTCACCGGCCAGGCCAGCCATGAGCTGGTCGACCAGGCGCTCACCGTGCTGCGGAACCTGGAGCACCGCGGGGCCACCGGCTCGGACCCGGACACCGGCGACGGCGCCGGCATCCTCATCCAGATCCCCGACGCCTTCCTCCGGGAGAGCGTCCCCTTCACCCTCCCGGCCGCGGGCGCCTACGCCGTCGGCCTGGCGTTCCTGCCCACCGACGCCGACGAGGCCGCCGCGGCCCAGGCGAGGGTGTCCGAGATCGCGGACGACGAGGGCCTGACCGTCCTCGGCTGGCGCGACGTGCCCGTGGCCCCCGAGCTGCTGGGCGCCGCCGCCCGCGAGACCATGCCCCTCTTCCGGCATCTGTTCGTCTCCGACGCGGCCGGCGGCAAGAGCGGTCTGGAGCTGGACCGCGCCGTCTTCGTGCTGCGCAAGCGCGCCGAGCGGGAGGCCGGGCTCTACTTCCCCTCCCTCTCCTGCCGCACCCTCGTCTACAAGGGGATGCTCACCACCGGGCAGCTGGAGCCGTTCTTCCCCGACCTCTCCGACCGGCGGCTGGCCAGCGCCGTCGCCCTGGTCCACTCCCGCTTCTCCACCAACACCTTCCCGAGCTGGCCGCTGGCCCACCCCTACCGCTTCGTCGCCCACAACGGCGAGATCAACACCGTCCAGGGCAACCGCAACTGGATGCGCGCCCGGGAGTCCCAGCTCGCCGGCGGCCTGTTCGGGGACCCCGCCAAGCTGGAGCGGATCTTCCCCATCTGCACGCCCGAGGCCTCGGACTCCGCGACCTTCGACGAGGTGCTGGAGCTGCTGCACCTCGGCGGACGCTCGCTGCCGCACGCCGTGCTGATGATGGTCCCGGAGGCGTGGGAGAACCACACCTCCATGGACCCCGCCCGCCGCGCGTTCTACCAGTACCACTCCACGATCATGGAGCCCTGGGACGGCCCGGCCTGCGTCACCTTCACCGACGGCGTCCAGGTCGGCGCCGTGCTGGACCGCAACGGCCTGCGCCCGGGCCGTTACTGGGTGACGGACGACGGGCTGGTCGTGCTGTCCTCCGAGGTCGGCGTGCTCGACATCGACCCCGCCCGGGTCGTGCGCAAGGGCCGCCTCCAGCCGGGCCGGATGTTCCTGGTGGACACCGCCGAGCACCGCATCATCGAGGACGACGAGATCAAGGACCGGCTGGCCGCCGAGCACCCCTACGCGGAGTGGCTCCAGGCCGGGCTGATCGACCTGGCCGACCTCCCCGAGCGCGAGCACGTGGTGCACACCCACGCCTCGGTCACCCGCCGCCAGCAGACCTTCGGCTACACCGAGGAGGAGCTGCGCGTCCTGCTCACGCCGATGGCCAGGACCGGCATGGAGCCGATCGGCTCCATGGGCACCGACACGCCCATCGCCGCCCTCTCCGACCGGCCCCGGCTGATCTTCGACTACTTCACCCAGCTGTTCGCGCAGGTCACGAACCCGCCGCTGGACGCCATCCGCGAGGAGCTGGTCACCTCGCTGCACTCCTCGCTGGGCCCGCAGAGCAACCTGCTGGAGCCCACCGCGGCCTCCTGTCGCAGCGTGACCCTGCCCTTCCCGGTGCTGGACAACGACGAGCTGGCCAAGCTCATCCACGTCAACGCCGACGGCAACCTGCCCGGCTTCGCCGCCGCCACGCTCTCCGGCCTGTACCGGGTCGCGGGCGGCGGGCAGGCCCTGGCCTCCCGGCTCGCCGAGATCTGCGCCGAGGCCGACGCCGCCATCGCCGAGGGCGCCCGGGTCATCGTGCTCTCCGACCGCCACGCGGACGCCGAGCACGCCCCCATCCCCTCGCTGCTGCTCACCTCGGCCGTGCACCACCACCTCATCCGCACCAAGCAGCGCACCCGCGTCGGCCTGCTGGTGGAGGCCGGCGACGTCCGCGAGGTCCACCACGTCGCGCTGCTCATCGGCTACGGCGCCGCCGCGGTCAACCCCTACCTCGCCATGGAGACGGTCGAGGACCTGGTGGCCCGCGGCACCTACCTGCCGGGCCTGGACGCCCCCACCGCCATCCGCAACCTCATCAAGGCGCTGGGCAAGGGTGTCCTGAAGGTGATGTCCAAGATGGGCATCTCCACCGTCGCCTCCTACCGCGGCGCGCAGGTCTTCGAGGCCGTCGGCCTGGACCCGGCGTTCGTCGACACCTACTTCCACGGCACCGCCACCAAGATCGGCGGCGCCGGCATCGACGTCATCGCCCGCGAGGTCGCCGCCCGGCACGCCAAGGCGTACCCGGCCTCCGGCGTGGCCCCGGCCCACCGGGATCTGGAGATCGGCGGCGAGTACCAGTGGCGGCGCGAGGGCGAGCCCCACCTGTTCGACCCCGACACCGTCTTCCGGCTCCAGCACGCCACCCGCCAGCGGCGTTACGACATCTTCCGCCAGTACACCGACCGGGTGAACGAGCAGGCCGAGCGGCTGATGACGCTGCGCGGGCTGTTCCGGCTGAAGGAGGGCGAGCGTCCCCCGGTGCCGCTGGAGGAGGTCGAGCCGGTCAGCGAGATCGTCAAGCGCTTCTCCACCGGCGCGATGAGCTACGGCTCCATCTCCCGCGAGGCCCACGAGACGCTGGCCGTCGCCATGAACCGGCTGGGCGCCAAGTCCAACACCGGCGAGGGCGGCGAGGACCCCGAGCGCCTGTACGACCCGGCGCGGCGCAGCGCGATCAAGCAGGTCGCCTCCGGCCGCTTCGGCGTGACCAGCGAGTACCTGGTGAACGCCGACGACATCCAGATCAAGATGGCCCAGGGCGCCAAGCCCGGCGAGGGCGGCCAGCTGCCCGGGCCCAAGGTGTACCCGTGGGTGGCGCGCACCCGGCACTCCACGCCGGGCGTCGGCCTGATCTCCCCGCCGCCGCACCACGACATCTACTCCATCGAGGACCTGGCGCAGCTCATCCACGACCTGAAGAACGCCAACCCCGGCGCCCGCATCCACGTGAAGCTGGTCTCCGAGGTCGGCGTGGGCACCGTGGCCGCCGGCGTCTCCAAGGCGCACGCGGACGTGGTGCTCATCTCCGGGCACGACGGCGGCACCGGCGCCTCGCCGCTGACCTCCCTCAAGCACGCGGGCGGCCCCTGGGAGCTGGGCCTGGCCGAGACCCAGCAGACGCTGCTGCTCAACGGCCTGCGCGACCGGATCGTCGTGCAGACCGACGGCCAGCTCAAGACCGGCCGCGACGTGCTGATCGCCGCCCTGCTGGGCGCCGAGGAGTTCGGCTTCGCGACCGCGCCGCTGGTGGTCTCCGGCTGCGTGCTGATGCGGGTGTGCCACCTGGACACCTGCCCGGTCGGCATCGCCACCCAGAACCCGGTGCTGCGCGAGCGGTTCACCGGCAAGCCCGAGTTCGTCGTCAACTTCTTCGAGTTCATCGCCGAGGAGGTCCGCGAGCTGCTGGCCTCCCTGGGCTTCCGGACGCTGGAGGAGGCCGTCGGCCACGCCGAGCTGCTGGACGTCACCCGCGCCGTGGACCACTGGAAGGCCCAGGGCCTGGACCTGGCCCCGCTGCTGCACGTGCCCGCGCTGCCCGAGGGCGCCGCCCGGCACCGCACCACCGAGCAGGACCACGGCCTGGCCAAGGCGCTGGACAACGAGCTGATCCGGCTCTCGGCCGACGCGCTGAACGCCCCCACCGCCGAGGAGGCCGCGCCGGTCCGCGCCCGGATCGCGATCCGCAACATCAACCGCACGGCCGGCACGATGCTGGGCCACGAGGTGACCAAGCGGTTCGGCGGGGCCGGGCTGCCCGAGGACACCATCGACCTCACCTTCACCGGCTCGGCCGGGCAGTCGTTCGGCGCCTTCGTG
Organism: Streptomyces boetiae; assembly: GCF_031845405.1. Lineage (NCBI taxonomy): Bacteria > Bacillati > Actinomycetota > Actinomycetes > Kitasatosporales > Streptomycetaceae > Streptomyces > Streptomyces boetiae. The sequence goes on from NZ_JAVREN010000007.1 coordinate 48,756, forward strand.
CCGCGCGGCGTGACCCTGCGGCTGGAGGGCGACGCCAACGACTACGTCGGCAAGGGCCTCTCCGGCGGCCGGCTGATCGTCCGCCCCGACCGGGGCGCCGACCACCTGCCGGAGTACTCCACCATCGCGGGCAACACCATCGCCTACGGCGCCACCGGCGGCGAGATCTTCCTGCGCGGCGCGGTCGGCGAGCGGTTCTGCGTGCGCAACTCCGGCGCCACGGTCGTCGCCGAGAGCGTCGGCGACCACGGCTGCGAGTACATGACCGGCGGCCGGGCGGTCGTTCTCGGCCCGACCGGGCGGAACTTCGCGGCCGGCATGTCCGGCGGCGTGGCCTACCTGCTCGACCTGAACCCGGCCCACGTCAACCCGGAGTTCGTCGCCGTCGAGGAGCTGGACGCGGCCGACGCGGCCTGGCTCCAGGAGACGGTCCGCCGGCACGCCGAGGAGACCGGCTCCACCGTCGCCGCCGCGCTGCTGAAGGACTGGGCCGCCGCGAGCGCCCGCTTCCGGCGGATCATGCCCACCACCTACAAGGCCGTGCTCGCCGCCAAGGACGCCGCCGAGCGCGCGGGCCTGAGCGAGTCCGAGACCCACGAGAAGATGATGGAGGCGGCGACCCATGGCTGACCCGAAGGGCTTTCTCACCACCGGCCGCGAGGTCGCCCGCAGCCGCCCCGTCGAGGAGCGGGTCAGGGACTGGAACGAGGTCTACGTCCCCGGCTCCCTGCTGCCCGTCATCAGCAAGCAGGCGGGGCGCTGCATGGACTGCGGCATCCCCTTCTGCCACAGCGGCTGTCCGCTGGGCAACCTCATCCCCGAGTGGAACGACTACGCCTACCGCGAGGACTGGGCCGCGGCCAGCGAGCGGCTGCACGCGACGAACAACTTCCCCGAGTTCACCGGGCGGCTGTGCCCGGCGCCGTGCGAGTCCGCCTGCGTGCTGGGCATCAACCAGCCGCCGGTGACCATCAAGAACGTCGAGGTCACCATCATCGACCGGGCCTGGGACGCGGGCCTGGTCACGCCCCAGCCGCCGCAGCGGATCTCCGGCAAGACCGTGGCCGTCATCGGCTCGGGCCCCGCCGGCCTGGCCGCCGCCCAGCAGCTGACCCGCGCCGGGCACACCGTGGCGGTCTACGAGCGGGCCGACCGCATCGGCGGCCTGCTGCGCTACGGTATCCCCGAGTTCAAGATGGAAAAGCGCCACCTCAACCGGCGCATCGAGCAGATGCGGGCCGAGGGCACCAAGTTCCGCACCGGCGTCGAGGTCGGCCGGGACGTGGACGCCACCGCCCTGCGCAAGCGGTACGACGCGGTGGTCATCGCCGCCGGCGCCACCACGGCGCGCGAGCTGCCGGTCCCCGGCCGCGAGCTGAACGGCATCCACCAGGCGATGGAGTACCTGCCGCTGGCCAACCAGGTGCAGGAGGGCGACTACGTCGCCCCGCCGATCACCGCCGAGGGCAAGCACGTGGTGGTCATCGGCGGCGGCGACACCGGCGCCGACTGCGTGGGCACCGCCCACCGGCAGGGCGCGGCCTCCGTCACCCAGCTGGAGATCATGCCCCGCCCCGGCGAGGACCGCCCCGCCGGGCAGCCCTGGCCCACCTTCCCGATGACCTACAAGGTCACCTCGGCCCACGAGGAGGGCGGCGAGCGGGTCTACTCCGTCTCCACCACCCGCTTCGAGGGCGACGAGGAGGGCAACGTCGCCTGGCTGCACCTGGTGGAGGTCGAGTTCGCGGACGGCAAGCTCGTCACCAAGCCCGGCACCGAGCGCCGCATCCCCGCCCAGCTCGTGACCCTGGCCATGGGCTTCACCGGCACGGACCAGGAAAACGGCCTGGTCAAGCAGTTCGGCCTGGAGCTGGACGCCCGCGGCAACATCGCGCGCGACGCCTCCTACGCCACCAGCGCCGAGGGCGTCTTCGTGGCCGGCGACGCCGCCCGCGGCCAGTCGCTCATCGTCTGGGCCATCGCGGAGGGCCGCGCCGCCGCGCGCGGCGTGGACCGCTACCTGACGGGCGAGTCCACGCTGCCCTACCCGGTCCGGCCCACCGACCGCGCGCTCGCGGTCTGAGGCCGCCACGGCCGGGCCCGCCGCGGATCCGGCCACGGCCACCCAGGACGTTCCGCACAGCGTCGTGCGAGGACACGGCCCGGCGCCCGCCCCCACCCGACCGGGGGCCGGGCGCCGCGCCGTGCCCTCGCGTCCGCCGCGGGGCCGCCCGGCGGGGCCGGCGGCGGTGAAGAAGCCGGGGGAATCCCGCTCCGGGCGGCGGCCTAGGCTGGGGCGCATGAACAGCAGCACGGGGAACACCCCGAACGGAATGGACGGCCTCGACGAGGGCGTGCGCACCGAGCTGACCCGCCTGAGGCAGAGCATCGACAACATCGACGCCGCGATCGTCCACATCCTGGCCGAGCGCTTCAAGTGCACGCAGCGCGTGGGCCGCCTCAAGGCCGAGCACCGGCTGCCGGCCGCCGACCCCGCACGGGAGGCCCGGCAGATCGCCCGGCTGCGGCAGCTCGCCGAGAGCGCCCACCTCGACCCCGCGTTCGCGGAGAAGCTGCTGGGCTTCATCATCGCCGAGGTGATCCGCCATCACGAGGACGCCGCGGGCGGGGTGGCCGGCGCCTGACCCCCCCCGCACGCCCGGCGGGCGGCGCGCCCCGTAACGCGCGTGCGCGCCCGCCCGCCCCTGCGGCACGATGGCCCCCATGGCCACTCTCACCCGCCGCGAGGCGGAGGACCGCGCACGCCTCCTGTCCGTCCAGCGCTACGCGATCGACCTGGACTTCACCCGCGGCGAGGAGACCTTCCGCTCCGTCACCACCATCCGCTTCACCGCCCGCGAGGCCGGCGACACCTTCGCCGAGCTGCGGCCGGCCGTTCTCCGCAGCGCCGCCCTCGACGGGCGCGACCTGGGCCCGGACGCCCTCGCGGACGGCCGCCTGGCCCTGGCCGGCCTGACCCCCGGCGAGCACGAGCTGACCGTGGACGCGGACCTGCCCTACTCGCGCACCGGCGAGGGCGTGCACCGCTTCACCGACCCGGCCGACGGCCTCACCTACCTCTACAGCATGTGCTGCCTTGCCGAGGGCCCCCTGGTCTTCGCCGCCTTCGACCAGCCCGACCTCAAGGCCGTCTTCGAGCTGACCGTCACCGCCCCCGAGGGCTGGACCGTCCTGGGCAACGGCGTCGCCACCCCCGAGCCCGGCGCCCCCGGCCGCTGGCGCTGCGCCCCCACCCCGCCGATCTCCACCTACCTGATGGCCGTGGCCGCCGGGCCCTGGCACTCGGTGCGCACCGAGCACGCCGGCCTGCCCTTCGCCCTCCACGTGCGCCGCTCCCTGGCCGAGTACCTCGACAAGGACGCCGAGGAGATCCTCGGCATCACCCGCCGCTGCTTCGACCGGTACGCCGAGATCTTCACCGAGCCCTACCCGTTCGACTCCTACGACCAGGCCTTCGTCCCCGAGTTCAACGCCGGGGCCATGGAGAACCCCGGACTGGTCACCCTGCGGGACGAGTTCGTCTTCCGCTCCGCCGTCACCGACACCGAGCGCGCCACCCGCGGCGTCGTCATCGCGCACGAGATGGCGCACATGTGGTTCGGGGACCTGGTGACCCTGCGCTGGTGGGACGACATCTGGCTGAACGAGTCCTTCGCGGAGTTCATGGGCTACCAGGTGCTCACCGACGCCACCGCGCACCGCCCCTGGACCGAGTTCGCCACCAGCCGCAAGGCGTGGGGCTACGACGCCGACCAGCGGCCCTCCACCCACCCCATCGCCCCCGAGCCCGGGGCCGTGCCCGACACCGCCTCCGCCTGGCTCAACTTCGACGGCATCTCCTACGCCAAGGGCGCCTCCGCGCTGCGCCAGCTCGTCACCTGGCTCGGCGAGGACGTCTTCCTGGCCGGCATCAACGAGCACTTCGCCCGCCACCGCTTCGGCAACGCCACCCTCGCCGACTTCATCGACGCCCTCGCCACCGCCTCCGGCCGCCCCGTCCCCGAGTGGGCCGAGGCCTGGCTGCGCACCCCGGGCCCCGACACCCTCACCCCGCACGTGGACGGGACGGCCGACGGCTGGCGCCTGCGCCTCACGCACGCCGGGGCCCGGCCGCACCGGCTGCGCCTGGGCGGCTGGGCCGCCGACCCGGCCGACCCCGCGCGCGCCGTGCCCGCCGGGAGCCACGAGATCGAGCTGAACGCCGAGGAGGGCACCACCGAGCACGCCTTCCCCGGCCCCCGCCCGGAGCTGCTGATCGTCAACGACGGGGACCTCACCTACGCCAAGGTCCGCCTCGACCCCCACTCCTGGCAGGCCGCCCTGCGCCTCCTCTCCGGCCTGCCCGACCCCCTCAGCCGCGCCGTGGTGTGGAACGCCGCCCGCGACATGGTCCGCGACGGAGAGCTGGACCCCCTGGCCTACCTCGACGCCGTCCGCCGCCACATCCCCGCCGAGCCCGCCCCCGCCATCGCCGAGGCCGTCCTGGCCTTCGCCCGCGCCCAGGTCGCCGACCGCTACCTGGACGAACGCCAGCGGCCGGCCGCCCTGCGCACCCTCGCCGGGGTCGCGGCCGACCTCCTGGCCCCCGGCGTCGCGGACCCCACCCGCCGCCTCATCGCCGCCCGCACCGCCATCGGCGCCGCCACCGCCCCCGAGGAGCTGCGCGCCTGGTGGAGCGCCGGCACCGTCCCCGGCGGCCCCGCCCTCGACCAGGAGCTGCGCTGGCGCCTGCTGCACCGCCTCGCCGTCCTCGGCGCCACCACCGAGGGGGAGATCGACGAGGAGGCCGCCCGCGACGCCACCGCCGCCGGCGAGGAGGGCGCCGCCCGCTGCCGCGCCGCCCTGCCCGAGCCGCGCGCCAAGGCCGCGGCCTGGGACGCCCTCTTCGCCGCCGAGGACCGGCTCTCCAACTACCTGTTCATCGCCACCGCCGAGGGCTTCTGGCACCCCGAGCAGCGCGCCGTCCTGGCCCCCTACGCCGAGCGGTACTTCGACGCCGCCGCGGCCCTGGCCGCCCGCCGGGGACACGCGCTGGCCCAGGCCGCCGCGCGCCACGCGTTCCCCCGCGGCTTCACCGATCCCGCGACGCTGCGCCGCGGCGAGGAGTGCCTGGCCCGCCCCGACCTGCTGCCGACGCTGCGCCGCGGCCTGGCCGACCAGCTCGACGACCTGCGCCGCGCCCTGCGCGTCCTGGGCCGGGAGGGGGACGTCGCGCTCGACGCTCCGTGACCGCCCGGGGACGCGGCGGCAGCCCGGCCGTTCCGCCCCGCCCGGGACGTTAACCCCTTCGGGGGAACAGCGGGCAACGCCCGGGCCTGTCGGCTTGCGCGCGCGTAGCTTGAGCGCGTTCCCAGCCATCCCGGGCCGTCGCACCGCGGCCCGGGGCATCCCGCCACCCCCGGGAGAGCCCGCCATGCCCGAGTACAGCCCGCTCGCGGGCGGAGCGGAGGGACCGCGCGCCCTGCGCCCCCTCCTCGACACCGTCCTCGACGCCCTCGCCGAGGGGGCGGCTGCCCGCTGCGGCCCCCTGCCCGCCGGGGGCCCCGAGCCCGTGCGCCGCCGCCTGGAGGCCGCCCTCGGGGACCCGCTGCCGGCCGAGGGCGCCGGCGAGGGGCCCGCGCTGCGCGCCCTGGTCACCGCGCTCGCCGAGGGCTCTGCCGACCCGGCCGACCCGCACTGCGCCGCCCACCTGCACTGCCCCCCGCTGGCCGTGGCCGCCGCCGCCGACCTGGCCGCCTCCGTCCTCAACCCCTCCCTCGACTCCTGGGACCAGGCCCCGGCCGCCTCCGCCCTGGAGGCCCGCACCGCCGCCGCCCTGGCCGCCCTCGTCCACCCCCGCGGCCCGGCGCCCGAGGCCCTGGTCACCTCCGGCGCCACCGAGGCCAACCTGCTGGGCACCCTCCTGGCCCGCGAGCGCCTCGGCCACCGCCTGCGCGTCATCTGCGGCGCCTCCGCCCACCACAGCGTCCACCGCGCCGCCTGGCTGCTGGGCCTGCACCCGCCCACCGTGCTGCCCACCCCCGGCGGCGTGCTCGACCCCGCCGCGGCGCACGAGGCCCTGGACCGGCTCGACCGCCTCGACCCCGCCCCCGGCGATCCCCTGCCCGCGCTGGTCGTGGCCACCGCCGGCACCACCGACTCCGGCGCGATAGACCCGCTGCCCGCCCTGGCCGACACCGTCGCCGCCCACCGCACCCACCGCCCCGCCGTCCTCCACGTGGACGCCGCCTACGGCGGGCCGCTGCTGTTCAGCCCGGCCCGCCGAGGTCTGCTCGCCGGACTCGACCGGGCCGACAGTGTCGCCCTCGACCTGCACAAGCTGGGCTGGCAGCCCGTCGCCGCCGGCCTGCTCACCGTCCCCGACGCCCCCGCCCTCGCCCCCCTGGCCCACCGCACCGACTACCTCAACGCCGAGGACGACACCGAGGCGGGCCTGCCCGACCTCCTGGGCCGCTCCCTGCGCACCACCCGCCGCCCCGACGTCCTCAAGGTCGCCGTCACCCTCGCCGCCCTCGGCACCTCCGGCCTCGCCGCCCTGATCGACGCCACCTGCGAGGCCGCCGCCGAGCTGGCCGCCCTGGTGGACGCCGAGCCGCGGCTGCGGCTGCGCGCCCGGCCCGGCATCTCCACCGTCCTGTTCCGGCCCGCCGGCGCCACCGACGCCGAGGTGGCCGCGCTGCGCCGCCGCCTCCTGGAAGGGGGCCGGGCGGTCCTGGGCCGCGCCCGCCTGGACGGGACCCTGTGGCTGAAGGCCACCCTCCTCAACCCCCACGTCCAGCCCAGCGACCTGGCCGCCCTCGTCAAGCTCGTCCTCGACCAGCTCGACGGCCCCGCCCGGCCCGGCCCGCGTCCCGACCAGCCGGAGGGAAGCCCCACGTGACAGCCTTCGACCCCAGCACCACGCTCGACCTGGCCGGCATCGGCATCGGCCCGGCCAACCTCTCCCTCGCCGCCCTCGCCCAGCCCCGCCCCGGCCTGCGCGCCGCGTGGTTCGAGCGCCGCACCGCCTTCCGCTGGCACCCGGGACTGCTGATCGAGGGCACCACCCTCCAGGTTCCCTTCCTCGCCGACCTGGTCACCCTCGCCGACCCCACCAGCCCCTGGTCGTTCCTCAACTACCTGCGCCACCAGCAGCGCCTCTACCCCTTCTACGTGGCCGAGCGCTTCCACGCCCCGCGCGCCGAGTACGACGCCTACTGCCGCTGGGCCGCCGACCGGCTGCCCGGCCTGCACTTCGGGCACCGGGTGGAGTCCGTGCGCTGGGACGAGGAGCGCGCCGTCTTCGAGCTGGACCTGGCCCGCGTCGGGTCCGAGGCGGGCGAGCCGCTGGCCGCGGGCCGGGTGCGGGCGCGCAACCTCGCCCTGGGCATCGGCACCGCCCCCTTCGTGCCCGAGCCGCTGCGCCCGCTGCTGGCCTCCTCCACCTCAGCCGTGCCCGTGCTGCACTCCGCCGACTACCTCGCCCACCGCGACAGCCTGCTGGCCGCCGAGCACGTCACCGTCGTCGGCTCCGGCCAGTCGGGGGCCGAGGTCTTCCTCGACCTGCTGCGCCGCCGCCCGGCGGGGCGGGAGCGGCTGCACTGGATCACCCGCACCCCGGCGTTCGCGCCCATGGAGTACAGCAAGCTCGGCCTGGAGCACTTCACCCCCGACTACACCCGCTACTTCCACGCCCTGCCCGAGCCGGTCCGCGACCGCCTGGTGGCCGGGCAGTGGCAGCTCTACAAGGCCATCGACCACGAGACGCTGGCCGCCATCCACGACGAGCTCTACCGCCGCACCGTCGACGGCGGCTGGCCCGACGCCGTGCTGACCCCCGGCGTGTCCGTGCGCACCGCCGGACGGGTGGGGGCCGCACAGATCGAGCTGCACCTGGAGCACGGCGAGCAGGGCGAACGCTCCCGGCTGCGCACCGGCGCGCTGGTGCTGGCCACCGGGTACCGGGAGCGTTCCGCCGAGCGGCTGCTGGCCGCGCTGGAGCCCGCGCTGCTGCGGGACGAGGCGGGCCGGCCGCGCGTGGACGAGCGGTACCGGCTGGCGCTGGATCCGGCGGTGACGGGGGCGGTGTACGTCCAGAACGCCGAGCGCCACACGCACGGGGTGGGCGCCCCGGACCTGGGCCTGGTGGCGCACCGGGCCGCCGCGATCCTCAACGACCTGCTCGGCGAGGAGTGGTACCCGCTGCCCGCGCGGACGGCGTTCACCACCTTCGGCCTGCCCCGGCAGGACGCGCGGGGCAAGGTTTCACCGGGGCGTGCGCCGGGCAGCTTTCCCCCGGCCGCGGAAGCCCTCGCGCACCGGCCATGAATTGGCTCAAAAGAGCGGCGGCCCGCTCATAAGAAATAGATGCGCGGCATTCCTTAAAAAGCCGGCCGCACTGTCGTCACTTCCGGATAGCTCTCTACTGCCCGGTAACTCCTATGGTGACGAGTATGCGTCGCCGAGCAAAAATCGTCTGCACACTTGGTCCGGCCACCGACTCATACGAGCGCATCCTTGCGCTGGTCGAGGCGGGTATGGATGTCGCGCGCCTGAACCTCAGCCACGGCGCCCACCACGAGCACGAGCAGCGCTACCGGCGGGTCCGCAGAGCCGCCGCGGAAATGGGGCGCAGCGTCGGAATTCTCGCCGACCTCCAGGGTCCGAAGATCCGCCTGGGCAGCTTCCTGGAAGGGCCCGTCCTGCTGGAGGAGGGCGACGAATTCACCATCACGACCCAGGACATTCCCGGGGACCACCGCCGCTGTTCCACCACCTACGCCGGTCTGCCGGGCGACGTCCGCGCGGGCGAGCGCATCCTCGTGGACGACGGGCGGGTGGCCCTGGAGGTGACGGCCGTCGAGGGCCCGGACGTCCGCACGCGGGTGGCGGAGGGCGGCCTGATCTCCGACCACAAGGGGCTCAACCTCCCGGGCGTGGCCGTCTCGGTGCCCGCCCTCTCCGCCAAGGACGTCGAGGACCTGCGCTGGGCGCTGCGCACCGGCGTGGACATCGTGGCACTCTCCTTCGTCCGCGGCGGCGACGACATCAAGGACGTGCACCGGGTGATGGCCGAGGAGGGCCGCTTCCTCCCCGTCATCGCCAAGGTCGAGAAGCCGCAGGCCGTGCGCAACCTCCAGGACATCGTGGACGCCTTCGACGGCATCATGGTCGCCCGCGGCGACCTGGGCGTCGAAGTCCCGCTGGAGGACGTGCCGTTGGTGCAGAAGCGCGCCGTCGCCCTGGCCCGCAGGAATGCCAAGCCGGTCATCGTCGCCACGCAGATGCTCGACTCCATGATCGAGTCCTCCCGGCCCACCCGCGCCGAGGCCTCCGACGTGGCCAACGCCGTGCTGGACGGCACCGACGCGGTGATGCTCTCCGGCGAGACCAGCGTGGGGCGTTATCCCGTGGAGACGGTCCGGACGATGAGCCGGATCGTCGCCGCCGCCGAGGAGGATGTCCTCGGCCGGGGCCTGACGCCGCTGGCCGAGGGCAGCAAGCCGCGCACCCAGGGCGGGGCGGTGGCGCGCGCGGCGGCCGAGATCGGGGACTTCCTCGCGGCGGGGCTGCTGGTGGCGTTCACCCAGAGCGGGGACACCGCGCGCCGCCTCTCGCGGTACCGCTCGCCGATCCCGCTCCTGGCGTTCACGCCCGACGAGGGGACGCGGGCGCAGCTTGCCCTGACCTGGGGCGTGGAGTGCCACCTGGTGCCCACGGTGCAGACCACCGACGAGATGGTGGCGCAGATGGACGAGCAGTTGCTGCGGCTCGGGCGCTGCCGGCCCGGGGACCTGGTCGTGATGACGGCCGGCTCCCCGCCGGCGACGCCGGGGACGACGAACCTGGTGCGCGTGCACCACGTGGGGGAGGAAGTGCCGCGGCGCGGCGTGTGATGTGAGACCGGTCTCTTCGGGACCGGTCCTCGCGGTGTGCCGGGTGCGGGATTCGAACCCGCAAGCCCTCACGGGCAGAGGTGTTTGAGACCTCCGTGTATCCCCTTCCACCAACCCGGCCGGATGGGCCCGGTCAGTGTACCGGCTCCGCCGCCGGGCGGGCGACTCGGTAGTCTCTTGGATTGCCCCTACCAGGCAGAAACCGAGGAGCACCGTGAGCACCCCCGACGCGCGCGACGAGTCCACCACGCCCGCGGAGGCCGCCGGCCCGGCGGCTCATGTTCCGCCCCATACCACCCGCGTCGTCATCGCCGAGGACGAGGCGCTGATCCGTCTCGACCTCAAGGAGATGCTCCAGGAGGAGGGGTACACCGTCGTCGGTGAGGCCGGGGACGGCGAGCGCGCCGTCGAGCTGGCCCGGGAGCTGGTGCCGGACCTGGTGATCCTCGACGTCAAGATGCCGGTGATGGACGGTATCTCGGCCGCCGAGAAGATCGCGGGGGAGGGGCTGGCCCCGGTGCTGATGCTCACCGCCTTCTCCCAGCGCGACCTGGTGGAGCGGGCCCGGGACGCGGGCGCGATGGCGTACCTGGTGAAGCCGTTCAGCAAGAGCGACGTGGTGCCGGCCATCGAGATCGCCGTCTCCCGCTTCAACGAGCTGAAGACGCTCACCCAGGAGGTCGCGGACCTCGCCCAGCGGCTGGAGACACGAAAGCTGGTGGACCGCGCCAAGAGCATCCTGCAGACCCAGTACGGGCTGACCGAGCCGGCAGCGTTCCGCTGGATCCAGAAGACCTCCATGGACAGGAGGCTGTCGATGCATCAGGTCGCGGAGGCCGTGATCCAGGACGCGGAAGAAAAGCGACAGAAGAACCAGAAGTAATCCCGCGCCACTCCGCCTGCCCGCGGTTTGGCCGGTAGTTAACTGTCTGTTAATTCCCCCCAAAAAGGTACAGAGCGCGCCCGGGATTGTGTCCCGGGCGCGTTCTCGTTCTGTTTCCGGTGTATGCCACAGGTCACGAGGCGATCACATCTGTCGCGATGGTGTGTCCGTGCCGCTTGCGTGGCAATAGATTCCGCTGCACGCCGCACCGGTGCGCCCTGCGTGACGGGCAGCCCTGCGGTTCCACATGATCTGGGCCCGTTCCAGGGGGTTTTCGAAGTGCGCAAAACATCGGTCGTAAGACTCGCGATACCCATCGCCATCGGCGCTCTCGTGCTCAGCGGGTGCGGTGGCGGCGGCGACAGCGGGACGACCTACAAGATCGCTTATCAGGGGCCGCTCTCCGGCAGCAATCCCGCGCTCGGCGAGAACATGCAGCAGGGCATTCAGCTGGCCATCGAGGAGGCCAACGAGAGCGGGGACTACGACTTCGAGATCGAGTACCTGGCGGCGGACGACGAGGGCGAGGAGGGCGCAGCCCCGGCCGCGGCCCAGATCGCCATCGGGGACCCCGACGTGATGGCCGTCATCGGCCCGGCGTTCTCCGGCCCCTCCAACGCCTCCCTCCCGCTCTACGGCGAGGCCGGCCTGGCCGCCGTCACCACCTCCGCCACGCTCCCGGCGCTGACCGAGGACGAGGAGCACTCCTCCTTCCTGCGGGCCGTCCCCGACGACAACGCCCAGGGCCCGGCGATGGCGCAGTTCCTGGCCGCCCAGGACGGCGTGGAGAACGTGATGGTGATCGACGACGTCACCGCCTACGGCGAGGGCCTGGCCGAGGTGGTCGTCTCCTCGCTGGAGGAGGAGGGCCTGACGGTCCAGCGCGAGAGCGTCCCGCAGAGCGAGCAGGACTACTCCGGGGCGGCCCGCACGGTGGTGCGGTCCGGCGTCGACGCTTTGGTCTACGCGGGTTACTACCAGGATCTGGGTCCCTTCGCCTCCCAGCTGGCCGACGCCGGCTTCGACGGGATCGGCGTCTCGGGCGACGGCTCCAACGACGACGAGTTCATCAACCTGGCCGGGGACGCCTCCGAGGGCTGGTACCTGACCTGCCCGTGCACCAGCGCCACGGACGACGAGGCCACCACCGAGTTCGCCGAGCGCTACGAGGAGGCGTACGGCGAGGCGCCGGGCACCTACTCGGCCGAGTCCTACGACGTGGCCAACATGATCATCGAGACGATCGCCTCCCTCCAGGACGACGTCAACCGCGAGAGCGTCCTGGAGGCCCTGACCGGCGCGCAGTTCGAGGGGCTGACCAAGACCTTCTCCTTCGACGAGAACGGGGAGCTGGCCGAGCAGGTCATCTACCTCTACCAGGTGGACGGCGGGCAGCGCGGCTACCTCGGCCCGGTCGAGGAGCTGGTGGGCGGCTGAGCCCGGCCGCGGGCCGGCGGGCGGGACGTGGGGCGCGACCCGCCCCGCCCCCGCCGGCCCGCCGCCCGGACCAGCCGCTCGATTCCCACGAGGAAGTCTTCGTCCATGTCCCTTTCCGATATCTGGGACGTACTTGTCCTGGGTGTGGTGATCGGCTCGTTGTACGCCGTCATCGCCATTGGCTACACACTTGTCTACGGTGTCCTGCAACTCCTGAACTTCGCGCACAGCGAGGTCTTCATGGCCGGCGGATTCGGCGGGCTCATCGCGCTCACGCTGATAGATCCCGTGGCCTCTCCCACCGCGTTCCAGTCCGTCCTTTATGTCGCCGGCGGCATTGCCGGCGGCGCGGCCCTGGGCGGCGCGGTCGCATTCGCGCTGGAGAAGGCCGCCTATCTCCCGTTGCGGAGACGGCACGCGCCACGGCTGGTCTTTCTCATCACGGCCATCGGCGCGTCCTTCTTTCTGTACAACTTCGCGGGCAAGCTCTTCGGCCGCGACCCGGTGGCCATGCCGGAGATGTACGACAACCACGAGGTGTTCACGCTGCTGGGCGCGCCGCTGAACGTGACCCAGCTGCTCATCGTGGCCTCGGGCATCGTGATGCTTCTGGTGGTCGATCACATCGTCAACCGCACCAAAATGGGCGCGGGAATCCGCGCGGTGGCCCAGGACCCCGAGGTCGCCTCGCTGATGGGCGTGAACATCGACAAGGTCGTCTCCCGGACGTTCGTCCTGGGCGGCCTGTTGGGCGGCGTCGCCGGCTTCCTCTTCGGCACCAACCTCCAGGTGGAGTTCACCATGGGCTTCCTGCCCGGCATCACCGCCTTCGCCGCCGCCGTGCTCGGCGGCATCGGCAACGTCCGCGGCGCGATGCTCGGCGGCCTGACCCTGGGTGTGGTCGAGTCCTTCACCGTGGAGATCTGGGGCGGGCCCTGGCGGTACGTCGGGGCGTTCGCCGTCCTGGTGCTGGTGCTGATGTTCCGCCCGACGGGCATTCTCGGCGAGCGTGTGGGGAGGACGGCGTGAGCGCGACGACGGTGGAACGGAAGAGGCCCTCGGCTGCCCGGCTGCGGCGGCGCGTCTGGTACCGGGAGCCGCGGGTGCGGCGCCTGTTCGTGCTGCTGGCCACGGCCGTGGTGCTGGCCAACGTCACCGGCGCCCAGGGCGTTCGCGGCGACCTCTTCGCCGCGCTGGAGGAGAACACCACCTCCGGAACCCTCGGGGTCTGGCTGAGCCTGGCCGTCGCGGTCTGGCTGGTGCGCGAGTTCGGGCACGACGCCATCGGCCGCGTGACCGGGCGGGTGCGCCAGGAGGTGGCCCGGCCCCACAGCGGCCCGGCCGACCTGCTGCCCGCCGGCGAGCGCGGCGCGCTGAAGGCCGCCACCTGGCTGCCGGTGGTCCTCATCAGGACCGTGCGGCTGGTGACGGACCTGCTGCGCCGCGTCGCCTGGCTGCGCTGGAGCGCGCTGGGCGGGCTGCTGGCCTACCTCATCGCCCTGCCCCTGCTGGTCTCGGCGTTCTGGCAGACCGTCCTGGTCGACCAGATCGGCATGTTCGTGCTCGTCGCCATCGGCCTGAACGTCGTCGTCGGCTGGGCGGGCATGCTCGACCTGGGCTTCATCGCCTTCTTCGCGATCGGCGCCTACAGCGCGGCGTACTGGACCGGCGGGCTGCCGACCGCGCCCCCGGTGGAGCTGAACAACTTCCTGGTGATCCCCATCGCCGTGGTCACCTGCCTGATCGCCGGCGTGCTGCTGGGCGCGCCCACGCTGCGGCTGCGCGGCGACTACCTGGCCATCGTGACGCTCGGCTTCCACGAGATCGTCTACCTGGTGGCGCAGAACTGGACCGGCTTCACCGGCGGCCCGCGCGGCGCGCAGCTCGACCGGTTCTCCGTGGACCTGGGCTTCTGGTCCTACGAGTGGGGTCTGGACCCGCGCCCCTACTACTGGCTGCAGCTCGGCTTCGTCGTCGTGGTCATCTTCCTCTTCCTGAGGCTGGAGCACTCCCGCGTCGGCCGGGCGTGGACGGCGATCCGGGAGGACGAGGTGGCCGCGGCGGCCACCGGCGTGGACACGGTCCGCTTCAAGCTGCTGGCGTTCGCCATCGGCGCCTCCACCTCCGGGATCGCCGGGGTGATCTACGCCAGCAAGCTCGGCTTCATCAACTCCGAGATGTTCGTGGTGCTGCTGTCCGTGCTGGCCCTGTCCTACGTGGTATTCGGCGGCATGGGCTCCGTGCCCGGTGTGCTGCTGGGCGCCGCGCTCCTGGTGTGGCTGCCCGAGTACCTGCGCGACTCGGTCGACCCGCAGGACCGGTACATGTACCTGGGCGGGCTGCTGGTCCTGATGATGATCTACCGGCCGCAGGGCCTGCTGCCCTCGCGGCGCAGACAGCGCGAGCTGCGGATGGCGGAGCAGGGCACCGGCGGCGCCGACGCCCTCGGTGCGCAGCCGGGAGGTGCGGTGGCATGACGGCGGACGCGCTCACGAAGAACGCCCCCGGCGCGGGCGCCCCGGCCACGCCCGTGCTGGAGGCGACCGGGGTCACCCTGCGTTTCGGCGGCCTGACCTGCCTGGACGACGTGCGGCTGCGGATGTCCCGCGGCGAGATCCTGGCCGTCATCGGGCCCAACGGGGCGGGCAAGACCTCCCTGTTCAACTCCCTCACCGGCGCCTACGTCCCCCAGCGGGGCACCATCACCTTCCTGCCCCGGGGCGGCGGCGCGCACGAGCTGCGCGGTCGCAAGCCGCACCGGGTCAGCCGCCTCGGCGTGGCGCGGACGTTCCAGAACATCCGCCTCTTCGGCGCGCTGACGGTGCTGGAGAACGTCAAGATCGCCGTGGAGACGCGGCAGCGGACCGATCCGATCTCCATCATGCTGGGCCTGCCCAACGCCCGCCGCGACGAGCGGGAGAGCGACCGGCGGGCGCACGAGATGCTGCGGTTCGTCGGCCTGGAGGGGCGGATCAACGAGCTGGCCTCCGCGCTCAGCTACGGCGAGCAGCGGCGCCTGGAGATCGCCCGCGCGCTGGCCACCGCCCCGGAGCTGCTGCTCCTGGACGAGCCGGCCGCCGGCACCAACCCGACCGAGAAGCGGGACCTGGAGACCCTGATCCGGCGCATCAACCGCGACCTGGGCGTCAGCGTGCTGCTCATCGAGCACGACATGCGGCTGGTGATGTCGGTCGCCGACCGGGTCGTGGTGCTCAACTTCGGCCGCGTCATCGCCGAGGGCGCGCCGGCCGAGGTGCAGCGGGACGCGGCGGTGATCGAGGCGTACCTGGGCGCCTCCGCCGAGGAGGACCGCGCCGCGGTCGCCGAGGTGACGGGCGAGGAGCCGATCGAGGAGCCGGGGCGGGACGGCGATGACTGAGGAAGGGACGGAGAGCGCCTTGGTGAGCGTGGGTCTGGACAAGGAGCCGGGCGCCGCCGCGGCCGGGACGGCGCAGGCGGGCCCCCCGCCGCTGCTGGAACTGCGCGAGCTGCACGTCTACTACGGGGTGATCGAGGCCCTCAAGGGCGTCAGCCTGGCCGTCGCCGAGGGCGAGGTCGTCGCGCTGCTGGGCGCCAACGGCGCGGGCAAGTCCACCACCCTCAAGGCCGCCTCCGGCATGCTGTCCCCCCGCACGGGTGAGGTCTGGCTGCGCGGCGAGCGGGTGGACGGCATCGCCTCGCACGACCTGGTGCGCCTGGGCATCGGGCACGTCCCCGAGGGGCGGCGCGTCTTCCCCCGGATGACGGTGCTGGAGAACCTGCGCATGGGCGCCTACCGCCTGCGGCGCCCCGACCCGGCCGACCTGGAGCGGGTGTTCACCCTCTTCCCGGTGCTGGCCGCCCGCCGCAAGCAGGTCGGCGGCACCCTCTCCGGCGGCGAGCAGCAGATGCTCGCCATCGGCAGGGCGCTGATGGGCAAGCCGGAGCTGCTGCTGCTGGACGAGCCCTCCATGGGCCTGGCCCCGCTGATCGTGCAGCAGATCTTCGAGATCCTGCGCGAGATCAACGCCCAGGGGACGACGCTGCTGCTGGTCGAGCAGAACGCCTCCCAGGCGCTCCAGCTCGCGGACCGGGGCTACGTCCTGGAGACCGGCGCGGTGGTCATGTCGGACGCGGCCCCGGCCCTGCTGTCCGACCCGCGGGTGCGGGCCGCCTACCTCGGTGAGGTCGCCGACTAAGCGGAGGAAGGGGGCGCCGGGCGAGAGGTGGTCACGGAGTGACGCCCGCGGCGGGCCCGGTGCCCTCCTGCGGCTGCTGCCCCTGCTGGGCGGCGGGCCGCAGGGCGCAGGTGAGGCGGGCGGTGCACACGCGCTTGCCCGCCTCGTCCGTGATCACCACCTCGAAGACCGCCGAGGTGCGCCCGGTGTGCGCCGGCGTGGCCACGCCCGTGACCGTGCCGGAGCGCACCGCCCGGTGGTGCGTGCAGTTCAGGTCCACGCCCATGGCGATCTTGTTGGGGCCGCCGTGCAGCATCGCCCCGATCGAGCCCAGCGTCTCGGCCAGCACGGCGGAGGCCCCGCCGTGCAGCAGGCCGTAGGGCTGGGTGTTGCCCTCCACGGGGAGGGTGCCCACGACTCGCTCGGGCGCGGCCTCCAGAATGGTCAGCCCCATGCGTTCGCCCAGCCGCCCCGCCGAGAACAGCGCGGGCAGGTCGACGCCGGAGGCGGCCCACTGCGCGACGACCTGGGCGGGGAAGCCGGAGAACCCGGAGGACGCTGTGCCGTTGTGCTCTGCCATGGGGCCGGTTCTATCAGGTCCCGCTCATCCGGCGGCGACGGGAGTGATCCGGATCACCACCGACTTGCTCGTGGGCGTGTTGCTGACGTCCGCGGTCGCGTCCAGCGGGACCAGGACGTTGGTCTCCGGGTAGTACGCCGCCGCGCAGCCGCGCGCGGTGGGGTAGTGGACCACCCGGAAGCCCGGCGCGACGCGCTCCGAGCCGTCCGTCCACTCGCTGGTGAGGTCGGCCAGCGCCCCGTCCGTCAGGCCCAGTTCGCGGGCGTCCTCGGGGTGGACCAGCACCACCCGGCGGCCCCCGGTGATGCCCCGGTAGCGGTCGTCCAGGCCGTAGACGGTGGTGTTGTACTGGTCGTGCGAACGCAGCGTCTGCAGCAGCAGCCGCCCCGGGGGGATCTCGGGGCGTTCCACCGGCGCGGCCGTGAACCGCGCCTTGCCCGTGGCGGTGGGGAAGCGCCGGCTGTCCCGGGGGGCGTGCGGCAGCGCGAACCCGCCGGGGTGCGCGACGCGTTCCTCGAAGTCCTCGAAGCCCGGCACCACCCGCGCGATCCGCTCCCGCACCGCCCGGTAGTCCGCCTCGAACTCCTCCCACGGTGTGGCGCTGCCCTCGCCCAGCGTCGCCCGCGCCAGGCGGCACACGATCGCCGGCTCGGACAGCAGCTCCTCGCTCGCCGGCCGCAGCCGCCCGCGTGAGGCGTGCACCATGCCCATGGAGTCCTCGACGGTCACGAACTGCTCGCCCGCCGCCTGCACGTCCCGCTCGGTGCGGCCCAGCGTCGGCAGGATCAGGGCGCGGGCGCCGGTGACGCAGTGCGAGCGGTTGAGCTTGGTGGAGACGTGCACGGTCAGCCGGGCGCGGCGCATGGCATTCTCCGTCACCTCGGTGTCCGGGCTCGCCGCCACGAAGTTCCCGCCCATCGCCAGGAAGACGTGGGCGCGCCCGTCGCGCAGCGCACGGATGGCGTTGACCACGTCCAGACCCTCCTCCCGCGGCGGCTCGAAGCCGAACTCCTCGCGCAGCGCGTCCAGCCACGCCTCCGTCGGCCGCTCGGTGACGCCCATCGTCCGGTCGCCCTGGACGTTGCTGTGGCCCCGGACCGGGCAGACCCCGGCGCCCGGGCGGCCGATGTTGCCGCGCAGCAGCAGGAAGTTGACGACCTCCCTGATCGTGGGCACGGAGTGCTTGTGCTGGGTCAGGCCCATCGCCCAGCACACGATCACGCTGCGGGAGGCGAGGACCATCTCGGCCGCCGCCTCGATCTCCTCCCGGCTCAGCCCGGTGGCCGCCAGTGTCTCCTCCCAGTCCGCCTCCCGCGCGGCGGCGGCGAACTCCTCGAAGCCGTCCGTGTGCTCCCGCACGAACTCCTCGTCCACCGCGCCGGGGCGCTCCAGGATCAGCCGGTTCAGCAGCCGGAAGAGGGCCTGGTCGCCGCCGATGCGGATCTGGAGGAAAAGGTCGGTCAGCGCGGTGCCGCGCCCGGCCAGGCCGCTGGGCCGCTGCGGGTTGTCGAAGCGCTCCAGGCCCGCCTCGGGCAGCGGGTTGACGCTGATGATCCGGGCGCCCGCCCGCTTGGCCTCCTCCAGCGCCGAGAGCATCCGGGGGTGGTTGGTGCCGGGGTTCTGGCCCGCGACGACGATCAGGTCCGCGCGGTGGAGGTCCTCGATCAGCACGCTGCCCTTGCCGATGCCGATCGTCTCGGTCAGCGCGGAGCCGGAGGACTCGTGGCACATGTTCGAGCAGTCCGGGAGGTTGTTCGTGCCGAACTCCCGGGCGAAGAGCTGGTAGAGGAACGCCGCCTCGTTGCTCGTGCGGCCCGAGGTGTAGAAGAGGGCCTGATCCGGGCTCTCCAGCGCCCGCAGCTCCCCCGCGATCAGTGCGAACGCCTCCTCCCACGCCACCGGTTCGTAGTGCGAGGCCCCCTCGGCCAGGTACATGGGGTGCGTGAGGCGGCCCTGCTGGCCCAGCCAGTACCCCGAGCGTCCGGCCAGCTCCGCCACGGAGTGCCGCGCGAAGAACTCCGGCGTCACCCGCCGCAGCGTGGCCTCCTCGGCGACGGCCTTGGCGCCGTTCTCGCAGAACTCGGCGGTGTGCGGCGAGGACGGCTCGGGCCAGGCGCAGCCCGGGCAGTCGAAGCCCGTGGGCTGGTTGACCCGCAGCAGGGTGAGGGCGGTGCGGCGCACGCCCATCTGCCTCCGGGCCATGCGCAGGCTGTGCCGGACGGCCGGAAGCCCGGCCGCGGCGTGCTTGGGGGGACCGACGGCGGGGGAGTCCTGGACGGGGTCTTCGGCAGGGGGTCTCGCGGGCATGCCGGGATCGTGCCACGGCCGTCGGGGAGTGTCACTGCTACGTGGCAGTATCGGGGCGTGGCTGAGAACGAGGCAGGCAGGGCCGGGACGAACACGGGGACAAGCGCCGCGACAAGCGCCGCGACGAGCGCCGGGGCGGACCCCGGGGAGACCGGGGCGGCCCCCGGTGCCGAGGACGTGCAGCGCACGGCCGGGGCGGTGGCGGAGGCCGCGGCCCGGCGCGAGGGCGAGCCCCCGCGCCTGCTGCTGCTGGACGGGCACTCGCTGGCGTACCGGGCGTTCTTCGCCCTCCCCGCGGAGAACTTCACCACCACCGTCGGCCAGCCCACCAATGCCATCTACGGCTTCACCTCCATGCTGGCCAACACGCTGCGCGACGAGGCGCCCACGCACCTGGCCGTCGCCTTCGACGTCTCCCGCACCACCTGGCGCTCCGAGCGGTACGCCGCGTACAAGGCCACGCGCTCGGCCACGCCCGACGAGTTCAAGGGCCAGGTCGAGCTGATCGGCGAGCTGCTGGACGCGATGGGCGTGCGGCGCTTCGCCGTCGCCGGGTACGAGGCGGACGACGTGATCGCCACCCTGGCCACCCGCGCCGCCGACGAGGGCTTCCAGGTCTCGATCGTCACCGGCGACCGGGACGCCTTCCAGCTCGTGGGCGACCGCGTCACCGTCCTCTACCCCACCAAGGGCGTCTCCGAGCTGACCCGCTTCACCCCGGAGAAGGTCCAGGAGAAGTACGGCCTGCCGCCCGCCAAGTACCCCGACTTCGCCGCCCTGCGCGGCGACCCCTCGGACAACCTCCCCGGTATCCCCGGCGTCGGCGAGAAGACCGCCGCGAAGTGGATCAACCAGTTCGGCTCCCTCGACGAGCTGGCCGAGCGCGCCGACGAGGTGAAGGGCAAGGCCGGGGAGAACCTCCGCGCCCACCTGGAGGCCGTCCGCCTCAACCGCGTCCTCACCGAGCTGGCCCGGGACGTGGACCTGGGCTGCGGCCCGGCCGACCTGCTGCGCCGCCCCTACGACACGGCCGCCGTCACCGTCCTGCTCGACACCCTGGAGTTCCGCAACGCCAGCCTGCGCGAGCGGCTGTTCGCCGTGGACCCCGGGGCCGACGACGGGACCGCCGCCGCGGCGGCCGGGGCCGCGGCCGGCCCCGAAGTGGACGGCACGCTGCTGGGGCCCGGGGCGCTGGGCCCCTGGCTGGCCGCCCACGGCGAGGGGCCGCTGGGCGTGGCCACCCTCGACGACTGGAAGCTGGGCTCCGGGTCCGTGCGCGCCGTGGCCCTGGCCTCGGCCGCGGGCCCGGCCGCCTGGTTCGACCCCGCCGCCCTGGGCGAGGAGGACGAGGGCGCTTTCGCCGCCTGGGCCGCCGACCCCGGCCGCCCCAAGGTCGTGCACCACGCCAAGGCCCTGATGCGCGTCCTCGCCGAGCACGGCTGGGAGCTCGCCGGCGCCGGCATGGACACCGCCCTGGCCGCCTATCTCGTTCAGCCCGGCCGCCGCTCCTTCGCGCTCGACGGCCTCAGCACCGAGTACCTGGGCCGCGAGCTCCAGCACGCCGCCGAGGGCGACGGCCAGCTCGCCCTGGGCACCGACGAGACCGCCGAGGCCGAGCTGCTGATGCTCCAGGCCCGCACCGTCCTGGACCTGGGCGAGCTGTTCCGCGCCCGGCTGGCCGAGGTCGGCGCCGACGGGCTGCTGGACGATCTGGAGCTGCCGGTCTCCGGGCTCCTGGCCCGCATGGAGCGCGCCGGAATCGCCGCCGACCGCGCCCATCTGGAGCGCCTGGAGCAGCAGTTCGCCGCCGCAGTCCAGCACGCCGTCGCCGAGGCCCACGCCTCCGTCGGCCACGAGTTCAACCTCGGCTCGCCCAAGCAGCTCCAGGAGGTCCTCTTCGGCGAGCTGGGCCTCCCGAAGACCAAGCGCACCAAGACCGGGTACACCACCGACGCCGACGCCCTGGCCTGGCTGGCCGCGCAGACCGAGCACGAGCTGCCGGTCATCATGCTGCGCCACCGCGAGCAGGCCCGGCTGCGCACCACCGTCGAGGGCCTGATCAAGACCATCGCCCCCGACGGGCGCATCCACACGACCTTCCAGCAGACCGTGGCCGCCACCGGCCGCCTCTCCTCCACCGACCCCAACCTCCAGAACATCCCCGTCCGCACCGACGAGGGCCGCGCCATCCGCCGCGGCTTCGTCGTCGGCGAGGGCTTCGAGGGCCTGCTGACGGCCGACTACAGCCAGATCGAGCTGCGCGTCATGGCCCACCTGTCCGAGGACGACGGGCTGATCGAGGCGTTCACCACCGGCGAGGACCTGCACGACACGGTCGCCTCCCAGGTCTTCGGCGTCGACCGCGACTCCGTGGACCCCGAGATGCGCCGCCGCATCAAGGCCATGAGCTACGGCCTGGCCTACGGCCTGTCCGCCTTCGGCCTCTCCCAGCAGCTGACCATCACCCCGGACGAGGCCCGGAAGCTGATGGACACCTATTTCGAACGCTTCGGCGGCGTCCGCGATTACCTGCACCGCGTGGTGGAGGAGGCCCGCGCCACGGGGTACACCGAGACGCTCCTGGGCCGCCGCCGCTACCTCCCCGACCTCACCAGCTCCAACCGCCAGCGCCGCGAGATGGCCGAGCGGATGGCGCTGAACGCCCCGATCCAGGGCACCGCGGCCGACATCGTGAAGATCGCGATGCTCCGCGTCGACCGGGCCCTGCGCGCCCGGGGCCTGGGCACCCGGATGCTGCTCCAGGTGCACGACGAGATCGTGCTGGAGGTCGCGCCGGGGGAGCGGGAGCCCGTGGAGGCCATCCTCCGCGCCGAGATGCCGGCGGCCGTGCAACTGCGCGCGCCCCTGGACGTGTCCATCGGCTGGGGCGACACCTGGGAGTCGGCCGCGCACTGACCCCCGGGCGGCGTGTGCCCGAGCTTGGGCCATGACTTCACTTCTTGTGCGCAGTGTGCTGTCCCAGCGTGCACAATCCACACATTGGTTGCCTCTGGGGCCCCAGTGCCTTCTGGTCCCGAACGGCGGTCTGTCGTACTGTCGTTCCGGTCAACGGCGACGCGACGGCAGATGGAGGGACGCCACGTGGCTTTGCGCACCCGGAGGATCCGCAGGGGAATCACGGGCTCGGCGGTCGCCGCGGCGGCCATGGCCGCGCTGACGGCCTCTCAGGCGCCCGAGGTGCTGGGCGGGCCGTCCCGCACGGAGCCCCCGCGGGTCGCGGCCGAGGACCCGGCCGCCGAGGACGACAAGGCACCCGCGCGGCCCGTCGAGCTGCCGTACCACACCGACCTGCCGCCGCTCGACGTCGCCGAGCCCGAGGAGGGGGGCGACGGCGCCGAGGAGGCCGGCCCGGTCATCACCGGCCCCGCCCAGGCCGGGATACCCGCCACCGTGCTGGACGCCTACCGCCGGGCCGCCGAATCCCTGGCCGAGGCCGCCCCCGGCTGCCACCTCGAGTGGGAGGTCCTGGCCGCCATCGGCCGGGTCGAGTCCGGCCACGCCCGCGGCGGCGCGGTGACCGCCGACGGCACCACCGTCCAGCCGATCCTGGGCCCCGTGCTCAACGGCACCGGCTTCGCGCACATCAGCGACACCGACGGCGGCGACTGGGACGGCGACACCACCTTCGACCGGGCCGTGGGCCCGATGCAGTTCATCCCCTCCACCTGGGCCCGCTGGGGCGCGGACGGCAACGGCGACGGCGCCGCCGACCCCAACAACGTCTACGACGCCGCCCTCGCCGCCGGCCACTACCTGTGCGCCTCCGGCCGCGACCTCTCCGTCCCCTCCGACCTGGACCGGGCGCTGCTGAGCTACAACCACTCCTGGGACTACGTCCGCACCGTCCGCGCCTGGCTCGACTTCTACCGCGGCGGCGCCCACGAGGTCCCGGACGGCGCGGGCACGCTCCCCACCACGCCCGGCGCGGGCAATCCCGAGGCCGTCGAGCCGGAGGAGACCGGGGCCCCGGCCCCCGGCCGGCGGGAGCGGCCCACCGAGTCCGCCGACACGGCCGAGCCCACGGAGCCGGCGGTGCCCTCCGAGTCCGGGGATTCGGGCACCGGCGAGCCGACGGACCCCGGCACGGGCGAGCCGACCGAGCCCGGGGAGCCCACGGAGCCCGGCGACCCCACCGACCCGGAGTGCCCCGTCGGCCCGGACCCCTCCGAGCCCTCTCCCTCTCCCTCTCCCTCTCCCTCTCCCTCGCCGGAGCCGGCCCCCACCCCCGAGCCCTCCCCGACGCCGGAGCCGGCCGAGCCCGGCGAGCCCACGGGCCCAGGCACGGGGGAGCCGGGAGAGCCGGGAGAGCCCACCGACCCCGCCTGCCCGGACCCCACCGGCCCCTCGGAGCCCGGCGAGCCGACGGACCCGGGCACAGCCGAGCCCACCGAGCCGGCCGAGCCGTCGCCGTCCCCCACCTCCGGCGCCACCGAGTCCGCCCCGCCTGCCCGTCGCGCGGAGTGACCGTCGCTCGCGCTCAGTGAGCCGTTCCCCCGTGCGGGCCGGCTGCCGTAAGCTGTCCGCTTCCCCTCCGCCCGCGCGCCGCGGGCGGAGGCGCGGGAGCCCGCCGCTCGACCGGCCTCCGGCCCCGCTGACCTGGGAAGTGCCAGATTTGGCCCGATAGGACCCCACGTGGGGCGAACCGCGCATTGACCCTGCCCCCCGGCGCCCGTATGCTATAAGACGCGCTGCGGGCCTGCGTGCCTCGGACGGAGCAGGCCGCTCGCACCTGTTGTATGTCCCCTCGGTTGTCGAGGCGCTTGACCGGTTCGCGGACCTTTTCGAGAGCGCTTCTCAGGCTGTCCGGCTTCGGCAGTGCGATAAGGGCCTCGGCGTAGCAGTGCCGACGACACATGTCCGTACCGGAGCCCTTTACCACATGACGAGCAGCACCGAGCCCACCGTGACCACCCCGCAGGTTGCGGTCAACGACATCGGTTCCGAGGAAGCCTTCCTCGCCGCGATCGACGAGACGATCAAGTATTTCAACGACGGCGACATCGTCGACGGCGTCATCGTGAAGGTCGACCGGGACGAGGTCCTGCTCGACATCGGTTACAAGACCGAAGGCGTCATCCCCTCGCGTGAGCTGTCGATCAAGCACGACGTCGACCCCAACGAGGTCGTGGCCGTCGGCGACGAGATCGAGGCGCTCGTCCTCCAGAAGGAGGACAAGGAGGGGCGCCTGATCCTCTCCAAGAAGCGCGCGCAGTACGAGCGGGCCTGGGGCACGATCGAGAAGATCAAGGACGAGGACGGCATCGTCACCGGCACCGTGATCGAGGTCGTCAAGGGCGGCCTGATCCTCGACATCGGGCTGCGCGGCTTCCTGCCGGCCTCCCTGGTCGAGATGCGCCGCGTGCGCGACCTCCAGCCCTACGTGGGCAAGGAGCTCGAGGCCAAGATCATCGAGCTGGACAAGAACCGCAACAACGTCGTCCTCTCCCGCCGCGCCTGGCTGGAGCAGACCCAGAGCGAGGTCCGCCAGACCTTCCTCACCACCCTCCAGAAGGGCCAGGTGCGCTCCGGCGTCGTCTCCTCCATCGTCAACTTCGGCGCCTTCGTGGACCTGGGCGGCGTGGACGGCCTGGTCCACGTCTCGGAGCTGTCCTGGAAGCACATCGACCACCCCTCCGAGGTCGTCGAGGTCGGCCAGGAGGTCACCGTCGAGGTGCTGGACGTCGACATGGACCGCGAGCGCGTCTCGCTGTCCCTGAAGGCGACCCAGGAAGACCCGTGGCAGCAGTTCGCCCGCACCCACCAGATCGGGCAGGTCGTGCCGGGCAAGGTCACCAAGCTGGTGCCCTTCGGCGCGTTCGTCCGGGTGGACGAGGGCATCGAGGGCCTGGTCCACATCTCCGAGCTGGCCGAGCGCCACGTGGAGATCCCCGAGCAGGTCGTCCAGGTCAACGACGAGATCTTCGTCAAGGTCATCGACATCGACCTGGAGCGCCGCCGGATCAGCCTCTCCCTCAAGCAGGCCAACGAGAACTTCGGCCCCGACCCGATGGCCGTCGAGTTCGACCCGACGCTCTACGGCATGGCCGCCTCGTACGACGACCAGGGCAACTACATCTACCCCGAGGGCTTCGACCCGGAGGCCAACGACTGGCTGCCCGGGTACGACAAGCAGCGGGAGGAGTGGGAGCGCCAGTATGCCGAGGCGCAGCAGCGCTTCGAGCAGCACCAGGCGCAGGTCATCAAGTCCCGCGAGGCGGACGCCCAGGCCGAGGCCGAGGCCTCCGGCGGTGGTGGTGGCGGCGGCGGTACCTCCGGCGGTGGCGGCGGCGGGTCGTACTCCTCGCCCCAGCCCGAGGACTCCGGCGCGCTGGCCTCCGACGAGGCCCTGGCCGCGCTCCGCGAGAAGCTGGCCGGCGGCCAGAGCTGAGCCGCCCGGCGGCCCCGCGCCGCCGCGGCACATCGCAACGAGGGCCCGCTCCGTCACCGACGGGGCGGGCCCTCCGCGTCGGTATGCGTACCGGCGCGGGCTTCCGGGAACGTGCCGGGGGGGGGGAATCACCTCGCGGCACGGTGCGTTGTCCTGTGCGTACGCGACACAGCGGAAGGGGTGCGGTGACGGTGCGAGATCCGCAGGAGTTGTACGCATGGGACCCCGAGGGCCTGGCCCGGGCCGACGAGGCAACGGGCGGTGAGCGGGGCGCCGGACCCGTCCTGATCTACCACTTCGAGGGCTTCATCGACGCCGGGGAGACGGGGGGCCAGCTCATCGAGGAGCTGCTCGACGGCCGCCCCGCGACCACGGTGGCCCGCTTCGACCACGACCGGCTGGTGGACTACCGCGCCCGCCGGCCCCTGATGACGTTCCGCCGCGACCGCTGGACCGCCTACGAGACGCCGGAGCTGACCCTGCGCCTCCTCCACGACGCCACGCACCAGCCCTTCCTCGTCCTCTCGGGCCCCGAGCCCGACGTGGAGTGGGAGTCCTTCGCGGCGGCGGTGCGCCAGATCGTGGAACGCCTGCGCGTGCGGCTGGCCGTGACGTTCCACGGCATCCCGATGGGCGTTCCGCACACCCGCCCCGTGGGCCTGACGCCGCACGGGAACCGCGCGGACCTCGTCCGCGGCCACCGCGGCGTCTTCGACGAGGCCCAGGTGCCCGGCAGCGCGGCGGCGCTCGTGGAGTACCGGCTGGCCGAGGCGGGTCACGACGTGGTGGGCGCGGCGGCGCACGTGCCGCACTACATCGCCCGCTCGCGTTACCCCGACGCCGCCCTGGTCGTGCTGGAGGCGGTCACGGCCGCCACCGGCCTGGTCCTGCCCGACGCGGCGCACGCGCTGCGCAGCCGCGCCCTGAAGACCCAGGACGAGATCGAGCGGGAGCTGGCCGAGGGGGACTCCGAGCTGGTCGCCGTCGTCCGCGGCCTGGAGCAGCAGTACGACGCCCTCGCCGGGGCCGCCTCCCGCGGCAGCCTGGTGGCCGAGCCCGCGGAGCTGCCCTCGGCCGAGGAGCTGGGCGAGGTCTTCGAACGCTTCCTGGCCGAACGCGAGGACGGGGGCGAGGGCCCCACCGGGTAGCCTGCGGGCATGCTCACTGTGGGACTCACCGGCGGCATCGGCGCCGGAAAGAGCGAGGCGGTCCGGCTGCTGGCCGCACACGGCGCCGTGATCGTGGACGCCGACCGCATCGCCCGCGAGGTCGTCGCCCCCGGCACTCCCGGACTCGCCGCCGTCGCCGCCGAGTTCGGGCCCGAGGTGCTGGCCCCGGACGGCTCGCTGGACCGCGAGCGCCTGGGCCGCATCGTCTTCGCCGACGAGGAGCGCCGGCGGGCGCTGAACGCCATCGTGCACCCCCTCGTCGGCCTGCGCTCCGCCGAACTGGCCGACGCCGCCCCGCCGGACGCCATCGTCGTCCACGACGTCCCGCTCCTCGCGGAGAATCACCTCCAGGAGGCGTACGAGGCCGTGATCGTCGTGGACGCCGCCGAGGAGACCCGCCTGGAGCGCCTGGTGCGCCTGCGCGGGATGACCGAGGAGGACGCCCGCGCGCGGATGGCCGCCCAGGCCGGCCGCGAGGAGCGCCTGAAGATCGCCGACCACGTCCTGGACAACAACGGCACCGTGGAGGACCTGGAACGCCAGGTGGAGGAGCTGTGGCGGGAACTGCGCTCCCGCGCCGGGCACTGACCCGGCCACGTGAGCGGCATGGAGCTGGAAGGCGCCGTCGCCGTGGTCTCCGCCGTCGCCGGGGGAGCCGCCTCCGAGGCCGGGCGCCACGCCTGGGGGGCGCCGCTCACCCTCGCCCGGCGGGCCGTCGGCCGCCCGGAGCCCGGCCCCGCGGCGGCAACGGACCCGGCGGGCGCCGGTCCGGACGGCGCGGAGCCCCCGGATCGGCCGCCGCCGCGACGCCCGAGGGGCCGGATCCGGACACGGTGGACCCCGCGGACCCGGAGGCCGTGCCGGCGCTGACGGGGCGGATCGCCGCCGCCGCCCGCGCCGACGAGGCGTTCGCCGCCGGGCTGCTGCGCTGGGCTGAGCTGCACCGCACCGCCGCCCCGGCGACCGTCGACGTCATCTCCGGGCAGGCGCAGGTCCGTACCGCGGTGCGGACCTGCACGGTCCTCGGTGGCATCCACCTCGGCGGCCTCTAGATCCTCCGCGCCTGCCGCCGCTCTCGACGCCCTCCCGCACGCCCCGGCGCGCGCACGCGCGCCCGAGCCGCTCCCGCCGTGCCCGATTCGCTGGTGCGAAGGGCGGGCTGCCGGGGCGTCAGACCTCGGGCAGGCCGGGGATGTCGGGGAGGGAGGGGCCCTCCCGGGTGACGAAGGAGCAGTAGGTGTAGACGAATTCCGTGCGCAGGTCGTCCGGCCTGGCCACGGGGGTGGTGTCGGCGCCGATCGAGCGGTGCAGGAAGTAGTAGCGGCCCGCGGGCAGGCGCAGCGTGAGGGAGGGGTAGTCCACACCGCTGTCGGAGCAGGCGCCGTCGCCGGGGTCGGAGGCGTAGGTCTCGCAGCCCTCGCAGGCCGCCAGGGTCCGGCTGCCGGTGTCGGGCCCGGTGTAGAGGATCTCCCGCTCGTAGGGCGAGTCGTTCAGGATACGCAGCGTCACGGGGCCGCCGCCCGCGTCGCCGTCGGGCGGCAGCTCCTCTCCGGCGGCGGGCAGCTCCTGCGCTATCCGGGCGGCGATGAGGATGTCGGCGGCGTGCTCGCCGCGGTCGTGCCCGGGGTGGTTGTCGACGAGGTCGCGCAGCAGCGTCTCGGCGTTGGCGTACTGCCCGTTGAGGAAGCCGAACCGGCCGCACTGGTACAGCCCCTCGGGCTCGGCCTCCCGGCCCTCGGCGGTCAGGGTGGCGAACTCCTCGCCCGGCAGCTCGGCCAGGAGCCGGTTCAGGGCGCGCAGGTCGTCCAGGCCCGGGCAGGGCGTTTCCCCGGAGAGGGCGTCGAGGGACGCCCGCTGCCGGGCGTCCAGCTCGGCGGGCAGGCCGGCGGCCTCGTCGGAGCCGGCGTGGTCGCCGAGGAGTTCGGTCAGCGGCTGGGCCGCCGAGGCGGGGTCGGAGGCGGCGATCCGCTGGAGGCCGCAGTCGTGCAGCGGGCCGGGCAGGTCGCCGGCGGCGCGTTCGGCCAGCCGCCGCGCCTCGGCGTCCTCCACCTCCCCCGGCAGGGACTGGAAGAAGCGCAAGGGGGAGAGGGCGGCGCAGCGGTCCCGCCCGGCCGTTTCCCCGCCCGGGGCGGTGGCGGCGGCGTAGAGGTCGTCCAGCCGCCCGCGGACGGTGCCGGCCGCCCGCGTGTCCGGGTGCTCGCGGCGGACGGCGACGTAGGCGTCGACGGCCGAGCGGTAGAGGTCCCGGGCCTCCCCGAAGGGGCGCGCGCCGGCGCGTTCCACCTCGGCGTCGGCCGCGGCGAGCCGGTCGCGCAGGTCGCTCTCCAGCGCCTCGCGGCGGGCGTTCTCGAAGAGCAGCACGCTCCCGGCGGGCAGCGACAGCAGGAGCACCCCGGCGGTCACCGGGAGCCAGGCCCGGGAGTGGCCGCCGAGCACCGGCGGCCGGCCCAGGCGCCATCCGTCCAGCGCGAAGAGGACCAGGGCGGCGGCGTAGAGCGCCGCCCACGGCCCGGGTATGCCGTCCGCGTCCGGGGGGAGCACCGCCAGGAGCAGCGTCCCGGTGGCCACCCAGCACAGGACGGCCCGGGAGCGGCGGCGCAGATAGAGGTAACCGGCGCCCAGGCCGCTGAGGTTGAGGAGGGCGGCCGTGGCGGCGGTGCGGGCGTCGCGGGGCCGGCCCGCGCTCGGCGGGTAGGCGGGCGGCGGCGGAGCGGAGGGCGGCGGCGGAGGAGGAGTGGGGGAGCCGGAGACGGACACGTCGGGCCTCCTGAACCGATGGGTGGCTGCGTCAGGACGGACGGTGACCGGGCGTCCCGCGGTTCCCGGCCCTGCCGTCCTGATGCGCCAACGGCCGGGCGCGGCGCGGAACTTGGTCACCGTACCGGCCGCCGGAGACTAGCGGGACCTCCCGGGACCGGGCCCGGCGCGGGCCGTTGCGCCCCTCACGCCCGGTGAGCGCCCTAGGGGCGGCGGCGGGCGCCCAGGCGGCGGGTGAGGCGGCGGGTGCGGTGGCGCAGCCCGCGCACGCGGCGGTGCACGGGGTCGGTGACGCGCTTGACCTGGGTGGCCACGCGGCCGGCGCTGGTCTCCTGGGAGACGCGGTCCAGCTCCTCGGCGAGGTGGACGGACCGCTTCTCGATGTCCAGTTCGTCCAGCATCCGGTCGATGTCGTTGAGGATCGAGCCGTGAAGCTGCCAGTGCCGCGGGTGTTCCTGGACGCGCTCCAGCAGGACCTTGGCGACGTGCTCGCGGCTGGTGCGGGCCGCGTCCAGCTCGACGGCCAGGAAGGACTCGGCCTCGTCGGCGGCGGCGCTGACCTGGCTGGTGATCAGCGTCGCGAAGCTGTCCACGGCGCCGGCGAGGTTGGTCATCACCTCGTGCAGCGCGGGGGCGACCTCCGGCGGGAAGAGCGGCTCGTCCTCGGCACGGCCCTCGGCCTGGCGGGCGGCCAGGTCGGTCATGCTGCGGGTGAGGGTGCGCATCAGCACCCCGCAGACCTCCAGGGTGTCCAGGCCGGTGCGCAGCACGATGCGGGTCAGCAGCGGCTCCTTGACGCGGGGGTTGAGGCGGGTGCTCTCCTCTGCCTGGTGGATGGAGGCGTCGACCTCGGCGATGTCGTGGTCCAGGCGCCTGGCCTCGTCGAGGCGGGCCGCGGCGCGCGGCAGCTGGGTGCGGTCCTCCTCGGCCTGCTCGCCCAGGTGGGTGAGGAGGCGGCGCATCCTGCGGGCCTGCGTCTCGATGTCGGCGCTGGCCGAGCCGACCCATACGGGCGGGACGAAGATGACGTTGATCAGCAGCCCCATGACGGCGCCGATCAGGGTCTCGGCGATGCGCTCCATCGCCGTCTCGGCCACCTGGGAGACGCCCAGGACGAGCATCCCGCTGATCGCCACCTCGGGGACGAACTCGTCCACCCGCGCGAGGTGGCCGATCACGAGCGTGGAGAGGATCAGCAGGCCCAGGGACCACCAGGTGAGCCCCATCAGGGTGCTGAAGCCCGCGGCGACCAGGACGCCGAGCACCACGGCCCCCACCCGGCGCGCGCCGGTGGTGAGCGTGGAGAAGAGGGTGACCTGCACGACCAGGAGGGCGGTGAGCGGGGCGAGCAGCGGCGCCGAGACGTTGGTCAGGTGGTCGGCGGCGACGTAGGAGACGGTGGCCGCCGCCGTGGACCTGAGGGTCTGGACGACGATCGGCCGGCGGGCGCGCCTGACCAGTGCGGTGAGGGTCGAGGGCACGTGGGCCACGCCCGTCCCCTTTCGTGCGGATCGGCTGATCGGGCAGGGATCTCGGGAGAAATGTACGAAAAGGATGACCTGTCGGGAGGGAACGGCGTGAATCCGGCGCTCTGCGCGTCCCCCTCGGGAAGGCGCCCGCCGGGGGCTCGCGTGCGCTGCGGAGCGTCAACGCCAGGGGTGGCGGCTCCCCGCTCCGGTTTGCGTTCGCACGCACCGCGGGCGGGCCGTACACGAGGCCGCGGCGGGGCCCGGAACCGGCCCGCGGGCCGGTGGCGCCGGGGCCGGAAGGGGTGAGAGGAGGTGAACTCCGGGGAAGGTAGACCGGAAGGGAGCGGTCCGGTTCCGCCCCGCCTCTTCCCCTGGCGGACACGGAACGTAAGCTTCCTGGTAGCCGCTCAGCCCGCGGCCGGTCCCCGCCGATTGCGGATTAAAGTATCTTGGGGAGTGCGGGATTGTAGCGGGGTCATATACGTGCAGTAGCGAGGTCAGCATGCCACTCCCTGTGAACCAGCGTATCGGTCACTACATCAAGAGGGTCGAGCAGCAGCTGGTTTCGTCGAAGCAGTCCGTACTGCGGCCGTTCAAGATCAACGTGCCGCAGTACACGGTGCTGCTCGTGCTGTCGCAGGAGGCCGGGCTCTCCGGCGCGGCGCTGGCGCGCCGGTGCATGGTCACCCCGCAGACCATGTCCTCGGTGCTGGCGACCCTGGAGGGCCGCGGGCTGGTCGAGCGGCGCAACCACCCGGTGCACAGCCACATCCTGGAGACCCGGCTCACCCGCGCCGGGCGGACGCTGCTCAACCGCGCCGACGAGGCCGTCACCGAGGTCGAGCAGCGGCTGACGGACGCCTTCGCGCCGGACGAGACCGAGCAGTTCCTGGCGCAGCTCGAGCGCTGCATGTCCGCTCTCGGCGGGGAGCCGAGCGCCGCCGCCGGGTGAGCGCCCGCGGCGGGCGTGCGGCGGGAGGACCCCCTGGCGCGGCCGGGGGGCTTTGCGTTGCCGGTGCCCGCCTGCTGCTTTCCGGGCTACTGGACGGTACATTTTCCGGACCGGACGCACCGCGTGCCGCCCAGGGGACCGGCGGCCCGGGGCTGCGCGCGCCCACCCGGTGTCATGTGCCGCACCAACAGAGCCCGGGAAGTGAATTGTGAGAGCTATAGCCCGTCTCGTCCCGATCATCGCGATGGTCGCGCTGGCCACCGTCGCGTGCAGCAGTGACGATTCCTCGGGCGGCGAGGAGGGGCAGGGGCAGGAGCTGCCGACGCCCGAGGGCACGCCGCCGCCCGTGGGGTCGGGCGATCCGGACCCCGAGCGCGCGGGCCGGTGGGTCACCGACGACGGCACGCTGGTGCTGGAGCTGACCGAGGACGGCCGGTACTCCGAGGACATGAACGGCCAGGAGGACGCCTTCCAGGGCGACTGGACGGTCGAGCGGGACTACATCTCCCTCGTCGACGACTCGGGTTACCAGGCCCTGGGGTGGTTCAGCGACGAGGACACGCTGCTGCTGGGCGAGACGCTGCTGGAGCGGGAGGACTGAGTCCCCCGCGGGTGTCCCCGCCGCGTCCCCCGCGGCCGGGCCGCCGGGGCCCGCGCGTTCCGTGCGCCCTCGGGGGGCCGCCCGCGGCGCGGGGTCGCGCGGGGGGCGGCGCGGCCCTTCAGCCGGCGTGCAGGGCCTGGAAGAGCAGGTCGCGGATCTCGCACCAGCGGGTGAAGAGGTCGGCCGGGCCGGAGCCGGTGGCCACCAGGTGCTGGATGCCCAGGAGCGCCGCCACGAGCGCGCGGGCCGCCGCCTCCGGGTCGACTCCCTCCCGCAGCTCGCCGTTGAACTTCGCGAGCGTCAGCAGGGCCGCCAGGAGCTTCGTCCACTCGGCGTGGGGCAGGGGCAGGCCGGGGATCGCCGGCCGCTCGAACTGGAGCTGCGCGACGGCCCGGGTGACCGGGTCGTTCTGCAGGGAGACGCAGGCCCGGTTCAGGATCTCCTCGGCGGTGTGCAGGGCGTCCAGCCCCTTGGCCTGCACCTCCCGGATCAGCGGTGGCAGGCTCGCGCTGTGGGCCGTGGCCAGGGCCAGGGCCAGCTCCTCCTTGGAGGAGAAGTGGAAGTAGACCGCCCCCTTGGTCATGCCGGTCCGGTCGGCCACGTCCTGGACCGAGGTGGCGTGGTACCCGTGCTGGGCGAACAACTCGCCCGCGGCGCGCAGGATCTCGGCGCGGGTGCGTACCGCCCGCTCCTGCTTGGGTCGTGCGCGGAGGCGCTGCTGAGTCGTCACGGGAGTGCTGACCTTCCGACGGGTATGCGAGTGGATCGGACGGGAGGCGACCGACAGGGGGGAAGTGACGGGCACTCAGCGGTCGTTGACGGTTCAATTCTGCGCCCACTGTGAGCCCGATGTGAATACTTCGTGCAACGCCTTATTCGAAATGTGTCATACCTGACCGCCCCCCTGGCGCCTGCCGCCCCACCCGCCCCGAAGTCGCGGGGGCGGTGCGGCGGCGATAACATTCCCGCTGGATGGTATGTAATTCCGAGCCCCGATCGTTCGGCGGGAACTGAAGCCCGCAGGCGGGAACGGGCCCGCCGCCCCCGGGCGTCGCTGCTGGAGGCCGCGGCCGAGGGGTTCATCCGGCATGGTTACGAGGGTGCCACGCGGGGCGGCGCCGCGGAGCGCGTGGGGATGTCAAAGGGTGCGCTCTGCGCGCACTTCGGGTCGAAAGAGGCGTTGGCAGCAGACCTCGTGCGCGGTTTTTCCGCGGGGGTGCGGGGGGTGGGATCGGCCTCCCGGGCGGCGGAGGAGCGGGGCTCCGCGTTCGGGGGACTGCGGCTGGCGACTACGCAGGGTGCCCACCGGCTCTCGGGGGATGTGCGGATGCGAGCGGCCCTGCGGCTGCTGATGGAGCGTGAGGGGGCATATGACGGGAACGTTGCGGGAGGGATGCGCGAAGGCGCACTTCTGGAGTCGATGCGCGCCGGCCTGCGCGGTATGGTGCGCCGGGCCCAGCGGGAGAAGTCGCTGGTCGCCTCCTGTCTGGCGGACCGCGTCGCGTGCCTGCCGATGGCCACCGCCTCCGGGGCGCCGGACCCGTGTGCGGGTCCGGCGGCGGATGCGGCCGAAAAGCATGTACCCGAGGCAGATGTGGAGCTTCTTCTGGGGCTGTTGCGCGCCGGTAACGAGCTGTCCCATCGGTAACATTCTTCCCATGTGACCGACGCCACAGGCGAGTTCTGGCCTCTCTGGCAAAAATCCCGGCAGGCGCCCTGCGAAAATCACTCATCCGGAAGGTATGTTTTTCAGGCGTGGAGAACCTGACCGCTCCACGCCAACCTTCTGCGGGGGAGGCACACAGAACATGTCGTTCTCGACACAGCCGGCGCCCAGTGCCAAGAGCCAGGAGGAGGTCTCACCCACTCACGTCCAGTCGATGCTCCGCGGTGTCAGACGGATTCCGTCCCTGTACCGGAAGTATCTGACGTGGTTGAACTCCAAGCGGCCCTTAGCGCTGCACAGCCTGCCGGTTCTTACGCAGGCCGAGCTGTCCGTCGCCACCAGTGAAGTGCTGCGCGCCGGAAGCCAGGAAGGCGGTTCCGTGATCTACGCGGGGGGCGGCACGCTCGCGGAACCCAAGATGAGTCTGCTGCCCGAGGACATGTACGTCGGGGAGGTGCACGGCAGTTGGAGCCCGCTCGACCAGGGGGACGTGCTGGCCAACCTGTTCCCCGGGGACCGGCTGTGGCCGGCCCAGTCCTTCTACAACCGCCTGGCGACGCGCTCGGGGGCCACCGTGCTGCCCGTCGGGGGCGTGCCGGACAGCCAGCTCGAACGGTGGCTGGCCTTTCTGGGGAATCAGGGCGTCACCGCGATCGCGGCGCCGCCCGACACACTGCAACGGCTCCTGGTGCTCTGTGAGTCCGGGCTCGGGCCCCGCTGGCTGCGCAAGCTGCTGATCGGCGGGCCCTTCCACGACCCCACCCCGGAGCGGCTGATCAGCCAGCGGCTCCCGGGCGTCCAGGTCTGGCAGCTCTACGGCTCCGCCGAGGCGTGGATGGTCGGTCACCGTGGACCGGGCTGCGCCGAGGACGTCTTCCACCTGCTGCCGCACCAGCACGCGGAGATCGACGGGGACCGCATCCTGGTCACCACGACCGGGGTGCACCGGGCGCCGCCGCTGATCCGCTACGTCATCGGGGACCGCGGGGTGCTGGCGCCCTGCGCCTGCGGGCGTCCGGGCCGCACCATCCGGGTGCTGGGCCGGCTGGAGTCCTCCGTCACGGTTCAGGGCCGCCCCATCCGGCCCGACGAACTGGTGGGCCTGGCCATCCAGATCGGCGAGGTGGCCGCGGCGCAGGTCGCGGTGAGCCGGACCGACGCGGGGGCGGAGCAGCTGCAGCTTCGGGTGCGGCTCGCCGAGGGCGTTCCGGACGACGACTACACGCGCGACTGGATACGGCATCAGGTGCTCTCCGGGCATCTGGCGCTGGAGGGGGTGGCCGAGGAGGAATCGGACGCCTTCGAGGTGGTCGCCGTGGACCAACTGCCGGGCCTTGAGGCGTTACCGGGACTGAGGTGACGGGGCCGGGGCGAGCCTCGCCCCGGCCGGAGTGACGGACAGGCGGGCGGCGTCCTTGCGGGCGCCGCCCGCCGCCCGTTTCCGCGGCCCTGCGGAACGCCCCGGGCGCTCCGCAGGGCCGCGTTGTCCCGTGGTGCCGGTGCGGCGGGCGGAGCCGGGGGGAGGGGGCCCGCCGCACCGGCCCGCGGGGCCGGGCCCGGCTCAGGCGGCCAGGGGCCCGGCCTCGGGGGTGGACGAGGGGCCGGCCGCGGGGTTGGCCAGCGGGCGGGGCTCGCCGAGCACCGTGGTCAGCTCCTTGCGCAGCCGCGGCAGGTCCCCGAGGTGCCCGTGGGCGGCTATGTGCCCGTCGGGGCGGATGAGGTAGTAGCCCTCGCGGGCGCAGCCGGTGAGCCGGCGGGTGGGCGCGGCGGCCAGGCCCGTGAGCCGGACCTGCGGGTAGTCGCCGGCCACCGTCTCCAGGGCCTTGCGCCAGGAGGAGGCAGGGCCGCGGTCCACGGCCGCCAGGGTCCAGCGGCCGGGGTCGGCGTCGGGCCCGGCGATGCCGTGGGGGACGGCGAGTTCGCGCGGGAAGACGGCGCCGATCTGGAGGCGTCCTGGCAGCCGGCCCAGCAGGCGGCAGGCGGTGCGCCCGCCGGGGCGCTGGGTGTCGCGGACCACCGGGTAGGCGATCCGGCGGCCGGCCATGACGGGGGCGTAGAAGCGGGCGAAGCCGGCGCGCTCCGCGAGCTGGAAGGCGGCGTTGCGCACGACGACCTCGCCGGGGCGCTTGACCATCCAGGCGCGGGTCTGGATGTCGGTGTCGCGCACCACGCGCTTGGCGACGGCCGAGCGCTCGGGGCCGTAGCTCAGCAGCAGGTCGGAGGGCGCCTCGCCGCGGATGACGGCGGCCAGCTTCCAGGCGAGGTTGTGGGCGTCCTGCAGGCCGGTGTTCAGGCCCTGGCCGCCGGCGGGGCTGTGCACGTGGGCGGCGTCGCCCGCGATGAAGACCCGGCCCAGCTGGAAGTCGTTGGCGTGGCGGGCGTGGACGCGGAAGACGCTCTCCCACACCGGGTCCTTCAGCCGCACACCGCGCGGGCCGCGCTCGTCCACCACGCGCTGCATCTTCTCCATGCTCACCGACTCGCCGGGGGGCAGGGAGCAGAAGAACCGGAAGACGTTGTCCGGCAGCGCCACGATCACCAGCGCCCCGGCCGGTGACTGGTAGTACAGCGCCTGGTCCACGGGGAGTTCGCCGTCGATGTGGCAGTCCACGAGCGCGAAGGCGGTCTCGTAGGTGCTGCCGCTGAATCCGGTGCCGAGCTGGGCGCGCACGGCGCTGCCGGCGCCGTCGGTCCCGGCCACGAACGGCGCGTGGGCGCGTTCGATGCGGCCGTCGGCGTGCTCCAGCACGGCGGTGACGCCGTCCGTGCGGTCGATGCTGCCCGAGTAGTCCATGCGGTCGAACGTCAGCAGCCGCACGCCGCGTTCGACGGTGCCGCCCAGCTCGGCCAGGCGGGTGCGCAGGATCCGCTCGGTCTCGTTCTGGGGCAGGCAGACGGGGACCAGCGGCTCGGGGAAGTCGAAGGTGGCCAGGTGCTGCCGGTCGGAGAAGTAGCTGAAGGCGTTGATGTCCAGGCCCGCCTTGCGCAGCTCCCCGAGGATGCCCAGGTCCTGGAAGAGGTCCATGCTCCGGGGCCACACCAGCAGGGCCTTGGGGAAGGGGGAGGGCTCGGGCGCCCGGTCGATGATCCTGACCCGGATGCCGCGGCGCAGCAGTTCGCAGCCCAGCATCATCCCCGTCGGGCCGCCGCCGACCACGAGGACGTCGTAGGCGTCGTCCGGGCCCTGCTGCCGCGTGCCGCCCTCGGCGGCGGTGTCGCTGTGCGTACCCATGACTCTCTGACTCCCTGCCTTTCACAACTCATTGACGATGGCGAATCAGATCTCTTATGGTTGTCAGGAATCATATGGCAATTCGGAGCCTGAGGGTAGGGAGACGTCGATGAACGAGGAGACGGCGGCCGGAACGTCGGCCGGCCTCGCCTCGGGCCCCCTCGGCACCAGCGCGCCCGGCCCGGCGGGGGACCAGGTCAGCGCCAGGATCGCCATCCCGGTCAGCGACGACCGCGGCCCGGCGGGGCCCTCCGTCACACCCGGCGCACGCCGGGGCGGTCCCGCCGAGCACCTGTCCTTCTCGCACGACCATCCGACCGATGCCCAAGGAGTTCTTCCATGACCTCAGCGCCCTCCACCCGGCAGGACGCACCCGCGAACGCGAACGTCAACGCGCCGCGTGCCGAGCTCGGTTACAGCCAGACCGTCGACCGTCTGCTGGTCCACCGTGACGCGCTCGGCGAGGTGTTCCTCACCGACCTGCGCTCCCTGGACGAGAAGAACTACGCCGCCGCCGCGCAGCTGCCGCGTTCGCACGCCTACTACGGGGACCACCTGCTGCGGCCCGGCCACCACGACCCGCTGCTGATCCTGGAGGCCGTGCGCCAGGCCGCGATCGGGGGCGCGCACCGCTTCTACGGGGTCCCCGAGGACCACAAGTTCATCCTCACCCACCTGCGGCTGCACCTGGCCCACCCGCAGCGGGTGGCCGTCGGCCCGACGCCGTTCCCCATGGCGATGCACGTCCAGATCGTCAACCGCAAGGAGCGCGAGGGCCGCGTCACCGGCCTCGACTACGAGGTCGAGCTGTCCGTCGGCGGCCAGCACATCGGCTGGGCCGAGACCGGCCTGCGCTTCCGCTCGCCGACCAGCTACCTGACGCTGCGCCTGAGCCACCGCGACGGCGTGGCCCTGCCCTCCTCGGCCACCCACCCGCCGCTGACCGCCGGCACCCCGGTGGCGCCCTACCTGGTGGGCCGTTCCTCCCCGGACAACGTCGTCCTGGTGAACGCCAGCACCCGGGAAAACCTCGGCCGCGCCCTGCTGCGGGTGCCCATGGACCACCCGAGCATGTTCGACCACCCGCAGGACCACCTGCCCGGCATGGTCATCGCCGAGGGCGCCCGCCAGCTCGCTCTGTTCACCGCGCTGGAGGTGCGCGGGATGTCCACCAGCAAGGTGCTGGCCACGGACGTCCACGTGCGCTTCGAGCGCTTCGGCGAGCTGGAGGACGAGGCGGTCCTCACCTCCCAGGCCGGCGACCGGGTGCAGCTGGCCCCGTCCGACCCCGGCGTCTACTACACGCAGGGCGGCCTCCTGGAGCTGGAGGACGAGAAGCCCGGCGCGCCCCTGGAGCAGGTGCCCGTGCGGGTGACCGCCAAGCAGAACGACCAGGTGCTGTGCGTCTTCGACTTCACCCTGACGCGGATCACCGCCCCGTGACCTCGCGGGGAAGGCACACGGACTTCGAGGGGAAGGCACACGCCGTGACGACCGATCTCCAGGACGCCGCGCCGGCCGCGCGCCCGGTGGTGTTCTCCGACGTCGACGAGACCCTGATCAGGGTCAAGAGCATGTTCCGTTTCCTGCGGTTCTACCTCGCCCGGCGCGGGGAGCCCGACAGCACCTACGACCGGCTGGCCGGCGAGCTGAAGGCCATGGCCGCGGTCGGCAACCCGCGCAGCGAGGTCAACCGCGCCTACTACCGCTTTTTCGCCGGGGAGGAGGCGACGCGGCTCGCCGCCGCGGGCTGGGAGTGGTACGACCGTGAGGAGGCCGAGCCGGGCGGGCTCTACCACCCCGAGGTGCGCCGGGCGCTGGCCGGGCACGCCGCCCTGGGACAGCCGGTGGTCCTCATCTCCGGCTCGTTCTTCGCCTGCCTGGAGCCCATCGCCGCGGCCACCAACGCCACCTGGGCCATCGGCACCCGCCCGCTGATCCACCGGGGCGTCCTGACCGGCTCCGTGCTCCTGCCGGTCATCGGCGCCGCCAAGGGCCGTGTGGCGCACGCGGTGGCCGCCGTGCGCGGCGCCGACCTCGGCGACAGCACCGCGTACGGGGACCACATCAGCGACCTCGACCTGCTCGACGCCGTCGGCCACCCGGTGGTCGTCGGCGACGACCCGGAACTGACCGCGCACGCCGACCGCCGGGGCTGGCGGCGGATGGCGGTCGGCCAGCCAGGAGAACTGGAGAAGGTATGAACCCGATAGGCATCCTCGGCACCGGCTCCTTCCTGCCGAGCGTGGTCGTCAGCAACGAGGAGATCGCCGAAGGCGCCGGCGTCACGGCCGAGTGGATCACCCGCAAGACGGGCATCCGCGAACGCCGCCGGGCCGAGGGTCATCAGGCGACGTCCGACCTGGCCGCCGTCGCCGCCCAGCGCGCGCTGGACCAGGCCGGCATCCGGGCCGAGGAGGTGGCGTACATCGTCCTGTCCACCTCCACGCCGGACCGGCCCCAGCCGCCGACCGCCAGCTTCGTCCAGCACCTGATCGGCGCCGTCAACGCCGCGGCGTTCGACGTCAACGCCGTGTGCAGCGGCTTCGTCTACGCGCTCTCCGTCGCGGAGCGGATGCTGCGCCCCGAGCCCGAGGGGCGCTACGCCCTCGTCATCGGGGCCGACATCTACTCGCGCATCCT
The DNA here is from genome assembly GCF_031845405.1 of Streptomyces boetiae. Taxonomy (NCBI): domain Bacteria; kingdom Bacillati; phylum Actinomycetota; class Actinomycetes; order Kitasatosporales; family Streptomycetaceae; genus Streptomyces; species Streptomyces boetiae. The sequence continues at coordinate 88,914 of NZ_JAVREN010000007.1, forward strand.
CGACTACTCGGACCGCAAGACGGCCGTGCTGTTCGGGGACGGGGCGGGGGCCGCGGTGCTCGGGCGGACCCCGGCCAGCCAGGGGCTGCTGTCCACCAGCCTGGTCAGCCGGGGCGACCAGCACGGCCTCATCGGCGTGCCGGCCGGCGGGAGCCGGATGCCCGCCTCGGCGCAGACCGTTGCCAGCGGCTCGCACTACTTCCGGATGGACGGCCGGGGCGTGCGCGCCTTCGTGCAGGAGAACCTCCCGGCCGCCGTCCACGCCCTGCTCGACTCCGCGGGCGTGCGGCCCGAGGAGGTGCGCCACTTCGTGCCGCACCAGGCCAACGGCGTGATGCTGGCCGAGGTGTGGCCCGAACTGGGGCTGCCCAACGCGGAGTTCCACCTCACCGTGGAGCGCTACGCCAACACCGGGTCCGCGTCGGTGCCGATCACCCTGGACCACGTGCACCGCGGCGGGTCGCTGGCCGAGGGCGACATGGTGCTGATGGTCGGCTTCGGCGGCGGCATGGCGATCGGCTCCTCGCTCATCCGCTGGTCCAGGACGCTCAACGCCCGCCCGCTGAGCGACGTGCTGCGCGACCGCCGGCCCGTGCCGGTGGCCGCCGCGGCGGACTGAGCCCGCCGGGGCGTGCGACGGCCCCGGGCGCCGAGGCGGCGGCGCCCGGGGCCGTTCCCCCCTTTTCTCCCTCCCCGGTCCTGGGGCCCGCTCAGCGGGGCTGCTGCCCCGGCGCCGTCGCCGGGGCGGGGGCGGGGCGGCCGGGCGCGGCGGGCCGCGAGGCGCCCGCGGTCCAGCCGGCCAGCAGCCGCAGCGAGGTCTCCGACTCCGAGCCGGCCGCCACGGTGTACGTCACCAGGGCCTGGTCGGGGTCGTCGGGCAGCGGCAGCGTCTCGTACGCCATCGTGTACTCGCCTACCGCCGGGTGGCGCATCAGCTTGGTGCCGTGGGTCTTCTCCTGCACCGTGTGCCCGGCCCACAGGCGGCGGAAGACCTCGCTGCCCAGGGACAGCTCCCCGATCAGGCTGGCCATCTCCGGCTCGCCCGGGTGCCGTCCGGCGTAGGCGCGGAGGTGGCCCACGCACTCCTTGGCGATCTTCTCGAACTCCACGTACCGGTCCGGGCCCTCGAAGAGGAAGACGTGCTTGGCGACGTTGCGGTCCCGCGGGGCCAGGGCCCCGAAGTCGGCCACGGCCACGGAGGCCAGGGCGTTCCACGCCAGCACGTCCATGCGCCGGCCCATCACGAAGGCCGGCACGTCGTGCAGCGACTCCAGCAGCCGCAGCAGCCCGGGGCGGACCCGCTGCGGGCGGGCCGCGCGCCTGCGGCCCTGCGCCGGGCGGGCCAGGTTGCGCAGGTAGGTCCGCTCGTCCTCCCCGAGCTGGAGCGCGTCGGCCACCGCGTCCAGCACGGCGTCCGAGACGTTCCGCGTGCGGCCCTGCTCCAGCCGGATGTAGTAGTCGCTGCTGATCCCGGCCAGCAGCGCCAGCTCTTCCCGCCGCAGGCCCGGCACTCTGCGGCGGGCCGACCCGGTGGGCATCCCGAAGTCCTCCGGCCGCACCGCCGCGCGCCGGCTGCGCAGGAAGTCACCCAGCTCAGACATGGCTTCATTATCGGCGGTGCGCCCGGCCGTTGACTGGTCCTGCCGGACCCAGGCTCGGCGGGCCCCGGCGCGCGGCCGTTTCCCCCGCCCCGGGCCGCCCGCGTAGCATCGAGCGGCCCGCGGCCCTTCGCCGGCGGGCGGCCCGACCGTGACCACCCCGCGACCGCACCGGAGGACGCCGTGCCGCCGAACCCGTCCGGCGGCCCCGGCTTCCGGCCCGTCACCTGGGAGCGGCTCACCGCCGCCCTGGCCGATCGCCTGGCCGCCGCACCCGCCGACGCCTGGCAGCGCGTGCTCCTCGACGGCGCCCCCGCCGCCCGCCCCCAGCGGCTGGCCGACAGCCTCGCGGAAGCCCTGCGCCTGCGCGGGCGGCCCGCGCTGACCGTCGCCACCGCCGGCTTCCTGCGCGCCGCCTCCCTGCGCTACGAGTTCGGCCGCCGCGACCCCGGGTCCTACTACGAACGCCGGCTGGACACCGGCGCCCTGTGGCGCGAGGTGATCACCCCGCTCGACCCGGGCGGCTCCGGCCGGGTGCTGCCCGACCTGTGGGACCCCGAGCGCGACCGGGCCACCCGCAGCCCCTACACCTCCCTCCCGCCCGGCGGCGTGCTGCTGCTCCACGGCGCCTTCCTGCTCGGCCACTGGTTCCCCGCCGACCTCACCGTCCACCTCGCCCTCACCCCGCCCGCCCTCGCCCGCGCCACCCCCGAGGACGAGCGCTGGACGCTGCCGGCCTACGCCCGGTACGAGGCCGAAGTCGCCCCCGCCGAGGCCGCGGACGTCGTCGTCCGCGTCAACGACCCCTCCCGGCCCGCCTGGTCGGGAGGCCTGTGACCGGAATCACTTACCCGGACGGGTGGTCTCCGGTCGGGCGGCCCGGCTTCGCGGGGAAGCTGCGACACTGGGTGTTCGCACGCAGGCGCACAGTGATGAGGGGTGGTGCGGATGGACGACGACGAAGCGGTGAGGCCGTACTCCAAGGAGGAGGTGCTGCACGCCGTGGCGCTGATCAAGGCCCATCTGGCCGAGGACGAGGAGGCGGTGCGCGTCCTCCAGGACGAGAGCGAGGAGAGCGCCCGCCAGTGCGCGCGCTCCATGTTCGCCCTCGCGCACGTCATCGTCTTCGGCCAGATCATCCCCGAGATGTGGGTCATCAAGCGGAACCTCGACTTCGGGCACACCAGCCGCGTGCCCGAACTCAACCTCGCCATCCACGTGCTGAAGCGTATGGAGGAGCGGATCGGCCTCGCCCACGTGCACCCCGTGGTCGGGGCCCTGTCCGCCGGGGACGTGATGGACCTGATCGTCCAGTGCACCGGGACCTCCATGGAGGAGGTCCCCGGCTTCCTGGACACCGTCCGCGAACGCACCCTGCGGGCCGCCGGGTTCTGACCGGGCCGGGGCGCCCGCCGCCCGCGCCGGGGGCCGGGCGGGCGCCTCAGACCAGGCGGCGTATCTCGCCGCGGACCCGGTAGAAGCCGCCGGGCGCGGCGTGCACCGCGTCCACCACGTACCGGGCGCCCGCCTGCCGGATGTGCCGGGGGAACTGGACGTTCCACGCCGGGTCGAAGCCCTCGCTGACGATCCGCATCCGCAGGCGCGAGCCCTGCGAGAAGCACTCCACCACCACGCCGCCGCTGGGCACCGCGCTGACCGTCTGCACCGCCTCCGCGGGCGTGTACGTCGGCAGCGCCGCCGCGGACTTCACGTCCACCGCCTGCGGTACCGAACCCGCCCGGGCCGCCGCGATGGCCGCCTCGCTCGCGTCCACGCACACCAGCGAACCGTCCGTGGTGACCAGGTACAGCTTCTCGTCCAGGTACTGCATGGACAGAGCCGAGCCGCCGCCCGTGGACAGCTTCCACAGCCGCGTCCCGTCCCGGCCGAAGCAGTACACCGACGAGGCGGCGTCGCCCGCGAAGACGTACGCGCCGCCGGGGGAGGCCGCGCAGGAGTACACCACCGAGTCGCAGGCGTAGGTGGCGGCCACCAGGCCCGTGTCCTTCGACAGCCGCTGCACCACCCGCCGGTCGGTGCCGGCGTACACGTCCTCGGCCTCCTGCCAGCCGAAGAGCACCGAGCCCCGGGTCTCCGTGTGCCAGATCTCGCCCCCGCCGTCCGGGGCGTAGGCCGTCACGCCGCCGCCGTGCCCGTGGTACACCGCGCGGGCGTCGCGCCGCACCATCCACGCGTGGTCGCCCTTGCTGCGCCGCGCCCACTGGAACTCGTCCTCGTGGTCGATCACGGTCAGGCCGCCGTTGCGGTCGGCCACGTGCAGCACGCCCTCGCGGATGTCCAGCCAGAAGATGTCGACGTCCGAGGCGATCTCGTAGGCGGCGAAGGGAAGTTTGCTGCTGAGGTCGTAGACCGTGCCGTCGTCGCAGCCGGCGTAGATCCAGAAGTCGTCCGCCACCAGGCACTTGACGCCGTCGGGCAGCCGGTACCGGGCCAGGACCTCGCCGCCGTGCGAGACCGTGTAGACGTCGCCCGACTGATTGCCCACCCAGCAGCGGTCCTCGTCGATGTGGATGCCGAAGGCCGACGCCCCCGTGCGGAACCGCCACAGCACCGGCGCCACCGCGCGGGCCGTGGACGGCGCCGAGGTCACCTGACGGCGCGTCACCGCGCGGGCGGCGCGCTGCCCCTGCACGGCCGGGGCGTATCCCTTGCGCACCTTCTCGCCGATCTTCCGCGCGGCGGCGGCCTGTGCCTTCTCCGGGGTCGGGAAGGAGGTCGTCTTCACCTGCCCCTCCGTCCCGATGCGGCCGTACCGGACCGTCACCGCCGTGCCGTTCACCAACACCTCGTAGAACTTGTGCGCACCTCCGCCGTCTTCGGACAGCTCCAGGTACGTCCTGGTCTCGGGCACGGCTCGCTCCTCCCCGCACGGTCCCCACGACCGCGATCAGTTGACCCGAACGTTAAACCCCGCCACTGACAGTCCCCGCCACGGCTCCCGGCGCCCGCCCGGCCCGGCCGCGCTGTCAGCCCCCGGCGATAGCGTGGTGGTCATGGATCAGCAGCAGCGCACCGAGAGCGCCGAAGTGCCAGGCCGCAGCGGCCCGTCGGCCACCACCGAGGTCGACCCGCGCGCCGTCGGGCCGGTCCGCACGGCGTACGCCCCCGAGCCGGACGGCGACCCGGACCCGGGCGAGATAGTCTGGACCTGGGTCCCCTACGCGGAGAACGACGGCCGGGGCAAGGACCGCCCCGTCCTGGTCGTGGCCCGCGACCCGCGGACGGACACGCTGCTGGCCGTCCAGCTCTCCAGCCGCGAGCGCGACCACGACGAGGACTGGCTCCCGCTGGGCTCCGGGCCCTGGGACCGCTCCGGGCGCGACTCCTGGGTGCGGCTGGACCGCGTGCTGAGAGTTCACCCCGGCGGCATGCGCCGCGAGGCGTGCGCCCTGGACCGCGCCCGCTTCGGCCACGTCGTGCACCGCCTCCAGCTCCGGCACGGCTGGCGCTGAGGCCCATGACCTCCACGACCCCCGCCCAGGCCCCGCCCTCCGGGCCCGCCGAGGGCATACGCTTCGTCGTCCTCGACTGCGAGACCACCGGCTTCAGCCCCGAGAGCGGCGACCGCATGGTCTCCCTCGCCCTGGTCACCGTCGAGGACGGGCTGATCACCGACCGCTGGACGAGCCTGGTCGACCCGGGCCGTGACACCGGCCCCGTCCACATCCACGGCATCACCAACGACGAGGCCGCCGCCGCCCCGCCCTTCTCCGCGCTGGTCCCCGAGATCCTGAGCCGCCTCGAAGGCGCCGTCCTGGTCGCCCACAACGTCGGCTTCGACCTGCGGTTCCTGGCCATGGAGCTGGAGCGGGCGGGCACCGGCCGGCTCCCCGAGACCGCGGTGGACACGCTGCGCCTGGCCCGCCGCTACCTCCCGGAGCTGGACAACCACCGGCTGACCACCTGCGTCGCCGCCCTGGGCATACCGCACCGCGCCCACCGCGCGGACTCCGACGCCGAGGTCACCGCCGTGCTGCTGGCCGAGCTGCTGCGCCGCGCGGCCGAGGAGGGCCAGGCGGAGCTGTCCCTGCTGAGCGCGCCCGCGGCCGACGTGCTCCGCGAGGAGCGGCGCAAGCGGGCCCGCTGCCACGCCGGCCTGCCGGGCATCTCCCAGGAGCACCGCGCCGCGCACCGCCTCATCGCCGCATGGGAGGGGGGCACCGCCGGCTGGCAGCGGGCCCTGGAGACGCTGCGCGCCGAGGACTGCGCGGACGCCGGCCGCCTGTGGGGCTGGTTCGGCGGCATGCTCTGCGGCGAGACCTCCGTCTTCGGCCCGCCGCAGCCGGCCGCCGCCCGTCAGGCCCTGCTCACCGGCCTGCGCCTGCGCCTGGCCGACGCGGCGGCGGGCGCGGCCGGGCGCGAGGACATCGGCCAGATCGTCACGCACCTGGCCACGCTCGACCGGGGCAGCCGCTCCCCGGCGCACCTGCTGGAGCTGTTCCCGGGGCAGGCCGCCGCCGTCGCGGCCCTGCCCGGCTGCGGCGCCTGCTGGTCCTGCGACGCGGTCGCGCTGTGCGACACCGGCAGCGCCGGCGCCGCCCTCGTCTCCCACTACGGCCCGGCCACCGGCGAGCCGGACGAGCTGGCCGCCCGCCTGCCCCCGCTGGCCGACGCCGGCGACCTCGCCGCCCTCGGCCGCGGCGCCCGCTACGCCGGGCAGCAGTGGGAACGCCGGGGCCGCGCCGAGGACGCCGTGCGGCTGTGGCACTGGGCGGTGGACCGGGGCGCCCGGGACCTCGTCCTGCTCGGCCGCCTCTCCCTGTACTACGAGCGGCGCGCGGGCGACGACGCGGCGGCCCTCGCCGTGTGCGAGCGGGCCCTGGCCGCCCGCCGCGAGGGCGCCGCCGCCGGGCGCCCCGCCTGGGAGGCCCTGGCCCGCCGGGCCGAGCGCTGCCGCCGCCGTCTGGCGGGCGCCCTGTCCTAGAGTGATTCCGCTCCGTGCGGCCCCCCCGCGAGCCGCGCGGGGGGCCGCACGCCGAGACGAAGGAGTCGCCGTGACCGAGCCGCTGCCGCCCCTGGCCCCGATGCCCGCCGACTGGCGGCGGGCCCTGGCCGTCGCGGCCCACCCCGACGACCTGGAGTACGGCGCCGCCGGGGCCGTGGCGGAGTGGACGGACGGCGGCCGGGAGGTGGCGTATCTCCTCGTCACCCGGGGCGAGGCCGGGATCGACACCCTCGCGCCCGCCGAGAGCGCCCGGGTGCGGGAGGCCGAGCAGAGGGCGAGCGCCGCCGTCGTCGGCGTGCACTCCGTGTCCTTCCTCGGTCACCGGGACGGTGTGATCGAGGAGGGCCTGGAGCTGCGCCGCGATCTGGCCGCCGCCATCCGCGCACACCGCCCCGAGCTGCTGATCACCCTCAACCACCGCGACACCTGGGGCCCCGGGCGGCAGTGGAACACCTCCGACCACCGCGCCGTGGGCCGCGCCGTGCTGGAGGCCGCCGGGGACGCGGGGAACCGCTGGATCTTCCCCGAGCAACTGGCCGGCGGGACGCTGACGCCCTGGGGCGGGGTCCGCTGGGTGGCCGTGGCCGGGTCCCCGCGGGCCACCCACGCCCAGGAGATCGGCGAGCGCGCCTTCGGGCGCGCCATCGCCTCCCTCGCCGAGCACCGCACCTACCTCTCCGCCCTGGGCGACGACGCCCCCGAGGACTACGCCAGGGAGCTGCACACCACCCTCTCCGAGGCCGCCGCGGCGCGCTTCGGCGGGCGCCGGTGCGTTGCCTTCGAGCTGTTCGAGCGCTGAATCCCGCGCCCCTTCTGTGGCGCTCCACACAGCATTTCCGGGTCCCACGAGGGCGATTAGTAGCGAACGGAGACGAAAGCCCGGGACTTTCGTCCCGTGCGCCGGGGAAATTCGTGGGGATTGACCGCCGACGTTCGGCATCGGCATCGAAGATGCAGGTCAGAGCGGGTTTCATCCACGGAGCGTGGGCAGTCGGGGCCGATCCGGGGCTCCCGGCGACGTCTTTCCCTCTTTGCTCAGGGGGCCTATTCCGCCGTTTCCGGCTACGGGGCAGGGTCGTAATAGGGGTGCTTGTCGGGGGTCGAACCGGCGGTTATCAATGAACGTGTCCGGTCCACTTCGTCCGGATTTCCCCGAATCTGCGAGGTAGTCCCCCCATGCCGAACAGCACCATCAACCGCGTCCGCACGACCCTCCGACTGCGTTCCCGCGCCGCCGCCCTGGCGACCGCCGGTGTGACCGCGTCCGTGGTCCTCACGGGTGTGGCGGTGGCGGCCGAGGACGCGCACCTCGACGTCTTCTCCGCGCAGACGGTCAGCGAGGCCGCCGATGCCACGCGCGGCCAGGCCCAGCAGGCCGCGGCCGGCGCCGCGGACAAGGCGGAGAAGAAGGCCACCGACTGGGTCTCGCCCATAGCGGACGACTACTCCCTGTCCGCGACCTACGGGAACAGCGGTGACCGCTGGGCCTCCAAGCACAGCGGCCAGGACTTCGCCGTCCCGACCGGCACCCCGGTCCAGTCCGTCCACGGCGGCACCGTCGTCAAGGCCGGCGGCAACGGCGCCGGCGACGGCCCCGCGTACGGCAACGCGGTCGTGATCGACCACGGCAACGGCACCTACACCCAGTACGCGCACCTGTCCGAGGTCGGCGTCAAGGTGGGCCAGAAGGTCACCGCCGGCCAGGAGATCGCCCTCTCCGGCAACACCGGCAACAGCTCCGGCCCGCACCTGCACTTCGAGGTCCGGACCACCCCGGACTACGGCTCGGCCATCGACCCGATGAAGTTCCTGCGCGACCACGACGCCCAGGTGTGAGGCGGCAGGTCACGCACCACCCGGCCGGAACCCCCGGCCCCCGGCCCCGGCCGGTCAGCGCGGCGGCCCGCCCGCGGCACTCCTCGCGAGTGCGCGGCGGGCCGCCGCGCTTTCCTCTCGTCCATGGGCTCCCCTCTTCCGGGGGCCCCTATGCCCCGGGAGCGCTCGCGGCCCCCGGGACGAGCCTCAGAAGAGCGGAGCGGGCAGCACCCCCTCCAGGGCCAGCAGGGCCCGCTTCGTCTCCAGGCCCCCGCCGAAGCCGCCCAGGGCTCCGCCCGAGGCGACCACGCGGTGGCAGGGAACGACCACGGGCAGCGGATTCGCCCCCATCGCCGCCCCGACCGCCCGCGCCGCCTCCGCGGAGGCCGGGCCCCCGCCGCCCGCGGCCCGCACCCGGGCCGCCAGCTCCCCGTAGGTCACCACGCTGCCGAAGGGCACCGAGGCCGCAAGCTCCCGCAGCGCCCGCCGCCCGTACCCCGAGGCCAGCGACCAGTCCAGCGGGAGCCGGAAGGCGCGCAGCCCGCCCGCGAAGTACGCCTCCAGCTGCGCCGTGGCGCGGTCCAGGACCGGGTCGCCGCCGGAGGAGGGCGCCGAACCCAGCAGGGCCTCCAGCTCGCCCAGGGCGCGCCGCCGACCCCGCTGATCCGCGTGGAAGACCACCCGCACCAGGCCGGCGCCGGTGGCGGCCAGCAGGAGCGGGCCGATGGGGGAGGGCCGGACGGTCCACGACCACGGCCGTTCACCGCCCGCCGTCCCGGCCGCAACCGCCTCGCCGCGGACGGCGGAGGCGTCGGGGGCGGCATCCGGGGCGGCGGCGTTCTCGGCGGCACGGTTCATGCCCCGCACCCTAGGCCGCCCCACCGACAGCGCCCCCGCGGGGCCGCTCCCGGGGGCCGCCCGCTCAGTCCTCGCGGCTCAGTCCTCGCGCAGCTCCGCCAGGGCCAGCGCCACCACGTCCGGGACGTTCGTGATGATGCCGTCCACGCCCAGGCCCGCGACCCGCTGGGCCGTCGCCTCGTCGTTGATCGTCCAGGCGTGCACCTCGACCGGGTCGCCGTGCGGCCCGTCCACCGCCTGCAGGGCCTCCACGTAGTCGGCCGTGAGGTCCCGGTGACGGGGGTTGATCTGGTCCGCGAACGCGGCGTACGCCGGAACGTCCGCCACGGCCGGGGTGCCGATGAACCCGGTCTCCACCCGCGGCGCCAGCTCGTGCACGGTGCGCACCGAGTCCGCGTCGAAGCTCTGCACCACCAGGCGCTCCCCGGGGTGCCGCTCGGCCAGCCAGCCCTCCTCGCCCAGCACCTCCAGGATGTCCTCCTCGATGCCCGGGTACAGCTCGGGAGACTTGATCTCCAGCAGCAGCCGCTGGCCGTTCGCCGCCAGCCGCCCGGCGAACTCCGCCAGCGTGGGAACGCCCTCGCCGGCGAACTCCTCCCCGAACCAGCTGCCCGCGTCCAGCCGCGCGATCTCGGCGGCGGCGAAGTCCGCCACATCCCAGGGGGCCCGGTCGGGGAACAGCTCCTCGACGTCCGTGGTGCGGTCCAGCGTGGTGTCGTGCACCAGGACCAGCTCGCCGTCCGCCGTGCGCTGCACGTCGGTCTCCACCCACACCGCGCCCAGCCCCGCCGCCGCGTCGGCGGCGGCCAGGGTGTTCTCGGGGGCATAGCCGGAGGCGCCGCGGTGGGCCACGATCAGCGGCTCCTCGCCCGGGGCCGCGGCGGCCTCGGCCACGCCCCCCGGCCCGGCGGCGGGGGCCAGGCCCAGGGCGACGAGCGTGAGGCCGAGCAGCCACCTGGCCCACTCGGCGGGGGAGGAGAAGGGCATGGCGGGACTCCTAGCATCCGGTGACGCCAACGGGGTGGAGGCTGCCCGCCCGCCGGAAACTCGCGGGGAGGGGAACGGTGACGGAGAGCTGAACAGCACGGGACCGCCCGCCACCGCCATCCGGTTGTCAGTGGGGGGCCGTACGGTGGATGCCATGCGGCCCGTTTCAGAGATCACACGCACGACCGCGCCCTTCGAGGTCGTCAGCCCGTACCAGCCCGGCGGGGACCAGCCCGCCGCCATCGACGAGCTGGAGAAGCGCGTCAGGGCGGGCGAGAAGGACGTGGTGCTGCTCGGCGCGACCGGCACCGGCAAGTCGGCGACCACGGCGTGGATGATCGAGCGGCTGCAGCGCCCCACCCTCGTCATCGCGCCGAACAAGACGCTGGCCGCCCAGCTGGCCAACGAGTTCCGCGAGCTCCTGCCGAACAACGCCGTCGAGTACTTCGTGTCCTACTACGACTACTACCAGCCCGAGGCGTACGTCCCGCAGACGGACACCTACATCGAGAAGGACTCCTCGATCAACGAGGAGGTCGAGCGCCTGCGCCACAGCGCGACGAACTCCCTGCTCACCCGCCGCGACGTGGTCGTGGTCGCCTCCGTCTCCTGCATCTACGGCCTGGGCACCCCCCAGGAGTACGTCGACCGCATGGTGCCGCTGCACGTCGGCCAGGAGATCGACCGGGACGCGCTGCTGCGCCGCTTCGTCGACATCCAGTACGCCCGCAACGACCTGGCCTTCACCCGCGGCACCTTCCGGGTGCGGGGCGACACCATCGAGATCTTCCCGGTGTACGAGGAGCTGGCCGTCCGCATCGAGATGTTCGGGGACGAGATCGAGGCCCTCTCCACCCTCCACCCCCTCACGGGCGAGGTGATCGACGACCCCGGCCACCTCTACGTCTTCCCGGCCACGCACTACGTCGCCGGCCCCGAGCGGATGGAGCGGGCCATCTCCGGCATCGAGGCCGAGCTGGCCGCGCGGCTCTCCGAGCTGGAGGGGCAGGGCAAGCTGCTGGAGGCCCAGCGGCTGCGGATGCGCACCACCTACGACATCGAGATGATGCGCCAGATCGGCACCTGCTCCGGCATCGAGAACTACTCGCTCCACATCGACGGCCGCGAGTCCGGCAGCCCGCCGTACACCCTCCTCGACTACTTCCCCGACGACTTCCTGCTGGTCATCGACGAGTCGCACAACACCGTCCCCCAGATCGGCGCGATGTACGAGGGCGACGCCTCCCGGAAGCGGACCCTGGTCGACCACGGCTTCCGCCTGCCCTCCGCGGTGGACAACCGGCCGCTGAAGTGGGAGGAGTTCCTGGAGCGGATCGGCCAGACCGTCTACCTCTCGGCCACGCCCGGCTCCTACGAGCTCTCCCGCGGGGACGGCGTGGTGGAGCAGATCATCCGCCCCACCGGCCTGGTCGACCCCGAGGTGGTCGTCAAGCCCACCGAGGGGCAGATCGACGACCTGGTGCACGAGATCCGGCTGCGCGCCGAGCGGAACGAGCGGGTGCTGGTCACCACCCTCACCAAGAAGATGGCCGAGGACCTCACCGACTACTTCCTGGAGCTCGGCATCCGCGTGCGGTACCTCCACAGCGACGTGGACACCCTGCGCCGCGTCGAGCTGCTGCGGGAGCTGCGGGCCGGAGAGTTCGACGTCCTGGTGGGCATCAACCTCCTCCGGGAGGGCCTGGACCTCCCCGAGGTGTCCCTGGTCGCCATCCTCGACGCGGACAAGGAGGGCTTCCTGCGCTCCGGCACCTCCCTGATCCAGACCATCGGCCGCGCCGCGCGGAACGTCTCCGGCCAGGTCCACATGTACGCCGACCGCGTCACCGCGGCGATGGAGCGCGCCATCGAGGAGACCAACCGCCGCCGCGCCCGCCAGATCGCCTACAACGAGGCCCGCGGCATCGACCCGCAGCCGCTGCGCAAGAAGATCAACGACATCGTCGCCGCCATCGCCCGCGAGGACGTCGACACCCGGGAGCTGCTGGAGACGGGGTACCGGCAGGCGGGCGAGGCCCGCCGCCCCAAGGCCCCGGTGCCCACCGCCCCCGCCGGCGGGGGCCGGGCCAAGCCCAAGGAGCTGACCGACCGGCCCGCCGCCGAGCTGGCGGAGACGATCGAGCAGCTCACCGAGCGGATGCGGGCCGCCGCCGCCGAGCTGCAGTTCGAGATCGCGGCCCGGCTGCGGGACGAGGTCTCCGACCTGAAGAAGGAGCTGCGCCAGATGCGCGAGGTCGGCCTGAGCTGAGGCCGCCCGGGGGGGGCGGGCCTGCCGCGCGCCCGGCGCGCGGCAGGCCGTCGCTCAGCGCTTGCGCGCCGCCGTCCTCCTCGCCCGCGGGCGAGGCGCCGACGCGTCGCTGACGCGGTCGCCCAGCAGCTCCCGCAGGAACTTGCCGGTGTGGCTGGCCGGGACGGCGGCGACCTCCTCGGGGGTGCCCTCGGCGACGACCGTGCCGCCGCCGCTGCCGCCCTCGGGGCCCATGTCCACCACCCAGTCCGCCGTCTTGATGACATCGAGGTTGTGCTCGATGACGATCACGGTGTTTCCCTTGTCGACCAGGCCGGAGAGGACCTCGATCAGGCGGCGGATGTCCTCGAAGTGCAGGCCGGTGGTCGGCTCGTCCAGCACGTACACCGTGCTGCCGGTGGAGCGCTTCTGCAGCTCGGAGGCGAGCTTCACCCGCTGCGCCTCGCCGCCGGAGAGGGTGGTCGCGGGCTGGCCCAGGCGGACGTACCCCAGGCCGACGTCGTGGAGCGTCCGCAGGTGCCGGGCGATGGCGGGCACCGCCTCGAAGAAGCCGAGGGCCTCCTCGATGGGCATGTCCAGCACCTCGGCGATGGACTTGCCCTTGTAGTGCACCTCCAGCGTCTCGCGGTTGTACCGCGCGCCGTGGCAGACCTCGCAGGGGACGTACACGTCGGGCAGGAAGTTCATCTCGATCTTGATGGTGCCGTCGCCCGAGCAGTTCTCGCAGCGCCCGCCCTTGACGTTGAACGAGAAGCGGCCCGGCAGGTACCCGCGGACCTTGGCCTCGCTGGTCTCGGCGAACAGGCGCCGGACGTGGTCGAAGACGCCGGTGTAGGTGGCGGGGTTCGACCGGGGGGTGCGGCCGATGGGGGACTGGTCGACGTGCACCACCTTGTCCACCAGGTCGTCGCCGGAGACGCGGGTGTGCCGCCCGGGGACGGTCTTCGCGCCGTTCAGCTCGCGGGCGAGGTGGGTGTAGAGGATGTCGTTGACCAGGGAGGACTTCCCCGAGCCCGAGACGCCGGTGACGGCGGTCAGCACCCCGATGGGGAAGCTGACGTCGACGTTGCGCAGGTTGTTCGCCCGCGCGCCGTGGACGGTGAGCCGGCGGTCGTGGTCCACCGGGCGGCGCTCGGCGGGCGTGGCGATGGACCGCTCGCCCGAGAGGTACTGCCCGGTGAGGGAGTCCTTGTTCTTCAGAAGCTCGGCGAGGGGGCCGCTGTGCACCACCCGGCCGCCGTGCTCCCCGGCGCCCGGGCCGATGTCCACCACCCAGTCCGAGGTCTTGATGGTGTCCTCGTCGTGCTCCACGACGATCAGCGTGTTCCCCAGGTCGCGCAGGCGCACCAGAGTCTCGATCAGCCGGTGGTTGTCCCGCTGGTGGAGGCCGATGGAGGGCTCGTCCAGGACGTAGAGGACGCCGACCAGGCCGGAGCCGATCTGGGTGGCCAGCCGGATGCGCTGGGCCTCGCCGCCGGAGAGGGTGCCCGCGGCGCGGTCGAGCGAGAGGTAGTCCAGGCCGACGTCGACCAGGAACCGCAGCCGCTCGTTGACCTCCTTCAGGACGCGCTCGGCGATGGCCTTCTCCCGGTCGGTGAGCGTCATCCCGCGCAGGAACTCGGCGCACTCGCTGATCGACATCCCCGCGATCTCGGCGATCGACCGGCCCTGCACCGTGACCGCCAGCACCAGCGGCTTAAGCCGCGAGCCCCGGCAGGCCGGGCAGGGGGCCTCGCGCATGTACCCCTCGAAGCGCTCGCGGCTGGAGTCCGTCTCGGCCTCCGCGTGCCGCCGGCGGATGAAGGGAACCACGCCCTCGAAGGCCGTGGTGTACGCCCGCTCCTGGCCGTGGCGGTTCTCGTAGCGGACCTCGATCCTGGCCTTGTGCCCATGGAGGAGGGCCTTCTTCGCCCGCTGGGGCAGGGCCTCCCAGGGCACGTCGGTGCGGAAGCTGAGGGCGTCGCCCAGAGCGCCGATCAGGAGGTTGAAATAGCCCTTGGTGTGCCCGTGCGACCAGGGGTGGATGGCGCCGTCCTCCAGCGTCCGCTCCGGGTCGGGGATGATCAGCTCCGGGTCCACCTCCATCCGGGTGCCGATGCCGGTGCACTCCGGGCAGGCGCCGAAGGGGGAGTTGAACGAGAAGGAGCGGGGCTCCAGCTCCTCGAAGGACAGGTCGTCGTACGGGCAGTACAGGTGCTCGGAGAACATCCGCTCCCGCTGCGGATCGTCCTGGGGGAGATCCACGAAGTCCAGCACGACCATGCCGCCCGAGAGGCCCAGCGCGGTCTCCACCGAGTCGGTGAGCCGCCGCTTGGCGCTCTCCTTGACGGTCAGGCGGTCCACGACCACCTCGATGGTGTGCTTCTCCTGCTTCTTCAGCTTCGGCGGGTCGGCGAGCTGGACCGTGGCGCCGTCCACGCGGGCGCGGCTGTACCCCTTGGTCTGGAGGTCGGCGAAGAGGTCGGCGAACTCGCCCTTGCGCTCGCGCACCAGCGGCGAGAGCACCTGGAAGCGGCTGCCCTCCTCCAGTGCCAGCACCTTGTCCACGATGGCCTGGGGCGACTGCCGGGCGATGGGCCGGCCGCACTCCGGGCAGTGCGGCCGGCCGATGCGTGCGAAGAGCAGCCGCAGGTAGTCGTAGACCTCGGTGATGGTGCCGACCGTCGAGCGGGGGTTGCGCGAGGTGGACTTCTGGTCGATGGACACGGCGGGGGACAGGCCCTCGATGAAGTCCACGTCCGGCTTGTCCATCTGCCCGAGGAACTGCCGCGCGTACGCGGACAGCGACTCGACGTAGCGGCGCTGCCCCTCGGCGAAGATCGTGTCGAAGGCGAGCGAGGACTTGCCCGACCCGGACAGCCCCGTGAAGACGATCAGCGAGTCGCGCGGAAGGTCGAGCGAGACGTTCCGCAGGTTGTGCTCGCGAGCGCCACGAACGATGAGTCGGTCGGCCACGCGGGATGGCACCCTTCCTGAGTGAAAGCTTCCGGAGGGAAGCCCAGGCCCCCACCGGGCGCGGGGGACCCGTCCAAGACTAAGAGGGGCCACTGACAGGCGTCCCCCGCGTGCCCGGGGCCCGGAGATTCACCCTATAGCACGTGCGTTCGATTCCCGGCGTTTTTGCCGTACCTTCACTCGAAGGAGTGGCCGCCCCGTTAGCGTGTGGATCATGAGCCGACCCACCGCCGACCTCTCCGGCCTCACCGACGCCACCGCCGGCCTCCTCGCCGCCGCCGATGCCCTGGACGACGCCGCCGTCGCCGCGCCCTCCCTGCTCCCCGGCTGGACCCGCGGCCACGTCCTCGCCCACCTCGCCCGCAACGCCGACGCCCTGCGCAACGTCCTCGCCGCCCGCCCCATGTACGCCGACGAGGCCGCCAGGAGCGCCGAGATCGACCGCGACGCCGACCGTCCCGCCGCCGCACACCGCACCGACCTGCGCGAGAGCGCCGCGGCGCTCGCCCGGGCCCTGGACGCGGTCCCGGACGACGGCTGGGACGCCACCGTAACCCTGCGCGGCGGCGTCACCGACACCCGCGCCCGCGTCCCCCTGCGCCGCTGGGTCGAGGTCGAGCTGCACCACATCGACCTGGGCGCCGGCCGCACCGTCGCCGACCTCCCCGGTGCCTTCCTCGACCGCGCCCTGGAGTACTTCGCCGACCGCTTCTCCGGACTTCCCGGGCTGCCGCCGGTGCTGCTGCGCGCCGAGGACGGCCGCGCCTGGCGCACCGGGCGCCCCGACGAGGAGCCGCAGGTCGTCGCCGGCACCCCCGCCGCCCTGGTCGGCTGGCTCAGCGGGCGCACCCCCGGCACCGGCCTGACCACGGCCGGCCTCCTGCCCGAGCTGCCGCCCCTGTGACCACCCCGCCCCAGGATCCCTGAGGGGCCGCGGGCCCCGTGATCCGCGGCCGGCGGTCTGAGAGACTGCGGCCATGTCCTACACCGGGAAGGTCACGGTCGGCGGGCCCGCCTCCGCCCACGAGCTGGCGAAGCTGATCATCACCAAGGTCGCCGTCGGCCCCATGGAGAACAACGCCTACCTGCTGCGCTGCCGGGACACGGGCGAGCAGCTGCTCATCGACGCCGCCGCCGAGCCGGAGACCCTGCTGGCGCTCATCGGCCCCGACGGCGTCGCCGGCGTGCTGACCACCCACCGCCACCCCGACCACTGGCGGGGCCTGGAGGAGGTCGTGCGCGCCACCGGCGCCGTGACCTGCGCGGGCCGCGACGACGCCGAGGGCATCCCCGTGGCCACCGACCGCACCATCGCGGACGGTGACGAGATCGCTGTCGGGAACTGCCGCCTGACCGCCCGCCACCTCGTCGGCCACACCCCCGGCTCCGTCGCACTGATCTACGACGACCCCGACGGGCACCCCCACGTCTTCACCGGCGACTGCCTCTTCCCCGGCGGCGTCGGCAACACCCACGGCGACCCCGAGGCGTTCGCCCGCCTGCTGCACGACGTGGAGACCAAGCTCTTCGCCCCCCTGCCCGACGAGACCTGGGTCTACCCGGGCCACGGCGCCGACACCACGCTCGGCGCCGAACGCCCCCACCTGGCCTCCTGGCGGGAACGCGGCTGGTGACCCCCGGCGGCGACCGGTCACGGAGTGTCAGTCCCCCGCAGTAGGGTTGCGTCCATGGCCGACCCCTCCAGCTACCGCCCGAAGCCCGGCGAGATCCCCCCCTCCCCGGGGGTCTACCGCTTCCGCGACGAGCACCGCCGGGTGATCTACGTGGGGAAGGCCAAGAGCCTGCGCCAGCGCCTCTCCTCCTACTTCCAGGACATCTCCGGCCTCCACCCCAGGACCGCCACCATGGTCACCACGGCCGCCTCCGTGGAGTGGACCGTGGTGGCCACCGAGGTCGAGGCCCTCCAGCTGGAGTACTCCTGGATCAAGGAGTTCGACCCCCGCTTCAACGTCAAGTACCGCGACGACAAGAGCTACCCCTCCCTCGCCGTCACGCTGAACGAGGAGTTCCCCCGCGCCCAGGTCATGCGCGGCCCCAAGCGCAAGGGCGTGCGGTACTTCGGCCCCTACGCCCACGCCTGGGCCATCCGCGAGACGGTCGACCTGCTGCTGCGCGTCTTCCCCGTCCGCACCTGCTCCGCCGGCGTCTTCAAGCGGGCCCGCGCCGTGGGCCGCCCCTGCCTGCTGGGGTACATCGAGAAGTGCTCCGCCCCCTGCACCGGCCGCGTCACGCCCGAGGAGCACCGCGCGCTGGCCGAGGAGTTCTGCGACTTCATGGCCGGCCGCACCGGCGCCTACCTGCGCCGCCTGGAGGAGCGGATGCACGAGGCCGCCGAGGCGATGGAGTACGAGCGGGCCGGCCGCCTGCGCGACGACATCGAGGCCCTGCGCCGCGCCATGGAGAAGAACGCCGTGGTCCTCGCCGACGCCACCGACGCCGACCTCATCGCCCTGGCCGAGGACGAGCTGGAGGCCGCCGTCCAGATCTTCCACGTCCGCGGCGGCCGGGTCCGCGGCCAGCGCGGCTGGGTCACCGACAAGGTCGAGCACGTCACCACCGCCGGCCTCGTCGAGAGCGCCCTCCAGCAGCTCTACGGCGAGGAGAGCGGCGAGGGCGTCCCGCGCGAGGTCCTGGTGCCCGCGCTGCCCGAGCCGCCCGAGCCCGTCGCCGAGTGGCTGGGCGCCCGCCGCGGCTCCCGCGTCAGCCTGCGCGTCCCCCAGCGCGGCGACAAGCGCGACCTGATGACCACCGTCGAGCGCAACGCCCAGCAGGCCCTCGCCCTGCACAAGACCAAGCGCGCCTCCGACCTGACCACCCGCTCCCGCGCCCTGGAGGAGATCGCCGACGCCCTCGGCCTGGACTCCGCGCCCCTGCGCATCGAGTGCTTCGACATCTCCCACCTCCAGGGCGAGGACATCGTGGCCTCCATGGTCGTCTTCGAGGACGGCCTGGCCCGCAAGAGCGAGTACCGCCGCTTCCAGATCAGGGGCTTCGCCGGGCAGGACGACGTCCGCTCCATGCACGAGGTCGTCGGCCGCCGCTTCCGCCGCTACCTGCGCGAGCGGGAGCGCACCGGCGAGTGGGCCGTCGAGGAGCCGGGCGACGGCCCGCACGGGGAGGCCGCCGAGGACGCCGGGGAAACGCCCGGCCCCCGCACCGAGGACGGCCGCCCCAAGCGCTTCGCCTACCCCCCGCAGCTCGTCGTCGTGGACGGCGGGCAGCCCCAGGTCGCCGCCGCCCGCCGCGCCATGGACCAGCTGGGCATCGACGACGTGGCCGTGTGCGGCCTGGCCAAGCGCCTGGAGGAGGTCTGGCTCCCCGGCGAGAGCGACCCGGTGATCCTGCCCCGCGCCAGCGAGGGCCTCTACCTCCTCCAGCGGGTCCGTGACGAGGCCCACCGCTTCGCCATCCGGTACCAGCGCGGCAAGCGGTCACAATCGATAAGAAGGGGTCCCCTCGACGCCGTGCCCGGCCTCGGGGAGACCCGCAAGAAGGCCCTGCTCAAGCACTTCGGCTCGGTCCGGCGGCTGCGCACCGCCACGATCGAGGAGATCTGCGAGGTACCCGGCTTCGGACGCCGCACCGCGGAGACCGTGGCCGCCGCCCTGGCCGCCCAGGCCCCCGCCGCCCCCGCGGTCAACACCGCGACCGGCGAGATCCTGGACTGAGACGGCCGCCGCACCCGCGGCACCCACCAGAACGACCGCACCACCCGGGGGACGGAAGAGATGAGCGAACAGACCCGAGGCGAGGAACAGCCCGCCCTTCAGCCGGCCGACGAGGAGACGATCCCGGAGCTGGTGATCATCTCCGGCATGTCCGGCGCCGGCCGCAGCACCGCCGCGAAATGCCTGGAGGACCTGGGCTGGTTCGTGGTGGACAACCTCCCGCCCGCCCTCATCCCCACCATGGTCGACCTCGGCGCCCGCTCCCAGGGGAACGTCGCCCGCATCGCCGTGGTGGTCGACGTCCGCGGCCGGAGCTTCTTCGACAGCCTCCGCGAGTCGCTGACCGACCTCGACGCCAAGGGCGTCACCCGCCGCGTGATCTTCCTCGAAGCCTCGGACAACGCCCTCGTCCAGCGCTTCGAGTCGGTCCGCCGCCCCCACCCCCTCCAGGGCGAGGGCCGCATCGTGGACGGCATCGCGGCCGAGCGCGACCTGCTGCGCGAGCTGCGCGGCGACGCCGACCTGGTGATCGACACCTCCCACCTCAACGTCCACGAGCTGCGCGCCAAGATGGACGCCCAGTTCACCGGCGGCGAGCCCGGCCTGCGGGCCACCGTCATGTCCTTCGGCTACAAGTACGGTCTCCCGGTGGACGCCGACCACGTCGTGGACTGCCGCTTCCTGCCCAATCCGCACTGGGTGCCCGAGCTGCGCCCCCACACCGGCACCAGCGAGGAGGTCGCGGGGTACGTCTTCGACCAGCCCGGCGCCAAGGAGTTCCTGGACCGCTACGCCGAGCTGCTGTCCCTGATCGCCGCCGGCTACCGCCGCGAGGGCAAGCGGTACGTCACCGTCGCCGTCGGCTGCACCGGCGGCAAGCACCGCAGCGTCGCCGTCTCCGAGCGCCTGGCGCGGCGGCTGGCCGCCGACGGCATCGAGACGGTCGTCGTCCACCGGGACATGGGGCGCGAATAGGCATGCCGCGCAGGGGCGACCGGCAGCGCCGGACAGCGCAGAGCCCGGTCCGGGACGTACCCCGGTCCGCGCGCCCGCCACGCCGCGGCCGGCGCGGGGCCCAGCCCAAGGTCGTCGCGCTCGGCGGCGGCATGGGCCTGTCCGCCTCGCTCACCGCCCTGCGCCGGATCACCGGCGACCTGACCGCCGTCGTCACCGTCGCCGACGACGGCGGCTCCAGCGGCCGGCTCCGCGACGAGCTGGACGTCCTGCCCCCCGGCGACCTGCGCAAGGCTCTGGCCGCCCTGTGCGGCGACGACGACTGGGGCCGCACCTGGTCCGAGGTCATCCAGCACCGGTTCAAGAGCGGCGGCGCCCTGCACGACCATGCCGTGGGCAACCTCCTGATCGTCGCCCTGTGGGAGCAGATGGGCGACCACGTCGCCGCTCTGGACCTGGTCGGCAAGCTCCTGGGGGCCCACGGCCGGGTGCTGCCGATGTCCGCCGTCCCGCTGGAGCTGGAGGCCGTCGTCCGCGGCCATCGCCCCGGCAGCCCCGAGGAGCTCAGCCGCGTCCGTGGCCAGGCCGCGGTCGCCCTCACCCCCGGCGAGGTGCGCCAGGTGATGCTCGTCCCGCACGACCCGCCGGCCGTCCCCGAGGCCGTCGCCGCCGTCCTCGACGCCGACTGGGTGGTCCTGGGCCCCGGCTCGTGGTTCTCCTCCGTCATCCCCCACCTGCTGGTCCCCGGCCTGCTCGACGCCCTCACCCGGACCAAGGCCCGCCGGGTGCTCTCCCTCAACCTCGCGCCCCAGCCCGGCGAAACTGACGGCTTCTCACCGCAGCGTCATGTGGAGGTTTTGGTACAACACGCCCCTAAACTCGCCTTCGACGTGGTGCTGGCAGACCGGGCCGCCGTGCCCGACGAGGAAAGCCTGCGCCGGGCGGCCGAGCGGCTGGGAGCCGAGGTCCATCTCGCGCCGGTGGCCGCCGCCGGGGGACTCCCCGCCGGCGGCGGCTCCGCGCGGCACGACCCCGAGCTGCTGGCCGCCGCGTACGACCGTATTTTTCGGATGCATGGAAGGATCGGCCCATGGCGATGACGGCTGCGGTGAAGGACGAGATCTCCCGGCTTCCCGTCACCCGCACCTGCTGCCGCAAGTCGGAGGTGTCGTCCATCCTGCGCTTCGCGGGCGGCCTGCACCTGGTCAGCGGGCGCATCGTGATCGAGGCCGAGCTGGACACGGGCATCGCGGCCCGCCGCCTGCGCCGGGACATCCTGGAGATCTTCGGCCACACCTCCGACCTCGTGGTCATGGCCCCCGGCGGCCTGCGCCGCGGCAGCCGCTACGTCGTGCGCGTCGTGGCCGGAGGCGACCAGCTGGCCCGCCAGACCGGCCTGGTCGACGGCCGCGGCCGCCCCATCCGCGGCCTGCCTCCGCAGGTCGTCTCCGGCGCCACCTGCGACGCCGAGGCCGCCTGGCGCGGCGCCTTCCTCGCCCACGGCTCCCTCACCGAGCCCGGCCGCTCCTCCTCCCTGGAGGTGACCTGCCCGGGCCCCGAGGCCGCGCTCGCCCTGGTCGGCGCCGCCCGCCGCCTCCAGATCGGGGCCAAGGCCCGCGAGGTGCGCAGCGTGGACCGCGTCGTGGTCCGCGACGGCGACGCCATCGGTGCCCTCCTCACCCGCCTCGGCGCCCACGAGTCGGTGCTCGCCTGGGAGGAGCGCCGCATGCGCCGCGAGGTGCGCGCCACCGCCAACCGCCTGGCCAACTTCGACGACGCCAACCTCCGGCGTTCCGCCCGAGCCGCCGTCGCCGCCGGCGCCCGCGTGCAGCGCGCCCTGGAGATCCTCGGCGAGGAGGTGCCCGACCACCTCGCCGCCGCCGGCCGGCTGCGGATGGAGCATAAGCAGGCATCCCTGGAGGAGCTGGGGGCCCTGGCCGACCCGCCGCTCACCAAGGACGCCGTCGCCGGCCGCATCCGCCGTCTGCTGGCCATGGCCGACAAGCGTGCGCAGGACCTGGGCATCCCGGGCACCGAGGCCAGTCTGACCGAGGAGATGGTGGGCTGAGCGGCCCCGCCTCGGCCCCCGTCCGCCGCACCGGGACACGGCTGGGCGGTGTCCCCCGCCGAAGGCGGGCGCGGTAGGGTCGAGAGTGGTCGGGGACATCCCAATACAGCCTCGCCGGTGCTCGTTTCACCGGCGTACCAACGAGGAGATCGGTTCGTGACGGTCCGCGTAGGAATCAACGGCTTCGGCCGCATCGGTCGCAACTACTTCCGCGCACTCCTGGAGCAGGGAGCGGATGTCCAGATCGTCGGCGTCAACGACCTGACCGACAACGCAACCCTGGTGCATCTGCTGAAGTACGACAGCATCCTGGGCCGCCTCAAGGAAGAGGTGACCCACACCGAGGACAGCATCACCGTCGGCAACCAGACCTTCAAGACGCTGGCGGAGCGGGACCCGGCCGCCCTGCCGTGGGGAGAGCTCGGGGCGGACATCGTCATCGAGTCCACCGGCATCTTCACCAAGCGCGACGACGCCGCCAAGCACCTGGCGGCCGGCGCCAAGAAGGTCCTCATCTCCGCCCCGGCGAAGAACGAGGACATCACCATCGTCATCGGCGTGAACCAGGACCAGTACGACCCGGCCACCCAGGACGTCATCTCCAACGCCTCCTGCACGACCAACTGCGTCGCGCCCATGGCCAAGGTCCTGGACGAGAGCTTCGGCATCGTCAAGGGTCTGATGACCACCGTCCACGCCTACACCAACGACCAGCGCATCCTCGACTTCCCGCACAAGGACCTGCGCCGCGCCCGCGCCGCCGCGCTGAACATCATCCCCACCACCACCGGCGCCGCCAAGGCCACCGCCCTCGTCCTCCCGCAGCTGAAGGGCAAGCTCGACGGCATCGCCATGCGCGTTCCCGTGCCCACCGGCTCCGTCACCGACCTCGTGGTCGAGGTCGGCCGCGAGGTCACCGCGGACGAGGTGAACGCCGCCTTCCGTGCCGCCGCGGACAGCGAGCTGAAGGGCATCCTGGAGTACACCGAGGACCAGATCGTCTCCTCGGACATCGTCAACTGGCCCGCCTCCTGCACCTTCGACTCCTCGCTGACCATGGCGCAGGGCAACCAGGTCAAGGTCGTCGGCTGGTACGACAACGAGTGGGGCTACTCCAACCGCCTCGTCGACCTGACGGTGTACGTCGGCGAGCGGCTCTGACCGACGCCGGGTGCGGGGCCCGCAGAGCGCGCGTGACCGCGCCCTGCGGGCCCTCGCGCTCATGCGCGCCACCGGCGCGCCCCCGTGCGTTCCCCTGTGTCAGCCACGCGAGCAGCAGCGAGTAGACCCCAGGAGTCCACACCAGCCATGAAGACCATTGACGACCTCCAGGTCGCCGGGCAGCGGGTGTTCGTCCGCGCCGACCTCAACGTCCCGCTGGAGGGCGGGGCCATCACCGACGACGGCCGCATCCGCGCCGCCGTCCCCACCATCGCCCGCCTCACGCAGGCCGGCGCGAAGGTGATCGTCGCCTCGCACCTCGGCCGCCCCAAGGGCGCCCCCGACCCGCGGTACTCGCTGGCCCCCGTCGCCGGGCGCCTGGGCGAACTGCTCGGCGCGCCCGTGGCGTTCGCCCCCGACACCGTGGACGAGGGCGCCCGGGCCGCCGTCGCCGCGCTGGAGCCCGGCCAGGTCCTCCTCCTGGAGAACCTCCGCTTCAACGCCGGCGAGACGAGCAAGGACGACGCCGAGCGCGGCGCGTTCGCCGACCGCCTCGCGGACCTGGCCGACGCCTACGTCGGCGACGGCTTCGGCGCGGTCCACCGCAAGCACGCCTCCGTCTACGACCTCCCCGCGCGGCTCCCGCACGCCGCGGGCGGCCTTATCGCCACCGAGGTCGGCGTCCTGGAGAAGCTGACCGAGAACGTCAGCCGCCCCTACGCCGTCGTGCTGGGCGGCGCCAAGGTCTCCGACAAGCTCGGCGTCATCGACCACCTGCTGGAGCGGGCCGACCGCATCCTCATCGGCGGCGGCATGGCGTACACCTTCCTCAAGGCCCAGGGCCACGAGATCGGCGACTCCCTCCTCCAGGAGGACCAGGTCCCCGTCGTCCAGGAGTACCTGCGCCGGGCCGCCGAGCGCGGCGTGGAGTTCGTCCTGCCCGTCGACGTGGTCGCCGTCAAGGACTTCCCCGACCTGGAGACCAAGGCCCCCACCTCCCCCCAGGTGCTGTCCGCCGACGCCATCCCGGCCGGCCTGATGGGCCTGGACAGCGGCCCCGAGACCGGCGCCCTGTACGCCTCGAAGCTGGCCGACGCCGCGACGGTGTTCTGGAACGGCCCGATGGGCGTCTTCGAGCACCCCGACGTCGCGGCGGGGACCCGGGCCGTCGCCCAGGCCCTCGTGGACAGCCCGGCGTTCAGCGTCGTGGGCGGCGGCGACTCGGCCGCCGCGGTCCGCATCCTCGGCTTCGAGGAGTCGGCTTTCGGCCACATTTCGACCGGCGGCGGAGCGAGCCTGGAGTACCTCGAGGGCAAGACGCTCCCCGGCCTCGCCGCACTGGAGGACTGAGCAGATGGCGACCCGCACCCCGCTGATGGCGGGCAACTGGAAGATGAACCTCAACCACCTGGAGGCCATCGCGCACGTCCAGAAGCTGGCGTTCGCGCTGACCGACAAGGACTACACTGAGGTCGAGGTGGCCGTCCTGCCGCCGTTCACCGACCTGCGCTCGGTCCAGACCCTGGTGGACGGCGACAAGCTGAAGATCAAGTACGGGGCGCAGGACATCTCCGCCCATGACTCCGGCGCCTACACCGGCGAGGTCTCCGGGCCGATGCTGGCCAAGCTCAACTGCGCCTACGCCGTCGTCGGCCACTCCGAGCGCCGCCAGTACCACGGCGAGAACGAGGAGATCTGCAACGCCAAGGTGAAGGCCGCCTACCGGCACGGCCTGACCCCGATCCTGTGCGTCGGCGAGCCCCTGGAGGTCCGCAAGGCGGGCAGCCACGTCGCGCACACCCTGGCCCAGCTCGACGGCGGGCTGAAGGACGTTCCCGCCGAGCAGGCCGCGAGCATCGTCATCGCCTACGAGCCCGTCTGGGCCATCGGCACCGGCGAGGTCGCCACCCCCGAGGACGCCCAGGAGGTCTGCGGCGCCATCCGGGCCCGGCTCGCGGAGCTGTACGACGCGGACCTCGCCGCGGGGGTGCGCATCCAGTACGGCGGCTCGGTCAAGTCGGGGAACGTCGCCGCGATCATGGCCCAGCCCGACGTGGACGGGGCGCTGGTCGGCGGGGCCGCGCTGGACGCGGACGAGTTCGTCAAGATCGTCCGCTTCCGCGACCAGTAACGCCACGCCCGCGTGTACGCTGTCCGGGGGCCGGCCGTGGCCGGCCCCCGGTTGTCCGTCCGTCGCCCGCCGAGAGAGTAGACCCGCACCCATGATGGAAACGGCGTTCCAGATCGCCCTGATCGTCTTCAGCTTCCTGCTGGCGCTCCTGGTGCTCATGCACAAGGGCAAGGGCGGCGGCCTTTCCGACATGTTCGGCGGCGGCATGCAGTCCTCCGTCGGCGGCTCCTCCGTCGCGGAGCGGAACCTCGACCGGATCACCGTGGTGGTCGCCCTGATCTGGGTGGGCACCGTGGTGGGGCTCGGCCTGCTGATGCGGAGCTAGCAGCCGGGGACGAAGTCCCGGCCCGCGTCGCAAGTCAGTAACTCCGGGCACTGGACTGGCGTTGAGCCTTGCATACACTGAGGACTTCGCAGGATGTCAGGCAGGGAGTAACGACCGTGGCAGGTGGCAACGCGATCCGGGGCAGCCGGGTCGGGGCGGGGCCCATGGGTGAGGCCGAGCGCGGCGAGTCCGCCCCCCGGCTCAGGGTCTCCTTCTGGTGCGCGAACGGGCACGAGACACAGCCCAGCTTCGCCAGCGACGCACAGATCCCGGAGACGTGGGACTGTCCGCGTTGCGGATTCCCCGCGGGCACGGAGCGCGACGCCCCGCCGGACCCGCCGCGGACCGAGCCCTACAAGACGCACCTCGCGTACGTCCGCGAGCGGCGCAGCGACGCCGACGGCGAGGCGATCCTCGCGGAGGCGCTCGCCAAGCTCCGCGGCGAGATCTGACCCCGCGTCCCGAGGTCCCCAGCGCATGAGCACCGGATGCCCGGCCCCGGCTCCCCGCCGGCGGCCGGGCTCCGGCGCGTTCAGGGGGCTCCCCGGCGAGGCCGCGCACCCGCATCGTCTAGCGTGGTGAGCGCGGGGGCCGAGTGACGGCGAGCGATGGGTTGGTTGCGGATGAACGCTGCTGGTCGGGTCAGGCTGGACCGGACGCCGGAGTGGAGCGCGCTGGCGAAGCACCGGGAGCAGTGGGGGGAGGTGGGGCTGCGCGAGCTGTTCGCCCGCGATCCCGGCCGGGCCGAGCGGTACGTGGTCCGGGTCGGGGACCTCCACATCGACTACGCGAAACAGCTCGTGACGGACGAGACGCTGCGGCTGCTGCGCGAGCTGGCCGCCGCCTCGGGCGTGACCGGCCTGCGGGACGCGATGCTGCGCGGCGAGAGGATCAACGTCACCGAGGACCGGGCCGTCCTCCACACCGCCCTGCGGGCCCCCCGGGACGCGGTGATCGAGACCGGCGGGGAGAACGTCGTGCCCGGCGTCCACGCGGTCCTGGAGCGGATGGCCGGCTTCGCGCGGCGGATCAGGTCGGGGGAGTGGACCGGGCACACCGGCCGCCCGATCCGCGCGGTGGTCAACATCGGCATCGGCGGCTCCGACCTGGGCCCGGCCATGGCGTACGAGGCGCTGCGGCCCTTCACGGCGCGGGAGCTGGCGTTCCGCTTCGTCAGCAACGTGGACGGCGCGGACCTGCACGAGGCCGTGCGCGACCTGGACCCGGCCGAGACGCTGTTCATCGTGGCCTCCAAGACCTTCACGACGGTCGAGACCATCAGCAACGCCACCTCCGCCCGCCGCTGGCTGCTGGACGGCCTCGGCGGCGACGAGGCGGCCGTGGCGCGGCACTTCGTGGCCGTGTCGACCAATGCGGAGAAGGTCGCGGCCTTCGGGATCGACACGGCCAACATGTTCGAGTTCTGGGACTGGGTCGGCGGCCGGTACTCCTACGACTCCGCGATCGGCCTGGCCCTGATGGTGGCGATCGGTCCCGAGCGGTTCGGGGAGATGCTGGCCGGATTCCGGCTGGTGGACGAGCACTTCGCGACCGCGCCGCTGGAGGAGAACGCTCCGGTGCTGCTGGGCCTCCTCGGCATCTGGTACGGGGCGTTCTTCGACGCGCAGGCGCACGCCGTGCTGCCCTACAGCCACTACCTCTCCCGGTTCACGGCCTACCTCCAGCAGCTCGACATGGAGTCCAACGGCAAGTCCGTGGACCGCGAGGGGCAGCCCGTCACCTGGCAGACCGGCCCGGTGGTGTGGGGCACGCCCGGCACCAACGGCCAGCACGCGTACTACCAACTGCTGCACCAGGGCACGAAGCTGATCCCGGCCGACCTCATCGGCTTCGCGCGGCCCGTGGCCGAGCTGAGTGCGGACCTGGCGGGGCAGCACGACCTGCTGATGGCGAACCTCTTCGCGCAGGGCCAGGCGCTGGCGTTCGGCAAGACCGCCGAGGAGGTGCGCGCCGAGGGCGTGGCCGAGGAACTGGTGCCGCACCGGACGTTCCCGGGGAACCGGCCCACCACGACGATCCTGGCGCCGGAGCTGACGCCCTCGGTGCTGGGGCAGCTGGTGGCGCTCTACGAGCACAAGGTGTTCGTGCAGGGCGCGGTCTGGGACATCGACTCCTTCGACCAGTGGGGCGTGGAGCTGGGGAAGGTGCTGGCCAAGCGCGTGGAGCCGGCGCTGGCCGAGGGCGCCGAGGTACCCGGCCTCGACCCGTCCACGGCCGCCCTGGTCACCCGCTACCGGCAGCTCCGCGGGCGCTGAGCCCTTGCCGGGCCCGGAAGTCCCACTGGTCAGGCCCCCCGCGAGCGTCCAGCACCGGGATGCTCACGGCGCCTGGGGCAACGCCCCTGGCCGGGCAGGCCCGGAGCGCGCGGGCTCGCGCGGAGCCGCATGGGCAACGCCTGTGGCTGGCGCCCGGTGGCGGCGTCCGGTAGTGCCGGGAGCGTCCCGGAACCGCATGGGCAACGCCCGCCGCCGCAGGGTGTCCGGACGCGGAGCGCTACGCGCGGGGCAGTGCCGAGGCCGCCGTCTCGTCGACCAGCCAGAGGGTGCGTTCCGTGCCGCGCGCGCCCGCCGCGGGGGCCGTCGCCGGGTCCGCGCCCGAGAGCGCGGTGGCGGCGGCCTCCGCCTTGTCCGGGCCCGCCGCCAGCAGCCACACCTCGCGGGCCGAGCGGATCGCCGGCAGGGTCAGCGAGATCCGGGTGGGCGGCGGCTTGGGGGAGCCGGTCACCGGCACCACCCAGCGCTCCTCCTCCCGGACCCCGGGCAGGCCCGGGAAGAGGGAGGCGACGTGTGTGTCCGGGCCCAGGCCCAGCAGCAGTACGTCGAACGCCCCGGGCGCGGCGGCCAGTTCGGCGGCGTATGCCTTGGCGGCGGCGGCCACGTCCGCCCCGTGGGGGCCGTCGGAGGCCGGCATCGGGCGCACCCGCGCCGGGTCCAGCGGCAGGCCGTCCAGGAGCGCCTCGCGGGCCTGCGTGGCGTTCCGGTCCGGGTCGCCCTCGGGCAGGAACCGCTCGTCGCCCCACCACAGGTCCACCCGGCCCCAGTGGACGGCGTGCCGCGCGGGCGCGGCGGCCAGCGCGGCCAGGACGGCGATGCCGTTGCGCCCCCCGGTCAGGACCAGGGAGGCGCTGCCGCGGGCGGCCTGGGCGTCGGCCAGGGCCGTCACCAGCCGGGCCGCCGCGGCGGCGGCCAGCACCTCGGCGTCGCGGTGCACGAGCACCGCGGGCGGCGCCCCCGTCACGAGGCGCGCTCCGCCGGCGCCTCCGCGGCGGCGGGCGCCGGTCCGCGCTTCTCTCCGCCCCGGGCCCTGTCCGGCGGGGGAGCGGAGGCGAACTGCGGGGTGCGGAGCGTGGCGACCCCGTGCCGCACGGCGTGCGCGTACGCCTCGTCCGGGTCCAGGCGCCGCAGCTCCTCCGCGATCAGCTCGGCCGTGGTGCGCCGGTTGAGCGCCACGTGCCGGTCGGGCTGGCCGGGGACCGACAGCGTCGCGAGGGAGCCGTCGGGCCGGTCCAGGCGGATCGCGCCGTCCTCGGTGCTCAGCCGCACCGCGGTGATGCCCGGGCCCGGCGAGACGGCCCGCTCCACCGGCACCGACAGCCGGTCCGCGAGCCACAGGGCCAGCAGCTCGGTGCTCGGGTTGTACTCCTCGCCCTCCACCACCGCCGCGGTGATCGTTCCGTGCTTCTGGTCCAGGGCCGCCGCCAGGACGCTGCGCCAGGGCGTGATCCGGGTCCACGCCAGGTCGGTGTCGCCCGGCGCGTACGCCTCCGCGCGCGCTCCCAGCGCCGCCACGGGGTCCTCGGTGGACGCCGCGTCGGTGATCCGGCGCTGCGCGAGGGTCCCCAGCAGGTCGGTGGCGGGGGAGCGCGGGGACTCCTCCGGCCACCACACCACCACCGGCGCGTCCGGCAGCAGCAGTGGCAGCACCGCGCTGTAGGCGTGCGCGGCCAGCTCGCCGTGGAGGCGCAGCAGCACCGTCTCGCCGTTCCCCACCTCGCCGCCGACCCGCACCTCGGCGTCCAGGCGGGCCGTGGCCCGCTCCCTGGGGGAGCGCCCGGGGCGGCGGATGACGACCAGGATGCGGGAGGGATGCTCCTTGGACGCCTCGCTGGCCGCCTTCAGCGCGTCGTAGTGGTTGCCCTCGTCCGTGACGATGACCAGGGTCAGCACCATCCCGACGGTGGACCCGACCGCGCGGCGGGCCTGCACCAGGGCCGAGTTGATCTTGCTGGATGTGGTGTCGGTGAGGTCGATGTTCATGGCCGGCGCCAGCTCCGTCCGTCACGTGCGAGCATCTCGTCCGCCTTCGCGGGGCCCCAGGTGCCGGCCGTGTAGGGCTCGGGCCTGCCGTGCCCCGCCCAGAACTCCTCGACCGGGTCGAGGATCTCCCAGGACCGCTCGACCTCCTGATGCCGCGGGAAGAGGTTCGCGTCGCCGAGGAGGACGTCGAGCAGCAGCCGCTCGTACGCCTCCGGGCTGGACTCGGTGAAGGACTCGCCGTAGGCGAAGTCCATGGTCACGTCCCGGATCTCCATCTGCGTGCCGGGCACCTTGGAGCCGAAGCGGACCGTCACCCCCTCGTCCGGCTGCACGCGGATCACCAGGGCGTTGTGCCCAAGCTCCTGCGTGTCGGTGGCGTCGAAGGGGGAGTAGGGCGCCCGCTGGAAGACCACCGCGATCTCCGTGACGCGGCGGCCCAGCCGCTTGCCGGTGCGCAGGTAGAACGGAACGCCCGCCCAGCGGCGGTTGTCGATCTCCAGGCGCATCGCGGCGTAGGTGTCGGTGGCCGAGGCCGGGTCGATGCCCTCCTCCTCCAGGTAGCCGAGCACCTTCTGGCCGCCCTGCCAGCCGCCCGTGTACTGGCCGCGCACGGTGTGCCGGCCCAGGTCCTCGGGGAGCTTGACCGCGCTGAGCACCTTCAGCTTCTCGGTGACCAGCGCGTCCGCGTCGAAGGAGGAGGGCTCCTCCATCGCCGTGAGGGCCAGTAGCTGGAGCAGGTGGTTCTGGATCACGTCCCGGGCCGCGCCGATGCCGTCGTAGTACCCGGCCCGGCCGCCGATGCCGATGTCCTCGGCCATCGTGATCTGCACGTGGTCGACGTAGCTGCGGTTCCAGATCGGCTCGAACATCGTGTTGGCGAAGCGCAGCGCCAGGATGTTCTGGACCGTCTCCTTGCCCAGGTAGTGGTCGATCCGGAAGACGTCGCTGGGCTGGAAGACCTCGTGCACCACCTGGTTCAGCTCCCGGGCGGAGCCGAGGTCGTGCCCGAAGGGCTTCTCGATCACCGCGCGCCGCCAGGAGCCGGCCGGCGCGTCGGCCAGGCCGTGCTTCTTGAGCTGCCGCACGACGGTGGGAAAGAACTTCGGCGGCACCGACAGGTAGAAGGCGAAGTTGCCGCCTGTGCCGCGCTCCTTGTCGAGCTGCTCGATCGTGGAGCGCAGCGTGACGAACGCCTCGTCGTCGTCGAAGACGCCGGAGACGAACCGCATGCCCTCCGCGAGCTGCCGCCACACCTCCTCCCGGAAGGGGGTGCGCGCGTACTCCTTGACCGAGTCGTGGACGACCGAGGCGAAGTCCTCGTTGACCCACTCGCGTCGGGCGAAGCCGATCAGCGAGAAGCCCGGCGGCAGGAGCCCGCGGTTGGCCAGGTCGTAGACCGCGGGCATCAGCTTCTTGCGGGAGAGGTCACCGGTGACGCCGAAGATGACCAGCCCCGACGGCCCCGCGATGCGCGGGAGCCGCCGGTCCTGGGAGGTGCGCAGCGGGTTGTCGGGGGCGCCGCTCATCGGGCGCCCCCGTCCCGCCGGGGCCGTACCCCGTATCCGGCCACGAGGCTCAGCCCTCCCCCGCCAGTCGCTCAAGCTCGGCGCGTGTGGAGTCCAGCAGCCCGTTCCAGGCCGTCTCGAACTTCTCCACGCCCTCGTCCTCCAGCAGTTGGACGACCTCGTCGTAGGAGATGCCGGCCTTCTCCAGCGCGTCGAGGTCGGCGCGCGCCTCCTCGTAGGTGCCCGCGACGCTGTTGCCCCGGATCTCGCCGTGGTCCTCGGTGGCCCGCAGCGTGGCGCCGGGCATGGTGTTCACCGTGCCGGGGGCGACCAGCTCCGTGACGTAGAGGGTGTCGGAGTAGGCCGGGTCCTTCACGCCGGTGGAGGCCCACAGCGGGCGCTGCGGGTTGGCGCCCTTGCGGGAGAGGGCCTGCCACCGGTCGGCGGCGATGACCTCCTCGTACGCCTGGTACGCCAGGCGGGCGTTGGCCACCCCTGCCTTGCCGCGCAGCGCGGCGGCCTCCTCGGTGCCCTGCGCGTCCAGGCGCTTGTCGATCTCGGTGTCCACCCGGGAGACGAAGAACGACGCCACCGAGTAGATCGTCGACAGGTCGAGCCCGCGGGCCGCGGCCTGCTCCAGACCGGCCTGGTAGGCGTCCATCACCTCGCGGTAGCGCTGGAGCGAGAAGATCAGCGTGACGTTGACGCTGATGCCGCGCCCGATGGTCTCGGTGATCGCGGGCAGCCCGGCGCGGGTGGCCGGGATCTTGATGAAGGTGTTGGGCCGGTCCACCAGCCACGCGAGCTGCTTGGCCTCCGCGACGGTGGCCCGCCCGTCGTGCGCCAGGCGCGGGTCCACCTCGATGGAGACCCGGCCGTCCAGGCCGCCGGTCGCCTCGTACACCGGGCGCAGCACGTCGGCCGCGTCCCGCACGTCGGCGGTGGTGATCATGCGCACCGCCTCCTCGACGGTGACGCGCCGGGCGGCGAGGTCGGCCAGCTGCTCCTCGTACCCCTCGCCCGCGGAGATGGCCTTCTGGAAGATGGACGGGTTGGTGGTGACACCCACGACGTGCTGCTGGTCGAGCAGTTCGCCCAGGTGGCCGGAGCTGATCATCGTGCGGGACAGGTCGTCCAGCCAGATGGCGACGCCTTCCCGGGAGAGCCGCTTGAGTGCGTCGGTCATGTGAATCGCGTCTCCTGCTGTCTCGTCATCCGGTTCAGCGCTCGGCCGCGGCCACGGATTCCCGCGCGGCCTGCGCCACGGCCTCCGGGGTGATGCCGAACTCGCGGTACAGGGTCTGGTAGTCGGCGGACGCCCCGAAGTGCTCCAGGGAAACGATCCGCCCCGCCTCGCCGACGAAGCGGTGCCAGGTCAGGCCGATGCCCGCCTCGACGGCCACCCGCGCGCGCACGCCCGGCAGCAGCACCCGGTCCCGGTAGGCCGCGTCCTGCTCCTCGAACCACTCCACGCAGGGCACGGAGACCACGCGGGTGGGGATGCCCTCGGCCTGGAGCTGCTCGCGGGCCGCCAGCGCGATCTGCACCTCGGAGCCGGTGGCCAGCAGCACCGCGCGCGGCGTGCCCCCCTCGGCCTCGGTGTGGACGTAACCGCCGCGCGCCGCGTCCTCGTTCGCCGCGTAGACCGGGACGTTCTGCCGGGTCAGGGCCAGCGCGTGCGGGGCGTCCCCGCGGCGCAGGAGCTCGCGCCAGGCGATGACCGTCTCGTTGGCGTCCGCGGGACGCACGACGTTCAGGCCCGGGATGGCACGCAGCGAGGCAAGGTGCTCGACCGGCTGGTGCGTGGGGCCGTCCTCGCCCAGGCCGATGGAGTCGTGCGTCCACACGTAGGTGACCGGCAGCCTCATCAGGGCCGCCAGCCGCACGGAGGGCCGCATGTAGTCGGAGAAGACGAGGAACGTCCCGCCGTAGACGCGGGTGTTGCCGTGCAGGGCGATGCCGTTCATCGCCGCGCCCATGGCGTGCTCGCGGATGCCGAAGTGCACGGTGCGGCCGTAGGGGTCGGCCTCCGGCAGCGGGTTGCCCGCGGGCAGGAAGGAGGAACCGGCGTCGATGGTGGTGTTGTTGGACCCCGCCAGGTCGGCCGAGCCGCCCCACAGCTCCGGGATCACCGCGCCCAGGCGCTGCAGCACGGTGCCCGAGGCCTTGCGGGTGGCCACCGAGGCGCCGGCGTCGAAGGAGGGCAGCTCCTTCTCCCAGCCCTCGGGCAGCCGCCCGGCGCTGATACGGTCGAACGCCTCGGCGCGCTCGGGGTTGTCGGCGCGCCAGGCCGCGATCCGCTTCTCCCACTCCGCCCGCGCGCTCTGGCCGCGCTCGACGGCCCCGCGGGCGTGCGCCAGGACCGCGTCCTCGACCTGGAAGTGCCGCTCGGGGTCGAAGCCCAGGACCCGCTTGGTGGCCGCGACCTCGTCCGCGCCCAGCGCCGAGCCGTGCGCGGCCTCGGTGTTCTGCGCGTGCGGGGCCGGCCAGGCGATGATCGAGCGGGCCGCGATGATCGAGGGCCTGCCGGTCTCCTCGCGCGCCGCGGCGAAGGCCGCGTACAGGGCGTGCGGGTCGAGGTCGCCGTTCTCCTTGGGCGCCACGCGCTGCACGTGCCAGCCGCAGGCGTCGAAGCGCCCGAGCACGTCCTCGGAGAAGGCCGTGGCGGTGTCGCCCTCGATGGAGATGTGGTTGTCGTCGTAGAGCAGCACCAGGTTGCCCAGCTCCTGGTGGCCGGCGAGCGAGACGGCCTCGGCGGCCACGCCCTCCTGGAGGTCGCCGTCGCCGGCGAAGACCCAGACCGTGTGGTCGAAGGGGGAGGTGCCCGGCTCCGCCTCCGGGTCGAACAGGCCGCGCTCGTAGCGGGCGGCCATCGCCATGCCCACCGCGTTGGCGACGCCCTGGCCCAGCGGGCCCGTCGTGGTCTCCACACCGACCGTGTGGCCGAACTCGGGGTGGCCCGGGGTCCGCGAGCCCCAGGTCCTGAAGGACTTCAGGTCGTCCAGCTCCAGGCCGTACCCGGCGAGGTAGAGCTGCGTGTAGAGGGTGAGGCTGGAGTGCCCCACGGACAGCACGAACCGGTCCCGGCCGGCCCAGGCCGGGTCGGAGGGGTCGTGCTGCATCAGCTTCTGGAAGACCAGGTAGGCGGCGGGCGCCAGGCTCATGGCGGTGCCGGGGTGGCCGTTCCCGACCTTCTGCACGGAATCCATCGCCAGGACCCGGGCCGTGTCAACGGCCCGCTGGTCCACGTCGGTCCATTCAAGTTCTCTCGTGGTCGGTGTCTCGCTCACCCTGCGTCAGGGCTCCTCTCCGGATCTGTCGGGCCGGGGCGGCTGCTCCGCCCGGCGGCGGAGTGCGGCTCTCCGGGCGGTGTCGAGCCTACCTCCGGCACCCGGGGGCCCAGGGCGTCGCGCGGCCTCCGGCGGCCCCGCGCGCGGACCGCGCTTCCAGGGTGCACCGCGGCGCGCCATCCGGCATGCCGGGCGGCTGGGCAACACGGGGGACCCGGCGACAAGCGGCGCAAGCCGGGCGTCTAGAGTGACCGGGTACGCGCCACCTGCCGGTTCGCCGGCCGGAGCCGCGAGATGTGCCCGCAGCACCAGCGTCATTGCCGTAGAACTCGCAGAACCAGGGGTGTCCGTGACGGCCGTCGATTCCCGTCCCGCGGCAGGGCCCGCACCGGGTCAGGACCAGTGGTCGCCGGGAGACCGGGTCAAGGGGTTCGTCGCGCTGACGAAGCCGCGCATCATCGAGCTGCTGCTGATCACCACGGTGCCGGTGATGTTCCTCGCCGAGCAGGGCGTTCCCGACCTGTGGCTGGTCGTGGCGACCTGCCTGGGCGGCTACCTCTCGGCGGGCGGGGCCAACGCCCTGAACATGTACATCGACCGGGACATCGACGCGCTGATGGAGCGCACCCGGCAGCGCCCGCTGATCACCGGCGTCGTGCGGCCGGGCGAGTGCCTGGCGTTCGGCCTGGCGCTCGCGGTGATCTCCACGGCGTGGTTCGGCCTCACGGTCAACTGGGTCTCCGCCGCGCTCTCGCTGGGCGCGCTGCTCTTCTACGTCGTCGTCTACACGATGCTGCTGAAGCGGCGCACGGCGCAGAACATCGTCTGGGGCGGGATCGCGGGCTGCCTGCCGGTCTTCATCGGCTGGTCCTCCGTCACGGGAACGCTCTCCTGGGCCGCCGTGGCCCTCTTCCTGGTGATGTTCTTCTGGACGCCGCCGCACTACTGGCCGCTGTCGATGAAGGTGAAGGACGACTACGCCCGGGTCGGCGTGCCGATGCTGCCGGTGATCGCGGCGAACACCGTGGTGGCGCGGCAGATCGTGGCGTACAGCTGGGTGATGGTCGCGGTCTCGCTGACGCTGTGGCCGCTGGGGTACACCGGCTGGTTCTACCCGGTGGTGGCGGCGCTGGCCGGCGGCTGGTGGCTGTGGGAGGCGCACGCGCTGCAGGCGCGGGCGCGGGCCGGGCTGCGGGGCGCGAAGCTGAAGGAGATGCGCCTCTTCCACTGGTCGATCACCTACGTCTCGGTGCTCTTCCTCGCCGTCGCGATCGACCCCTTCCTGCGCTGAGCCCTCGTCTTCCCGCGCCGAATCCGCGCCGTGCCCCCGGGTTTACCGGAGGCTACTCACCGGTAGGATGAGCGGCATGACCGAGAGCACCAAGACTTCCCCCGACGAGACGCCCGCGGACGGGCCGTCCGCCCCGCCCGCGGTGAGCGGGCGCGAGGTTAAGCGCCTGACCCGCCGGGTGCGTTCCTTCGCCGCCGCGCACGGCGGCGCCGAGGGCCAGATCGCCTACCTCGGCATCCGTGGCCACCGGCTGGTGCTGGTCGGCACCGACGGCGCCTGGGGCGACGTCGTGTCCCCGCACCGCGCGGCCCTGGAGGGCGCCGCCGAGGCCGCCGGGGTGACCCTGCGCGAGACCTTCGACGGCGAGATGGCCGCCCGCGTGCGCACGGGCCCCTACGAGTGGACCCGCATGGCGGGCATCCAGCTCGGCGGCCCGAGCAACACTTCGCCTGCGGCGGCCTGAGCGCCCCCCCGGGAGCTGCCCGCCCTCGCCCGGCCCGCGGCCGGGCGAGCCGCGGCGACCGTATCCGGCGTGATCCGCCCGGCTCTGCACGGGCCGGGCGTCTGCCCGCGCGGGTCGTCGCGGAAAGCCTTAGGCGGCGCCGGCCGGCTCGCGGTCGGTGCGGGCGGCCGGTGCCGGGCGGGGAACGGCCGCGGGGTCCTCGCCGTCGCGGGACGGGCCGCGGTCCCGGGTGGCCAGGAGGAGGCGCAGGGCCGCGATCCACACCAGGGTCGAGCCCAGCAGGTGGATGCCGACCAGCAGCTCCGGCTCGTCCAGGAAGTACTGGGCGTAGCCGACGACGCCCTGGCTGAGCAGCACCAGGAACAGCTCCGTGGCCCTGGCGCGGGGCGCGGCGGCGGCGCCCGCGCGCCGCAGCAGCAGCCAGACGGCGGCCGTGCCCAGCACGACGGCCCAGGCCAGCGCCGAGTGGACGCGGGTGACGGCCTCCCAGTCGAACGGCATCCGCTCGATGTCGCTGCTGTCGCCGGCGTGCTTCCCGCTGCCGGTCACCGCCGTGCCCGCCACGACCAGCGCGGCCGTCAGCAGCGTCAGGCCGAGCACGGCCCGCCGCAGGGGCGGGTTCACGGCCGGGCGGGCCGGCTCGTCGCCCTCCCGCGCGCGCTGCCAGCTCACGGTGGCCGCGGTGATCAGCGCCATGGCGGCCAGGAAGTGGGCGGCCACGATGAAGGGGTTCAGCTCGGTCAGCACCGTGATGCCGCCCAGCACGCCGTTGAACATCACCACCCAGAACTGGGCCCAGCCCAGCCGGGTCAGCGGGCGGCGGCGCGGCTTGGCGCAGCGCGCGGCGACGATGAACCAGACCACGGCCGCCGTCACCACGTAGGCGAGCATGCGGTTGGTGAACTCGATCAGCCCGTGCAGCCCCATCTCGCGGGTGGCGACCAGGCTCTCGTCACTGCACCGGGGCCACGTCTCGCAGCCCAGGCCCGAGCCGGTGAGGCGGACGGCGCCGCCGGTCACCACGATGACGACGCTTATGACCAGGGCCGCCGTCGCCGCCCGCCGCACGGTCCGCGGGCGGGGGGTGAACCGGCCGGCGAGGTGGGCGAGGGGGTTTCGCACGGCTTTCAGCACACCGCCATGGTAGGCGCCCGCTTGTGCGTGTTTTCACGAGCCCCCCGGGAACGTCCCTCCCGGCCGTGGCGGCGCGCGCCTGGCCGGCGGCGGCCCGCCCGGGGCGTTGCTCCCCGCGTCACTCCCAGCGGAACCAGCGCGCCGCGGCGCCCAGGCCCGCCGCGGCCCAGGCGGCCAGGACGGCGGCCTCGCCCCAGGGCAGGCCCTGGCCCTCGCGCAGCACCGCCCGCAGGCCCTCGGAGAGGGCGCCCGAGGGCAGCAGGGCCAGCGCGTCCGCGACCGGCCCGGGGAACTCCTCCAGCGGCACGATCACGCCGCCGAAGAAGAGCAGCAGCACGAAGACGAGGTTGGCGGCGGCCAGCGTCGCCTCGGCGCGCAGGGTCCCGGCCATCAGCAGCCCCAGGCCCGTGCAGGCCGCCGCGCCCAGCAGCATCAGGGCCGCGGCGGCGGCCGGGTTGCCGTGGGGGGACCAGCCAAGGGCCAGGGCAACGGCCGACAGCAGCGCCGTCTGGAGGGCCAGCACCGCCAGGGCCGCGCAGGTCTTCCCGGCCAGCAGGCCCCAGCGGGGCAGCGGCGAGGCGCCCAGGCGCTTGAGGACGCCGTAGCGGCGCTCGAAGCCGGTGGCGATGGCCTGGCTGGTGAACGCGGTGGCCAGCACGGCGACGGCCAGCACCCCGGGGGCGAGGAAGTCCACCCGCTCGCCCTCGCCGGGCCCGGTGACGTCCACCACGTCCACGGTGCCGAACAGCACCAGCAGCAGCGCGGGGATGATCACGGTCAGCAGCAGCTGCTCGCCGTTGCGCAGCAGCATCCGCAGCTCCAGCGCGGCCTGGGCGGCGATCATCCGCCCGGCGGGGGCGGCGCCGGGGCGCGGGGCGTACCGGCCCTCGCGCGGGGCGGCGGGGGAGGCGCCCCGGGGTACCTGGGTCATGGGCGCAGCTCCTTGCCGGTCAGCTCCAGGAAGACGTCCTCCAGGGTGTGCCTGCGGGTGGTGATCCGGTCGGCGAGCACGCCGTGCTGGGCGCACCAGGCGGTGACGGTGGCCAGCAGGCGCGGCCCGACGTCCCCCGTGATGCGGTAGCTGCCGGGCGTGGGCTCGCTGGCCTCGCTGCCCTGCGGGAGCGCCGCCCGCAGCGAGACCAGGTCCAGGCCGGGCCGCCCGGAGAAGCGCAGCACGTCCGAGGCCGGGCCCCGGCACAGCTCGGCGGGGGTGCCCCCGGCGATCACGCGGCCCGCGTCCACGATGGCGACGCGGTCGGCCAGTTCCTCGGCCTCGTCCATGTGGTGGGTGGTGAGCACCACGGTCACGCCGTCCGCGCGCAGCTCGCGCACCAGGTCCCAGGTGGCGTGCCGGGCCTGGGGGTCGAGCCCGGCGGTCGGCTCGTCCAGGAAGACCAGCTCGGGGCGGCCCACCACCGCCAGGGCCAGGGCCAGCCGCTGCTGCTGGCCCCCGGAGAGGCGCCGGTAGGGGGTGCGTCCGCACGAGGCCAGCCCCAGGCGTTCCGCCAGGGCGTCGACGTCCAGCGGGTGGGCGTGCAGCCGGGCCACGTGGCGCAGCATCTCGGCGGCCCGCGCGCCGGGGTAGATCCCGCCGCTCTGGAGCATCACCCCGATCCGGGGGCGCAGCGCGGCGCCCTGCGTCACGGGGTCCAGACCCAGGACGCGCAGGCTCCCCGCGTCCGGGGCCAGGTAGCCCTCGCACGCCTCGACGGTGGTGGTCTTGCCGGCGCCGTTGGGGCCGAGGACGGCCGTCACGGCGGCGCGCGGCACGGTGAGGTCGAGCCCGTTCAGCGCCGTCCTCGCGCCGTAGCGCTTGACCAGGCCCACGGCCTCGACGGCCGGTCCCGCGCCCGGGGTACCCCCTGCGGTCTGCATGGGTGGGAGTGTAGAAACCCGGCCGGGGCGCTCCCGCACCCGGTGGGAGGTTAGGCATGCCTTACGTGATGTACTGCATCCGGGCTGGTCAGGACGCGGCTTGCTGCCGCCGCGCGAATTAAGCAACAATGACGTTGTGAAAAACGGCAGTGAGCGGGAGACGACCCCGGAGGCCGCCCAGGCCCCCGGCGGCCCCGCCGTGCCCGTGGGCGACGGGGAGCAGTCCGGCACGCGGCGGCGGGTGGCGCGTTCCATCCTCGGCCACGGCCCCTCCACGGCCGCCGAGCTGGCCGACCGGCTGGGGCTGACCCAGGCCGCCGTCCGGCGCCACCTCGACGCGCTGGTCGCCGACGGCCTGGTCGAGCCCCGAGACAAGCGGGTCTACGGCTCCCGGGGCCGCGGCAGGCCGGCCAAGGTCTTCGCGATCACCGACCGCGGGCGCGACGCCTTCGACCAGGCGTACGACGAGCTGGCCGTCGAGGCGCTGCACTGGATCGAACGCGGCGCCGGCGGCGGCGCCCGCGGCGAGGCGGCCGTCCTCGCCTTCGCCCGCGCCCGCGCCGAGGCCCAGGCCGAGGCGTACGGCCGTTTCCTGGAGGGCGTGCCCCCCGGCGAGCGGGCCGGCGCGCTGGCCCGGGCCCTCTCCCACCACGGGTACGCGGCCACCGTCCGCCCCGCGCCCGCAGCCGCCGGCGAGCAGCTGTGCCAGCACCACTGCCCGGTGGCGCACGCCGCCGCCCGCTTCCCCCAGCTGTGCGACGCGGAGACCGAGGTCTTCTCCCGCCTGCTGGGCAGCCACGTGCAGCGCCTGGCCACCCTGGCGCACGGGGACGGCGTGTGCACCACCTTCGTCCCCGCGCCCGAGCACGCCGCGGGCCGCCGCGAGGCGTCCCCGCCCGCCGCGGGCGGGGCCCCCGGGGACCCGCAGGTCCCACAGGACCCGCCGCCCGGGCCCACCACGACCGATTCCACCACCGCACCACCACGCATCGCCGGGAGGAACCCCGCATGACGCTCCCCACGGAGACGGCCCACCCCGAGCTCGACGGGCTGGGCAAGTACGAGTACGGCTGGGCCGACTCCGACGAGGCCGGGGCCGCCGCGAAACGCGGGCTGTCGGAGGACGTCGTCCGCGACATCTCCGGCAAGAAGTCCGAGCCGGACTGGATGCTGCGGATGCGGCTGAAGGGCCTCAAGCTCTTCGGCAAGAAGCCCATGCCCACCTGGGGCTCCGACCTCAGCGGCATCGACTTCGACAACATCAAGTACTTCGTGCGCTCCACCGAGAAGCAGGCCCAGAGCTGGGAGGACCTGCCCGAGGACATCAGGAGCACCTACGACCGCCTCGGCATCCCGGAGGCGGAGAAGCAGCGCCTGGTGGCCGGCGTCGCCGCGCAGTACGAGTCCGAGGTCGTCTACCACCAGATCCGCGAGGACCTGGAGAGCCAGGGCGTTCTCTTCCTGGACACCGACACGGCGCTGCGCGAGCACCCCGAGCTGTTCCAGGAGCACTTCGGCACCGTCATCCCCCCGGGGGACAACAAGTTCGCCGCGCTGAACACCGCGGTCTGGTCCGGCGGCTCGTTCATCTACGTCCCCCCGGGCGTGCACGTGGACATCCCGCTCCAGGCGTACTTCCGCATCAACACGGAGAACATGGGCCAGTTCGAGCGGACCCTGATCATCGTCGACGAGAACGCCTACGTGCACTACGTCGAGGGCTGCACCGCCCCGATCTACAACTCCGACTCGCTGCACTCCGCGGTCGTGGAGATCATCGTCAAGAAGGGCGGCCGCTGCCGCTACACGACCATCCAGAACTGGTCCAACAACGTCTACAACCTGGTCACCAAGCGGGCCGTCGCCTACGAGGGCGCGACCATGGAGTGGGTCGACGGCAACATCGGCTCCAAGGTGACGATGAAGTACCCGGCCGTCTACCTCATGGGCGAGCACGCCAAGGGCGAGACGCTGTCCGTGGCCTTCGCGGGCGAGGGCCAGCACCAGGACGCCGGCGCCAAGATGGTCCACATGGCCCCCCGCACCTCCTCCAACATCGTCTCCAAGTCGGTGGCCCGGGGCGGCGGGCGGACCTCCTACCGCGGCCTGATCGAGATCGGCGAGGGCGCCGAGGGCTCCAAGTCCAACGTCCTGTGCGACGCGCTGCTGGTGGACACCATCTCCCGCTCCGACACCTACCCCTACGTCGACGTCCGCGAGGACGACGTCACGATGGGGCACGAGGCCACCGTCTCCAAGGTCAGCGACGACCAGCTCTTCTACCTGATGAGCCGCGGCCTGTCCGAGGACGAGGCCATGGCGATGATCGTGCGCGGCTTCGTCGAGCCGATCGCCAAGGAGCTGCCCATGGAGTACGCCCTGGAGCTGAACCGGCTGATCGAGCTCCAGATGGAGGGCGCGGTCGGCTGACCGCGCGCCGCCCCGGCCCGCGGCCCCGCGGGCCCCGACCCCCAGTCCGAGCAAGAGAGTGAGCACGACGAGACCCATGGCTGAGGCCCAGAGCACCGGAGCCGCCGCCGGAGGAGCGGTCGCCGTGGCCGCCGACTCCACGGTGGCCACCCGGATGAGCGCGCCCCCCTCCTTCGACGTGGCGGACTTCCCCGTGCCGCACGGCCGCGAGGAGGAGTGGCGTTTCACCCCCCTGGAGCGGCTGCGCGGGCTGCACGACGGCACCGCGACCGCCGACGGCTCCGTCAAGGTGGAGGTGGACGCGCCCGAGGGCGTCACCGTCCGCACCGTCGGCCGGGACGACCCGCGCATCGGCCGGGCCGGCAAGCCCGTGGACCGGGTCGCGGCCCAGGCGTTCAGCTCCGTGGAGAAGGCCACGGTCGTCTCGGTGCCCGCCGAGACCGTGCTGACCGAGCCGGTGCGGGTCGGCCTGCACGGCGAGGGCGGCGTGACCTTCGGGCACACCGTCTTCGAGATCGGCGCCTTCGCCGAGGCCGTCCTCGTCCTGGACCACACCGGCGACACGGTGCGCGCGGCCAACGTCGAGTTCCAGATCGGCGACGGCGCCAAGGTCACCGTCGTCTCCGTCCAGGACTGGGACGACACCGCCGTGCACTGCTCCCAGCACAGCGTCCTCGTCGGACGCGACGCCCGGTACCGCTCCGTCGTCGTCACCTTCGGCGGCGACGTCGTCCGCCTCCACCCCCGCGTCAGCTACGCGGGTCCCGGCGGCGAGGCCGAGCTGTACGGCCTGTACTTCACCGACCGCGGCCAGCACCAGGAGCACCGCCTCTTCGTCGACCACGACGCGCCCAACTGCCGCAGCCACGTCGCCTACAAGGGCGCCCTCCAGGGCGAGCGGGCGCACGCCGTGTGGATCGGGGACGTGCTCATCCGCGCCGCCGCCACCGGCACCGACACCTACGAGCTGAACCGCAACCTCGTCCTCACCGACGGCACCCGCGTCGACTCGGTGCCCAACCTGGAGATCGAGACCGGCGAGATCCAGGGCGCCGGCCACGCCTCGGCCACCGGCCGCTTCGAGGACGAGCAGCTGTTCTACCTGATGGCCCGCGGCATCCCCGCCGACGAGGCCCGCCGCCTGGTCGTGCGCGGCTTCTTCGCCGAGCTGATCCAGCAGATCGGCGTCCCCGACGTCGAGGAGCGGCTGATCGCCAAGCTGGACGCGGAGCTGGGGGCGTCGATCGCATGACCGCCTCCCCCCACGCCTCCGCCTTCTCCCGCGTCTGCGCCCTCGCCGACCTCGACGAGGAC
Source organism: Streptomyces boetiae (assembly GCF_031845405.1). Classification (NCBI taxonomy): domain Bacteria; kingdom Bacillati; phylum Actinomycetota; class Actinomycetes; order Kitasatosporales; family Streptomycetaceae; genus Streptomyces; species Streptomyces boetiae. The sequence continues at coordinate 132,269 of NZ_JAVREN010000007.1, forward strand.
GCCCCCCTGCGCGTCGAGCTGGACGGCACGCCCGTCTGCCTGGTCCGCACCGAGGGCGAGGTCTTCGCCGTCAGCGACACCTGCTCGCACGCGAACGTCTCGCTCTCCGAGGGCGAGGTGGACGACTGCCGCATCGAGTGCTGGCTGCACGGCTCCACCTTCGACCTGCGCACCGGAAAGCCGTCGGGGCTGCCCGCGACCCGCCCCATCCCCGTGTACACCGTCAAGATCGAAGGAGACGGCCCCGACGCGGCCGTGCTCGTCTCCCTCACCCAGGAGTCCTGAGGCACCCCATGGCAACGCTTGAGATCCACGACCTGCACGTCTCCGTCGACGGCGAAGGCGGCCCCAAAGAGATCCTCCGCGGCGTCGACCTGACCGTGAAGCAGGGCGAGACGCACGCCATCATGGGCCCCAACGGCTCCGGCAAGTCCACCCTGGCCTATTCGCTGGCCGGCCACCCCAAGTACACGGTCACCTCCGGCACCGTCACGCTCGACGGCGAGGACGTGCTGGCCATGTCCGTCGACGAGCGGGCCCGCGCCGGCGTCTTCCTCGCCATGCAGTACCCGGTGGAGGTCCCCGGCGTCTCCGTCTCCAACTTCCTGCGCACCTCCGCCACCGCCGTCCGCGGCGAGGCCCCCAAGCTGCGCACGTGGGTCAAGGAGGTCAAGGAGGCCATGGCCCGCCTGGAGATGGACCCCGCCTTCGCCGAGCGCAACGTCAACGAGGGCTTCTCCGGCGGCGAGAAGAAGCGCCACGAGATCCTCCAGCTCGAGCTGCTGAAGCCCAAGGTCGCCATCCTGGACGAGACCGACTCCGGCCTGGACATCGACGCCCTGCGCATCGTCTCCGAGGGCGTCAACCGCGTCCGCGCGGCCGGGCAGACCGGCACCCTGCTGATCACGCACTACACCCGCATCCTGCGTTACATCACGCCGGACCACGTCCACGTCTTCGCGGGCGGCCGGATCGTCACCTCGGGCGGCCCGGAGCTCGCCGACCAGCTCGAGGCCGAGGGCTACGAGCAGTACACGAAGGGGGGAGCCTCATGAGCACATCGTTGCCGGGTCTCCTGGACACCGAGGCGATCCGCAAGGACTTCCCGCTCCTGGACCGGACCGTCCACGACGGCAAGCAGCTCGTCTACCTCGACAACGCGGCCACCTCCCAGAAGCCGCGCCAGGTCCTGGACGCGCTCAACGACTACTACGAGCGCCACCACGCCAACGTCCACCGCGGCGTCCACGTCCTGGCCGAGGAGGCCACCGCGCTGTACGAGGGCGCCCGGGACAAGGTCGCCGCGTTCATCAACGCCCCGAGCCGCGACGAGGTCATCTTCACGAAGAACGCCTCCGAGTCGCTCAACCTGGTGGCCAACATGCTCGGCTGGGCCGACGAGCCCTACCGCGTGGACGCCGGCACCGAGATCGTCATCACGGAGATGGAGCACCACTCCAACATCGTCCCCTGGCAGCTTCTGGCGCAGCGCACGGGCGCGACGCTGCGGTGGTTCGGCCTCACCGACGACGGCCGCCTCGACCTGTCGAACATCGACGAGATCATCACCGAGCGCACCAAGGTCGTCTCCTTCGTCCTGGTCTCCAACGTCCTGGGCACGGTCAACCCCGTGGAGGAGATCGTCCGCCGCGCCCAGCAGGTCGGCGCCCTGGTCGTCATCGACGCCTCCCAGGCCGCCCCGCACATGGCCCTGGACGTGCAGTCCCTCCAGGCCGACTTCGTCGCCTTCACCGGGCACAAGATGTGCGGCCCCACCGGCATCGGCGTGCTGTGGGGGCGGCAGGAGCTGCTGGAGGACCTGCCGCCGTTCCTGGGCGGCGGGGAGATGATCGAGACGGTCACCATGTCCTCCTCGACCTACGCGCCCGCCCCGCACAAGTTCGAGGCAGGCACCCCGCCGATCGCGCAGGCCGTGGGCCTGGGCGCGGCCGTGGACTACCTCACGGCCATCGGGATGGACCGCGTCGCGGCCCACGAGCACGCCATCACCCGGTACGCCCTGGAGCGCCTGTCCGAGGTGCCCGACCTGCGGATCATCGGCCCGGCCGACGGCGACGACCGGGTGGCGACGATCTCGTTCACGCTCGGCGACATCCACCCGCACGACGTGGGCCAGGTCCTCGACGAGCAGGGCATCGCGGTCCGGGTCGGCCACCACTGCGCCCGCCCGGTCTGCCTGCGCTACGGAATTCCCGCGACGACGCGGGCGTCGTTCTACCTGTACTCCACCCCGGCCGAGGTCGACGCCCTGGTGAGGGGACTGGAGTACGTCCGCGGCTTCTTCGGATGAGGGCGGTTTGACCACGTGCAGCTGGAATCGATGTATCAGGACGTGATCCTGGATCACTATAAGCACCCGCACGGGCGCGGCCTGCGCCCCGGCGACGCCGAGGTGCACCACTCCAACCCCACCTGCGGGGACGAGATCACCCTGCGGGTGCGGTACGAGGGAGAGGTCGTCGCCGACGTCTCGTACGAGGGCCAGGGCTGCTCGATCAGCCAGGCCAGCGCCTCGGTGCTGAACGAGCTGCTCGTCGGCCGCAAGCTCCCGGAGGCCCTGGGCATCCAGCACACCTTCCTGGAGCTGATGCAGTCCCGCGGCCGGATCGAGCCGGACGAGGCGATGGAGGAGGTGCTGGAGGACGCGGTGGCGTTCGCCGGCGTCTCGAAGTACCCGGCGCGGGTGAAGTGCGCGCTGCTGAGCTGGATGGCCTGGAAGGACGCCACGGCCCGGGCACTGGGCGAGGCGGCGGTGGCCGCGGCCGTTGAGGAGAGGGTGTGAGCAGCGTGAGCGACACGGAGACCGTCCCGGGCGCCCCGGCGGGCGAGGAGGAGATCCTTGAGGCGATGATGGACGTCGTCGACCCCGAGCTGGGCATCGACGTGGTCAACCTCGGCCTGATCTACGGCATCCACGTCGACGAGAGCAACGTCGCCACGGTCGATATGACGCTGACCTCGGCGGCCTGTCCGCTGACGGACGTGATCGAGGACCAGGCCAGGACGGCGACCGAGGGCCTGGTGTCCGACCTGAAGATCAACTGGGTCTGGATGCCGCCGTGGGGCCCCGACAAGATCACCGACGAGGGCCGCGACCAGCTCCGCGCCCTGGGCTTCAACGTCTGACCGCACGGAGCGGGCCACGGCCCTTGGCCACGGCCGCGGTACCGGTCTCGGTCCTGCCCGCCGGCCTGGGCCTCAGCGTCTGAACGCCATGTGGCTCCGGCCACGGCGCTCTGGCCCGGCTTCGGCCCCGGCCCCGGCCCCGGCTTCGCCCGGGGCTGGAGGCCACGGACTCCTGGGCCCGGCTCCGCCCGGCGCCACGGTCCCGGGCCTGCCCGCGGCCACGGCCCGGCGATGTGCCGGTTCCGGCCGGACGAGGTCCCCCGTCCCGGCGACGCACGAAGGCCGGTCCGCATCCCCCACGAGGGGGCGCGGACCGGCCTTCGTCGCGCCGGGCGGGGCTTGCGGCCCGCGTCGGGGCCCGGGGCGCGCGGCGGGCCACGCGGAGCGGGCCGTCACCGAGCGGGTGCCGACGCGAGTCGGCGCCCGCTACGCGTGGTCGACGAGCTGCGCGTGCCCCTGGGTGCGGGCGCAGTGCGCGCAGCAGTAGAAGTGCCCGTCCTCGGTCTCCAGGCCGTGGCCCATGATCCGGCACTGGCAGTTCTCGCAGATCGGCGCCATCTTCTGCACGGCGCACTCGAAGCTGTCGAAGGTGTGCGTCTGCCCGGCGGCGCGCACCTCGAAAGCCATCCGGTAGTCGTTGCCGCAGACCTCGCACTCGGCCATCGGTCTCGCTCCTCGCGTCGGGGATGTCGGGGGACAGGCACGGGGCCCGGTCGCCGCAAGGATCGCGGGAGGCCGCCCCGGGCCGCCCGGCGACGCGCAGGGCAGTCACTCCACCGGCGTTCCCGCCATCGATATGGACGGGCGTACGCATCGATGTGTACGCTCGTCCACATGCCTTATGTGCTGCTGAGCGCCGCCATCGCCTCCGAGATCGCCGGCACCCTCCTGATGAACCGCAGCGACGGCTTCTCCCGCCTGTGGCCCTCGCTGGGCACCGCCGTCTGCTACCTCGTCGCCTTCGCCTTCCTCGCCCAGACCCTCAAGTCCCTGGACGTGGGCGTCGCCTACGCCATCTGGTCCGGCGCCGGAACAGCCGTCATCGCCGCCATCGGGATGCTCTTCCTCGGCGAGGCCGTCACCGCCGCCCGCGTCGGCGGCGTCGCCCTGGTCATCGCGGGCGTCGCCGTCCTCAACCTCGGCGGCGCCCACTGATGGCCGCCCGCCGCTACGACCCCGGCCGCCGCGACCGCCTCGTGGACGCCGCCGTCCGCGTCGTCGCCGAGCGCGGCATCGACGGCCTCACCCACCGCGCGGTCGCCGCCGCCGCGGACGTTCCCCTCGGCTCCACCACCTACCACTTCACCGACCGCGACGCCCTGCTGCTCGCCGCCCTGGAGCGGATCAACGACGCCTGGCTGGAGGACTTCGCCGGACGCCTCGCCGCCCTCGACCCGGCCGTCCCGCTCCCCGAGCACCTCGGCCGTTACATCGCGGACTGCCTCGGCCCGCGCCGCGAGGAGACCGAGCTGGCCTACGAGCTGTACTTCGCCGGCCTGCGCCTGCCCGCCGTCCGCCCCCTGGCCGCCCGCTGCCTGGACCGGATGGCCGAGCTGGTGGCCCCCCTCGTCCCGGATCGGGACACCGCCCGCGCGCTGGTCGCCGCCTGCGACGGGCTGATCATCCAACTGCTGCTCACCGGCCGCCCCTACGACCCCGCGCGGGCCGGGGCGATCCTCGCGCGCCTGCTCCCGGGGACCGGTTCGCCCCCCGCGCCCGCCACCCGCTAGCGTCGGAGCCATGACCGACGCAGCACCCGCAACGCCCACCGGCCCCACCGGCGCCGTCGCCGCCGGCCTCGCCACCCTCGCCGACGACGGCACCGTGCTCGACACGTGGTTCCCCGCCCCCGCCCTCGACGCCCACCCGGGCGAGGCCGGCACCGAGCGGCTGACCCCCGTGGCCGCCGCCGAACAGCTCGGGGAGGCCGCCGGACGCGCCCTCGGCCCCGACCCGGTGCGCGGCGTGGAGGTGGTCGCGGTCCGCACGGTCATCGCGGACCTGGCGGACAAGCCGGTGGACGCGCACGACGTCTACCTGCGCCTCCACCTGCTCAGCCACCGCCTGGTCCGCCCCCACGGCCTCAGCCTGGAGGGCCAGTTCGGCCTCCTGGCCAACGTCGCCTGGACCAGCCTGGGCCCCGTCCCCGTGGAGGAGATCGAGCGCGTGCGGCTGGCCGCCCGCGCCGAGGGCCGCGCCCTGAACGTCACCAGTGTCGACAAGTTCCCCCGGATGACCGACTACGTCGTCCCCTCCGGCGTCCGCATCGGGGACGCCGACCGCGTCCGCCTCGGCGCGCACCTCGCCTCCGGCACCACCGTGATGCACGAGGGCTTCGTCAACTTCAACGCCGGCACGCTGGGAACGTCCATGGTCGAGGGCCGCATCAGCGCCGGCGTGGTCGTCGGCGACGGCTCCGACATCGGCGGCGGCGCCTCGATCATGGGCACGCTCTCCGGCGGCGGCAAGGAGACCATCACCATCGGGGAACGCTGCCTGCTGGGCGCCGAGGCCGGGATCGGCATCTCGCTGGGCGACGACTGCGTCGTGGAGGCCGGCCTCTACGTCACCGCCGGCACCCGCGTCACCCTCCCCGACAGCGAGATCGTCAAGGCGGCCGTCCTCTCCGGCGCCCCCAACCTCCTTTTCCGCCGCAACTCCACCACCGGCCGCGTCGAAGCCCTCCCCCGCACCGGCACCTGGGGCGGCCTCAACGAGGCCCTCCACAGCCACAACTGACCGCGCCGGGCGCCAACCCGCCACGGCTTGCGGCTAGTCTGACGGCCGTGCGCGATGTCGTGGCGGGGATGAATTTTCTGTGGCAGGGCCAGCGCTGGGTCTTCGGGCACCGGCGCTGGCTCCGGGTCGGGCTGCTGCCCGCGCTGATCACCCTGGTGCTCTACACGGCTTTGCTCGCCGTGCTGGTGTGGCGGATCGACGAACTCGCCGCCTGGGCCACGCCCTTCGCGGACGACTGGGACTCCGGGGGGCGCACGGCCGTCCGCGTGGCGTTCGGCGCGGTCGTCATGCTGGCGGCGCTCCTCGCGGCGGTGCTGACGTTCACGGCCGTCACGCTGATCATCGGGGACCCGTTCTACGAGGCGCTGGGCGAGGCCGTTGCCCGGGACGCGGGCTGGGGGCTGCCGGACACCGGCCTGCCGTGGTGGCGGGAGATGTGGGTCTCGCTGCGGGACAGCGTGCGGATGCTGCTGCGGGCGCTGGCCTTCGCGGTGCCGCTGTTCGTGCTCGGCTTCGTGCCGGTCCTGGGGCAGACCGTGATCCCCGTCCTCGGCTTCGCCGTCTCCGGCTTCTTCCTCACCGCCGAGCTGACCTCCCTGCCGCTGTCCCGCCACGGCGTCCCCCTGCGCGAACGCCTGCGCCTGCTGCGCCACCGCCTCGCCCTGACCCTCGGCTTCGGCGTCCCGCTGGTCCTGGCGTTCCTGATCCCCTTCGTCGCCGTCCTCCTCATGCCGGGAGCGGTGGCCGGCGCGGTCCTCCTGGCCCGGAGCACACTGCCTGCGGCCGGCGCCCCAGCAGCCCCGGGGGCCTTCGGGCCCCCCATCCCCCCGGGCTCTCCTGGGGGATACGGTCCGCCGACGGCGCCGGGCGCGCGAGGCCTCTAGCGGGGACGGGGGCGGGCCCGTCCGGATCGGGCTCCCGTGGTGTCGGGGCGGGTGGCGCGGGTGGCGTAGAGGACGGTGTGGGCCTGCATCGTGAAGCTCTCTCCGCTGGTGAAGTGCAGGCGTTTTGCGTTGCGGGGGAGGGCGGTCATGTCCTCGATGGTGAATGCCTGGCCTGCGATGAGGAGTTGGTCTCCGACGCGGATGGTGTGGGTGTCCACGGCGACGCCCATGGCGACGCGGGCGTTCATCGGCGCCCCGCGTTCCGGCCGGGGCGGGCCCCCGCAAGGGGCCACGCGGCGCCCCGGAGGATCATCGGGACGCTCATGCCGCACTCTCTTCCGCCAGCCGCGCACCCCGGGATTCCGCCACCCGCAGGGCGTCGCCCAGGCACTCCGCCAGCCGCCGGGCCGCGAAGCGCAACTCCCGGACGGTCGCGGACGGCTCCGCGATCAGCGGCCGGGCGCAGCGCAGCACCGCGTCTCCGGCGGCCAGTTGGGCGTTCTCCAGCTCATCGGCCAGGGTGAACAGGTCCCGGTTCGCGCTGTCCGCACTGAGGTAGGCCGGTCCGCCGTCCTCGCCGGGCCAGGGCAGCAACCGGCGGGCGGGGGCCTGCCGCAATCCCTCGGTCGGGGCCTTCTCGTTGCGTGTGGTTGACGTAGGCTCGCGCATGGCTGCCTGTCTCCTCGGGTGGTCCATGGCCCCGGACGCTGATCCCGTCGCGGGGCCGTCTCGTTGACCCGATCCTGGGGCAAACGCGACCGGTACGGTGGGAGTTGGCGTTGACGACCCCTTGACTACCGGAGCGATCATGGACGTCGGAAACGTGCGTGCGGCACTCGCCCGGAAGGGGTTGAGTGCGGCCGAGGCGGCCCGCCGGATGCGCTACGACCCGGCCTATCTGTCGCGTGTCCTCAACGGCCGGCAGGCGCCGTCACCGGCACTTCAACGCTCCCTCGCGGCGCTGCTCGGCCTGGACGAGGACGACGAGCGCGCCGCGTACGCGATGCGGCACCCGACCCGGCTCGACCGGGCGGCCGTGGATGCTCTCGCGGGTGCCCTGGCGGCTCAGCGGCGTGCCGATGACGTGGTCGGCCCGGTGCCGCTGCTGCCCGCCGCCGAGACGCACCGGACGGTGCTGCTGGGGCTGCTGCGCGACGCGCGCGGCCCGGAGCGCGACGCGCTGGCCGAAGTGGTGGCCGAGCACTGCGCGTTCCTCGGCTGGCTTCACGTGCAGATGCGGTCCGGCCGTGCCGTGGCGGTGCTCCATGAGGGCGAGCGGATCGCTCGTGAGGTCGGGTCGGGCCCGCTGATCGCGCAGTCCCGGAACTTCCTCGCCTGCCACTGGCGGACGCGCGGCGACCACCGCCGGGCGGCCGAGCACTTCGACGCGGTGACCCGCACGGAGGGCGTCCACCTGACGCAGCGGGCCGCGAACATGGCGCGTGCGGCCGAGCAGACGGCGAAGGCCGGCGACAAGGCGGCTGCGAGGACACTGCTGCGGGCGGCGGAACGCCTGGGGGAGCGCGCCGCGAACCAGGACCCGCCCGAGGCCGCCTACTGGCTGCGGGGGCAGGCGTTCCAGCTTCTGAACCAGGGCATCGCGCACGCCGCCCTCGGGGACGAGATCGCCGCCCGGCGACACATCGCCGCCGGTCTTGCCGGAATCCCCGCCGAGCACCTGGCGGCGCCCTGGATCAGTGACTACGTGAGTCCCGCGCGACTGCGGGAGCTGTCGCCGGGGTGATGCGCGGCGCCCCGGCCTCAACCCCCCAGTGCCGCCCGCAAAGCGGTCGTCACCCGGGTCGTCAGGGACTCGTCCGCGGGGAGGAGGGGTGGGCGGGGTGGGCCGCCGGGGAGGCCGGCGGTGTGGAAGACGGCCTTGACCGTGACCGTTCCGGGGGCCTCGGTCATCAGGGCGTGGATCAGGGGGAGCAGGGCGCGGTGGCGGGCGGCGGCCGTCGCGGGGTCGCCCGCGAGGTGGGCGTCCAGGACGGCGCGGACCTGGGGGCCGGCCACGTTCGCCGCCGTGCTGACGCAGCCCGCCGCGCCGATGGAGAGCAGGGGGAGGTTCAGCTCGTCGCTCCCGCTGTAGTACGCCAGGTCCGTCTCGTGCAGGACCAGGCCCGCCTTGAACAGGTCGTAGGAGCAGTCCTTCACGGCCACGATCCGGGGGTGTTCGGCCAGCCGCCGCAGGGCGCCGGGCGTCAGCGCCGTGCCCTCGCCCGTGCGGGCCGGGATGTCGTAGAGCATCACCGGCAGGTCCGTGGCGTCCGCGACCGCCCTCAGGTGGCGGACGACCGCCTCCTCGCCGGGCCGCGAGTAGTAGGGCGTCACCACCAGCAGCCCCGAGGCCCCGGCCCCCGCCGCCGCGCGGGCCAGCGCGACCGAGTGCCGGGTGTCGGCCGTTCCCACGCCCGCGATCACCGGCGCGCCCCCGGCGGCCTCGGCCGCCGCCCGCACCACCGCCGCCTTCTCCGCGTCCGTCGTGGTCGGCGCCTCGCCCGTCGTGGCGTTGACCACCAGCGCGTCGCAGCCGCCGCGCCCGGTCAGGTGCGCGGCCAGCTTCGCCGTGCCGGGCAGGTCCAGCTCGCCGTCCTGGGTGAAGGGCGTGATCATCGCGGCGGCGAGGCGGCCGAAGGGGGCCGCGGGCAAGGGGGCGGAGGGGGCCGGGGAGGCCGGGGGCATCGCGTTCATGCCCCGGAGTCTCGGGCCTCCCCGGCCCTCGGGTCCACCGGGTTCACCGGGTTCACTCCACGGTGGGCAACGCCCTCACAGCCGGAAGCGGATCACCTGCGGGTCGTGGTCGCTGGCCTGGTCGGCGAACTCGGCGTTCAGGTGCACGATGTCGTAGTCGAAGCGGCGGATCGCCGGCGAGACCAGCGTCTGGTCGAGCACCTGCGAATTCCCCTGGAAGACATAGGTGTAGCGCTCGTGCGGCGGCAGCGAGAGCACCGCGCTCTCCAGCGCCCCGCCCGCCGTCAGCGCCCGCGTCACCGGCGAGAACTCGAAGTCGTTGATGTCCCCGAGCACCACCACGGCCGCGTCCCGCTGCGCCGCGCGCAGTTCCCGCACGAAGCCGTTGACCGCCTCGGCCTGCGCCAGCCGCTGCTCCTCGGAGGAGCGCGCGGGCGGCTGGTAACGCCCGTGCAGCGGCTGGTCCCCGCCCTTGGAGGCGAAGTGGTTGGCGACGACGAAGACCGTCTCGCCCCGGAAGACGAACTCGGCGGCCAGCGGCTTGCGGCTGTCCTCCCAGGCCGGGTTCGCCGGGTCGATCCGGCCGGGGGAGGCGGTCAGCCGCGCCCGGCCGTCCTCGCGCACCACCTCGGTGCCGGTGGTCGCGTCGCCGCCGGCCCGCTCGGTCAGCGAGACCCGCTCGGGGTTGTAGAGCAGGACGTTGCGGATGTTGCCGCCGGGCTGCCCGCCGTCCGCGCCGTCCTCCGGGTCGACGGAGGTCCAGGCGTAGCGCGGGCCGCCGGCGGCGGCGATGGCGTCGGTGAAGCGCCGCAGGGTCTCGTCGGCGGCCACCGTGCCGTCGTTCGCCGGGCCGCTGTTGTCCTGGATCTCCTCCAGGGCCACGATGTCGGGCGAGGCCAGGCCCGCGACGACGCCCTCGGCCAGGCGGTCGAACTTCGCCTGCGGGTTGCCCGGATGGAGGTTCTCGACGTTGTAGGTGGCGATGGCCAGCTCGCCCTCGCGCTGCGGCCGGGCCGCCTCGGGCCGGTTGCCGCCCGGCACCACCTCGCCCAGCCCGCGTGCCGCCAGCAGGTACCCGCCGAACTCGTCGTAGTCCAGCGGCCCCTCGGCCGGCCCGGTCAGCAGGTCCCCGGTGTTCGCCGTGGGGAAGGGCTCCTGGGCGACCGGCACCAGCGACTCGATCTTCAGGCGCCCGCCGTTCTGCGCGTCGTAGGAGGCGTACCGCTGCCCGCCGCCCGCGGTGCGGTTGCGGTGCGGCTCCAGCGTCACCCACAGCTCGTAGAACGACGTGCTCGGGCCGACGACGCGGGAGTCCCCGATCCCGACGTTCATGCCCTCCAGGGACTCGTACAGGTCCAGGGCGTAGCGGTCGGGCCGCAGCGGCAGCCCCTCGATGGAGCCCTCGGCCGCCGGGTCGCCCTCGGGGGCGTAACGGTGGGGCAGCGCGCGGGCGTTGAGCGCGAAGGGCGCGGGCAGGGCGTTGCCCGAGGACTCCACGGTCACGGTGGGCCGGGAGATCTGCGTGACGGACTGCACGCCCGAGCCGGCGCCGCCCGGGTAGTACTCGCCGACCGTGCCGCTGACCCGCACCGCGTCGCCCACGGCCACGCGCGGCGTCGAGCTGGTGAAGACGAAGACGCCCTCGCTGGTGGCCGCCGAGGCGTCGGGGTCGGGGTCCTGGATCCAGAAGCCGCGCGAGCCGTAGCCGCGCACGCCGGTGACGACGCCGGGAACGTCCGTCACCTGCTGCCCCGCGTACGGGGACACGCGGGTGGTGCCCTGGATGTCGTGGACGCGCACGGCGCCGGGCTCGGCGGCGGCCGGGGACGGCTGCGCTAGGAGCGCGCCGCACAGGCCGGCGACGAGGAGCGCGCCGAGGGCGGCGCCGCGCCGCCCCGTGGGGCGTGCGCCGGGGCGGGACGGGCGGGGCGTGGCTGCTGCGGACAAGGGACCCTCCGGGACGGGAGACGCGAACGGGAACGGCGGGACGCCGGGCGTGGGGGACGGGACGGCGGGGGAGAGGGGCCACGGACGTGAGGGACGGACGTGAGGGACGCTACGCGCGTAAAGCTCCCGTAGCGCCGGGCGACTTGTCAACGCCGTCCGGACGGCGGGGCCCCGACGCCCGGGTGAACGGCCGGAACGCGCGCGGCCGTTGATCATCCGTCGGCGCGCGGGCGCCCCCGGGCTGATCTAGGCTGGTGGGCGGCCCAGCCTCCCCGACGAGGAGCGATTGTGAACCCCGGCGACGACGAACGTCCCACCCTCCCTCCCGTGCGGCTGCCCGAGGAGGCCGAGCTGGCCAGAGCGGCCCTGGCCGCGCCCCTGCTCGCGCGCGCCGCCCGGCTGGCGCGGTGGGCCCCGGAGGGTCTCGCGGTCGCCGGGGACGGCGAGCTGCCGCCCGCTCAACTGGCGGCTGCCCGGTCCCACTTGGGTCTGTCCGCGGGCGGCGTGGGCGACGAGGAGGCGGCCGACGCCTGGCAGTTCGCGCTCGACGCGGGCCTGGTCGAGGTGAGGGAAGGCGCCGCGGGGGTGGAGGCGGCGCCGGGCCCGGCCCTGGCGTTCCTCGCCGGGGGCGGCTCCCCGGCCGGCGTCCTGGAGATCTGGGGCGCGGGCCTGGAGGGCGCGCTGACGGACGCGGCGGCCCCGCCGCTGGACGGGCTGCTGGGCGAGGCGGCGGACTGGGAGGCGGCGGTCGGCCCGGACGGCGAGCTGGACCCGGACGCCCTCGACCCCGAGACCCTGGCCTGGGCGCAGGAGAACGCCGCGCTCGAACTGGGGCTGACCCTGGCCAATCTGTACGTGATGGCGGCGGCCGGGGACGGCGCGGTCGTCGGCGGTCACGGCGCGGCCGTTCCGCTGCCGGTGCTGGCCGCCGTGGTCACCCGGGCCGACGAGCGCGAGGAGCCGGGGGAGGAGCCGGGCGAGGAGGCGCTGGCCGAGGTCTGGCGGGTGGTGCGGACGCTGGACGCGCAGTTCCGCGTCCTGGCCGCGACCGGGCTGGTGGCGTACGAGCCGCCCGCGCCCGGGGCGCTGGACGACCCGGCCGGGCCCACCGCCGCCCCTGCCCCGGTCGAGGATGAGGACGGCGACGAGGGCACTGACGAGGACGCGCGCTACGGCCGCGTCCGGCTCACCCCCCTCGGCCTGTACGGCGTGCGCCGCCGCCTCCTCGCGGACGGCTTCGACGCCCCGCTGACCGGGGAGCTGGCCTCCTCGGACGCGGCAACGCTGCTGGCGGCCCTGGCCCTCCACCCCGAGGGCGCCGCCCACGAGGAGGCCCGCCTGTGGCTGGCCGGGCGCGACCCGCTGGGCGCGGCCCGCGCGTTGCTGGCCGCCGCCCGGGGCGCCGACCCGGAGGGCCCCGGCCGCCGGATGGCCTGCCAGCTCGTGCTGGCACAGCTCGACGAGCGGGCGGAGGCGGCCGTGCGCGAGGTGCTGCACGACCGGGAGCTGGGCGGCCTGGCCCGGGTGTGGCTGGCCGGGCGCGGCGCGCCGGACGTTCCGCCGCCGGGGGAGGACATGGTGTCCTGGCTGGCCATCGACACCCTGGCCGCCGAGCTGGCCACGGCCCCGCCGGACGTCGACCCGGCCGCGCTGCGCGAGCTGGTGGCCGAACTGGCCGCCCACGACGCCGCGTTCCTCGACCGGGCCTGGCGCACGGACCACCCGGCGGCGGCCGAGGTGCTGGAGGCCGTGGGCCGCCTGCACCCGGATAAGCAGGTGGCCAAGCGCGCCCGCGCGGCGGCCCACAAGTCGCGCACGCGGCCCTGACGGGAGCGGGCCCGCGCGCGCCGTGGGCCGCCCCGCCCCGCGGCTAGGGCGTGGCGAGCAGCGGGCGGAGGAACGCAAGCACGTCCTGGAGGGAGGGCCCCACCACGTCGTGGGCCACCCCGGGGTAGGTGGTGTACGTCAGCTCCTCGCCCGCCTCGCGCAGGTCGCCCACGAGCTGGTTGGTCATGAACTGCGCGACCGTCTGGTCGTCCTCGCCCTGGCCGATGAACACCGGGTCCTGGTAGCCGCTGGTCGGCACGTCGAACATGGCGCCCATCGCCGCAGCGAACGAGTCGTCCAGCGGGCGGCTGAGCAGCTCGCCGATGTTCACGCCCTGGGTACGCTCCCACTGCTGGGCGTTGCACAGTGTCTCGCCCGCGGTGACCAGTTCCTGGCCGAGCGGGCTCAGGTAGGCGTTCATGTCGAACTCCGGCGCGGCGGAGACCCGCACCCCGGCGAAGATGTAGGTCAGCAGCGGGACGAGCTGCGGCACGAGCGTGACCTGCGGGTCGAAGCGGGAGATGATCGGCGTCAGGTTGGAGGGCGGCGCCAGGGCCACCGTTCCGCGGAAGTCCAGCTCCGGCGCGTACTCCGGCGCGAGGCGGCCGGTGAACATCGCGGCGTGGCCGCCCTGCGAGTGCCCGCTCACGGCCCACCGGGCGGCGAACGTCCCCGGCGAGAACGCCCGCGCGGCCCGCGCGATGTCGATGACGCCGCGCGCCGCGACCTCCCCGTTGAGGTAGGGGTGCAGGCCCGGCCCGCCCAGGCCCGCGTAGTCGGTGGCCACGACGGCGTACCCGGCCCGGAGCAGTTCGCTGAACCGGCCGTAGGAGGCCGCCAGGGTGGGGCTGCCGGAGGGCGCGCAGGTGTCGCCGAGCCCGGTCGTGCCGTGGGCCCAGGAGATCACCGGCCAGCCGCCGGCCGGCGTCGTGCCGCTGGGCGCGAAGATCAGGCCGCTGACGACGGCGGGGGCGCCGTCGACGGTGGTCGAGGAGTAGGTGACGCGGGCGGCCAGCCCGGCTCCCTGGGGGCGCTGCGCGGCCGGGAGGAACGCGAAGCTGTGCATCCGGCCGGTCGTCGTGGACGCGGTCGTGGACGCGGCCGGGGCGGCGGCCTGTACGGCCGTGGCGACGCCCGCCGGGGTCCCCGCCCGTTCGGCGGCCGAGGCGGAGGGGACGCAGACGCCGGTGGCGCAGCCGAGCACGGCGGAGGCGAGGGCGGCGGCAACGGCCGCTCTGAGCGGGGTCATGGGCGGAGGGTAGCCACCGCTCCGGCCTCGCGGCGGCGCGCGCCCGGGAATTGCTGAGGGGACGACGGCCGGGGCGCGCCGGGTTGGCATCCGGGCGACAATCCCGGCCGGCGCTCACGCGGCGATCCCGGGGCGATTCCGCCGGGCGGGGCACCTCCTCCGCACGCCCCCGGGCGGGCAGAATGCCCCCCGTCCCCGGCCCTCCCGTTGCGTGAAGGTGCGTGTCCATGCCACGAGCGAGCAGCGGCGTCCCCCGGCGCCTCGAGGAGTTCTTCCGGATCGGCGCCCGCGGGTCCAGCCTGGGCCGCGAGGCGCGCGGCGGCCTGGCCACGTTCTTCACGATGGCCTACATCCTGGTGCTCAACCCGATCATCCTGGGCGGCGCCACCGACATCGACGGCGACCGCCTCTCCGGCGAGCAGCTGGTCACCGTCACCGCCCTGGTCGCCGCCGTGATGACGGTCCTGATGGGCCTGACCGCCAACCTGCCCCTCGCCCTGGCCGCGGGCCTGGGCATCAACGCCCTGGTCGCCTTCCAGCTCGCCCCGCGCATGACCTGGCCCGACGCGATGGGCCTGGTCGTCATCGAGGGCCTGATCCTGTGCGTGCTCTCCGCCACCGGGCTGCGCGAGGCCGTCATGCACGCCATCCCGACCGCGCTGAAGCAGGCCATCGGCGTGGGCATCGGCCTGTTCATCGCGCTGATCGGCTTCGTGGACGCCGGGTTCACCATCGGCCGCGAGGGCTCCCCGCCGCTCGCGCTGGGCAGCCCCGAGGGCGAGCTGCGCGGCTGGCCGATCCTCGTCTTCTGCCTCGGCCTGCTGCTGACGCTGGCGCTCCTGGCCCGCCGGGTGCGCGGCGCCATCCTCATCTCCATCCTCGTCACGACCCTCTTCGCGCTCCTGGTCAACGCCGTGGCCGACATCGCGGACGAGGCGTGGGGCCTGACCGCCCCGTCCCTGCCGGACGACGTGGTCGCAACGCCCGACTTCGGCCTGGTGGGGAACGTCAGCCTGTTCGGGGCGTTCGGCGAACTGAGCTTCCTCACGGTCGTTCTGATCATCTTCACGCTGTTCCTGACCGACTTCTTCGACACGATGGGCACGGCGGTCGGCGTCACGGCGGAGGCCGGCCTGCTGGACGAACGCGGGCGCGTCCCCCGCCTGGGCCGCCTGCTGTTCGTGGACGGACTGGCCGCGGCGGCCGGCGGAGCGGCCTCCGCCTCCTCCAACACCTCCTACGTCGAGTCGGCGGCCGGCGTCGGCGAGGGCGCCCGCACGGGCTTCGCCAACCTCGTCACCGGCGGCCTCTTCGCCCTGGCCCTCTTCTTCGCCCCCCTCGCCGCGGTCGTCCCCTCGCAGGCCGCGGCCCCGGCCCTCGTCGCGGTCGGCTTCCTGATGATGACGGGGGTCGGCCGCATCGACTGGAGCGACCACTCCCTGGCCATCCCGGCCTTCGTCACGATCGCCGTCATGCCCTTCACCTTCTCCATCACCAACGGCATCGGCGCGGGCTTCATCGCGTACGCCACCCTCAAGCTCGTCCTCGGCCGCGCCCGCGAGGTCAGCTGGCTGATGTGGGGCGCGGCGGCCCTCTTCGTCGTCTACTTCGCGATCAACCCGGTCGAGCAGCTCTTCGGGGTGGCGTAGTGCAACCCCGGGGTTGCGCAGTGCCGGACCTTTGTGCAACTCTGGGGTTGCGCATTTGGGCGCAGTGAAACGAAGGAGCACGTCATGACGGATGACCGCATCGAGCGGGAGATCGTGATCGCGGCGGCCCCGGAGAAGGTCTGGCCGCTGGTGGCCGAGCCCGGGTTCTGGGTCACCGGCGACGAGGGCCCGCGTGGCGCGCAGGCCGAGGAGGGCCAGCTCCTGGTGGCCCGGAACTCGGCACACGGCGAGTACCCGATGCGCGTGGAGAAGGTCGATCCGCCGAGGTATCTGGCGTACCGCTGGGTGAGCGCGTTCCCCGGCGAGGAGCTGCGCGAGGACAATTCCACGCTCGTGGAGTTCACCCTGACGCCCGAGGGCGACGGCACCCGGCTGCGCGTCGTGGAGAGCGGGTTCGCCGCTCTGCCGACGCCCGAGGACAACCGCCGCAACGTGATCAAGGACCACACCGGCGGGTGGGAGCAGTGCCTCGCCGCACTCACCGCCCGGGCCGCCTGACCCGGCCGTGGTGGATCGACCGACCGCCGACGGCGATGCCGTCGACAGCGTCCTGGCCGCCCTGGCCGACCCGACCCGCCGTCAGTTGCTTGACCTGCTCTCCGCGCGGGGCCGGGCCACCGCGACCACACTCGCCGGGGAGCTGCCGATCTCGCGTCAGGCGGTCGTCAAGCACCTGGCCGTTCTGGACGCGGCCGGGCTGGTCAGCGGCGTCAAGGCGGGACGGGAGGTGCGGTACACGGTGCGCGCCGAGGCCCTGGACGCCACGGCCCGCTGGATGGCCGCGCTCGCCTCCGACTGGGACCGCCGCCTGGCCAGGATCAAGCGCGCCGCGGAGGCGGCCGAGCGGGACGCGCGGTAGCCCGTCCGCCGTGCCCCGTTCCGCATCCGCGCCGCGCCCACCCGCCGAAGGAGAACCATGCTGGACACCACCCCGCTCCGGGACGCCTACGGAGCACTGCTCAACGCTGCCGCCACCGTGGCCGCATCCGGCGATACGGGCCCCGCCCCGCCGGCCGGCGAGTGGAACGCCGACCAGATCCTGGCGCACGTCGCCCTCGTCAGCGCCGCCACCATCACCGCCGTCACCTCCGCCGCCGCCGGGGCGACCACGACGTACGACAACCGCACGGCCCAGGACACCTGGACCCTCGACCGCGTCATCACGCTCGCCGGCGGCGGCGCGGGGCTCCGCGACCGCGTCCGTATCCAGGCGGAGGCCCTGTGCGCACTCGGGGGGCCGATGCTCAGCGAGACCGAACTCGACACCCTGGTGCCCACCCTGCTCCTGTCCAACAACACCGTCCTGGTCGACCAGCCCGTGCGCCTGAGGGACCTCATCACCGGCCTCGCGGACATCGAGCTGCCCGGCCACACGCGGCAACTCCTGGCCCTTCTGCCAACAGGCGCTGGGCCGGACGAGCCGGCCCCGGGAGAAGACCAGGGCGTCGTCGCGGCAGGCGCGGCGTCGGAGACGACGTCGTAGCCCTGGGCGCGGCCCCGCAAGACACCCGCTGCAACGTGGTGCTCACCGCTCGGGGGAGAGCTGGATCAGGTCCCACCGGTTCCCGTACAGATCCCGGAAGACGGCTACCCGGCCGTACGGCTCCTGGCGCGGCGCCTCCTCGAACGCCACGCCGGCCGCCCTCATGCGCGCGTGATCCCCGTCGAGGTCCGCCGTGTTCAGGAACCAGCCGACGCGCCCCCCGGTCTGGTCCCCGACCCGGGCGGCCTGCTCACCGCCCGCCGCCCTCGCCAGCAGAACGCCGGTCTCCCGCGCCCCCGGCGGCCGGACGACCACCCAGCGCTTCCCGTCCCCGACCGGCGTGTCCTCCAGCAGCTCGAATCCGAGGACCCGCACGTAGAAGGCGATCGCCTCGTCGTAGTCCCGCACGACCACGGTCACCAGTCCCAGATGCGCCATCCGGCGATCATCCCCGTCCCCGCCGGGAGGGCGTTCGCCGGGAGGGGCATCCGCTACGCCCCCGCCCGGCCCGGGGTCACGAAGCCCTGCTCGTAGGCGGCGATGACCGCCTGGGTGCGGTCGCGGGCGCCGAGTTTGGTGAGGAGGGAGGCGACGTGGGACTTGACGGTCTCGGGGCCGAGGGTGAGGCGGGTGGCGATCTCGGCGTTGGTCAGGCCCTCGGTCATCAGGCGCAGGACCTGGGCCTCGCGGGGGGTGAGGCGGCCACGCAGGGCGTCGGCGCGGGCGGTGCGGGCGTGGGCGGCGGCCAGGGCGCGGATGGCGGCCGGGAAGAGGAGGGAGTCGCCCGAGGCGACCAGGCGCACCGCGCGGACCAGCTCCTCCGCCGAGGACCGCTTCAGCAGGAAGCCGCTGGCGCCGGCCCGCAGCGCGTCGTAGACGTAGGAGTCGTTCTCGAAGGTGGTCACCACGACGATCCGCGGGGGCCGTTGCATCCCGCCCAGCAGCAGCTCGGTGGCGCGGATGCCGTCCAGCTCGGGCATCCGCACGTCCATCAGCACCACGTCGGGCTCCTTGGCGCGTACCACCGCCACGGCCTCCGCGCCCGTGGCCGCCTCGCCGGTCACCTCCAGGCCGGGCTCGGCGGAGAGGATGGCGCGCAGCGCCCCGCGCACCAGGGCCTCGTCGTCCGCGATCACGATCCGCACGCTCACGCGGGCCTCCCGACGGGCAGGGGCAGCCGGGCGGTCAGCCGCCAGACCGCCGGGTCCCCGGCCGGAACGCCCCACCGCGCCCGGCCGCCGAGCAGCGCCGCGCGCTCCGCGACACCCCGCAGCCCCCGGCCCCCGCCCCCGCGCCGTCCGCCGTCCGAACCACCGTGCGGCGGAAGGGCGTTGTCCATGGTGAGCACCAATTCCTGCCGGGCGGGGCCGGGGGTCTCCAGCGCGATCCGCAGGCGCAGCCGCACCGGCGGGGGGCCGGCGTGGCGCAGGGCGTTGGCCAGGCCCTCCTGCACGATGCGGTAGCCCTCGCGGGAGATGACGGGCGGCAGGGGCGCCGGGGGGCGCCCGTCGCAGCGGACGTCGAGTCCGGCGGCCCGGCTGCGCGCCAGCAGGGCGTCCAGGTCCGCCTCCAGCGTCGGCGCCGGGGCGCGCTGGTCGGCGCTCGCGGGGTCCTCGGCGCGCAGCAGGCCCAGGACCGCGTCCAGCTCGGCGACCGCGTTGCGCGCGGTGTCCTCGATGGCGGCCAGGGCCCCCCGCGCGAACTCCCGGTCGCTCTCCAGCACCCGGCGGGCGGCGGCGGCCTGGAGGGTGACCGCGCCCAGGGCGTGCCCGACGGAGTCGTGCAGCTCGCGGGCCAGCCGGTTGCGGGCCGCCAGGTCCGCGGCCCTGGCCTCCGCGGCGGCCAGCCGGTCGGCCGGGGCGGGGCCTAGCAGCGCCGGGGCGAGCCGGGCCAGCAGCGCCCCGGCCGCAGCCGCCAGGGCGGGAAGGGCGGCGAGCAGGGCCAGGCCCACCGCGGGCGCGGCCCCCGCCGAGCCGAAGGCGTAGGGCAGCGCGGCCTCGCCGAGCGCGCTCTCCCGCAGCCGCGCCGAGAACGGCAGCGCCAGCAGCACCGCGGCCAGCGGCGGAACGGCCAGCGTCAGGCCGCTGACCAGCGCGCCGATCCCGGCGTGCAGCGTGAACCAGGCCGCCGTCCGCCGCCGCGCGGCCCAGGAGGCGGGCGGCCCCTCGGCCAGCTCCCCGGACTCCACCGAGCACAGCGCGCGGGCCGCGCCCGCCGAGAGCGGGCGCACCAGCGGGAAGAGGCCGGTGGCGGCGACCAGCGGCAGGGCCAGCGCGTAGGCGAGGAGCTGCCGGCCCAGGTGCGTGGGCAGCTCGGTGCCGCGGACGGCGACCCCGAGGACAACGGCCGTCAGCAGGAAGTACGGCATCAGCAGCGCGCCGCCCAGCAGCAGGTGCACCCAGCGCAGCCGCAGCCTGCGGCCCGGGACCCTCACGGGCGGGACGCCCCTGGGCGGGCGGCGGCGCGGGCCGCCAGGAGGCGGGCGCCCAGCGCGAGGATCAGCGTTCCGGCGAGCACCTGGCCAGCGTAGGACAGCAGGGTGACCGCCGGGATCCGCTCCCCGGGCAGGGCCGTGCCCCGGGTCAGCGTGGCGGCCAGCAGCAGCCAGCCGCCCCAGGCCGCCAGGGCCGCGCTGCCGGTCCAGGCCGCCGCGAGGGCGCCGGGCAGGGGCAGCCGCGCCAGGCGGCGGGGCCGGAAGGCCGTCAGCAGCGCGCCGCCGGCCGCCGCGGCGGCGAAGAGGACGGCGAAGACCGCGGTGACGAAGAAGGTGACGTCTCGCCCGTCGGCCTGCTCGGGCGCCAGCCCGGCCGTGGAGCCGGCCAGCCACAGCGCGTCCGGCACGGCGGTCGCGGTGGCCAGCGCCGCCGTGGCCACGGCCGCGGCCCGCCACGCGCGGGAGGCGGGCGGCGCGGTCAGCCGCCCGGCCAGCAGGTGCCCCCAGCGGTCGCGGATGTAGAGGGCGAACAGGCCGCCGAGCGCGAGGGCCTGGACGCCGAAGCCGCCGTAGACCAGGCCGAAGACCCACGGCGCGAGGAAGGCGTCCTCCCCCTCCTGCCCCCCGGCGGGCGCGGCGTCGGTGAGCAGGCCGACGGCCAGCGAGACCGGGTAGCCGGTGACGATCGGCGCGAGCAGGCCGGTGGCCGCCCACAGCGGCAGCAGCAGGAGCCAGGCGGGCAGGCGCCGCCCCCAGGGCCGGGTCAGGGCGAACGCCAGCACGATCACGCAGGCGTCCATGGCGGCGGTCAGGGCGTTGGCCGCGGCGAGCGTGGCCGCGCCGTCCGGGCTGCGCAGCTCGCTGCCGGGCGGGATGCCGACGTGACTGCCGCACAGCCAGGCGACCTTCAGGGCCAGGTAGGGGACGCAGGAGGCGATGGCCAGGGCGCGCAGCAGCGGGCGCGCGCCGGGGCGCGACCGCCGGGGCCGCCCCCCGCGCACGCTGGGGGCGGAGGGGGTAGCCGACGCGCCGGGTGCGCCCGGAGCGCGGGTCCGGGCGGCGGAGGGGCCGGTGGCTACGGTGGGGGACGGGGCGGAGGAAGGGGAAGCGGTCATGGCTCCACGGTCCCGTCGGGGCGCTCCTTGGCGCGTCCTGCCCGGTGGCGAACCGCCTCCCCCGTCCGGGGGATGCGTGAACGACCCGGGTGAATCGGCCGTACGTGCGCAGGTGGCCGACTGTTCACCTTGGTGGCCTCTCGGCGCCACTGTCCGCTTTTAGCCTCACCGCATCATCACGTCGGCCGCACCAGCGTAAGGACCCGTCATGGCAGTACACGGCCCGGTCTTCCCCGAGATCGACCCGGACGAGATCAGCTCCAACCCGTCCGGCAACCGCACGTTCGGCGAGGTGGTCCGGAGCCGGCTCTCCCGGCGGGCAGCGCTGCGGGGCGGCACGGCCGCGGCCGCCGGGTTCCTCGTCGCGGCCGGGCTGAACGGCGGGGCGGCCTCCGCCGCCACCGCCCCCGCGCAGGCGGCCCCCGCGCGCGGCGGGCACCGCGGGCTGCTCGGCTTCGAGCCCGTGCCGACGAGCTCCGAGGACGCCTTCACCGTGCCCGAGGGCTACGAGACGCAGGTGATCATCCCCTGGGGCACCCCGATCCGCCCCCACGGCCCGCGCTGGAACAAGGACGCCTCCAACTCGGCGGCGGAGCAGGCCCAGCAGGTCGGCATGAACCACGACGGCATGCACTTCTTCCCGCTCGGCCACGGCCGGGAGGGCAGCCGGCGCGGGATGCTGGTCCTCAACCACGAGTACGTCGACCAGCAGCTCCTCTTCCCCGACGGCGACGCCGAGATGACGGCCGAGAAGGTGGCCAAGGCCCTGGCCGCGCACGGCGTCAGCGTCGTGGAGATCGAGCGCGGCCGGGACGGGACGTGGCGGGTGGCCGACTCCCGCCGCGCCCGCCGCGTCACCGGCGCCACCCCCGTCACCTTCTCCGGCCCCGTGGGCGCGGACCACCCGGCGCTGCGGACGGGCAGCCGCCCGCTGGGCACGCTCAACAACTGCTCGAACGGCGTCACCCCGTGGGGCACCTACCTGGCCTGCGAGGAGAACTGGAACGGTTACTTCGGCACCGAGGACGCCTCCTGGAGCCCCACGGCCGCCCAGGCCCGCTACGGCGTCTCCACGTCCGGCTTCGGCTATCGCTGGCACCTGGCCGACCCCCGCTTCGACCTGGCGGCCACCCCGAACGAGATCAACCGCTTCGGCTGGGTCGTCGAGATCGACCCGATGAACCCCGGCGCCATCCCGGTCAAGCGCACCGCGCTGGGCCGCCTGAAGCACGAGGGCTGCACGGTCACCGAGTCGCGCGGCCGTGTCGTGGCGTACACCGGCGACGACCAGGACGGCGACTACATCTACAAGTTCGTCGGCACCGGCTCCTGGCGGGTCCAGCGGGCGCTGGGCCGCAGCCCGCTGGACCACGGCACCCTGTACGTGGCGCGCTTCGACGACGACGGCTCCGGCACCTGGCTGCCCCTGACCCACGGTACGGGCCCCCTGACCACGGCCAACGGCTGGGCCGACCAGGCGGATGTGCTGCTGCGCACCCGCGAGGCGGCCGACGCGGTCGGCGCCACGAAGATGGACCGCCCGGAGTGGATCGCCGTCAACCCCCGGAACCGCGACGTCTACTGCACGCTGACCAACGGCAGCGGCTGGGACAACGCGGTCACCCCGCGCCAGCCCAACCCCTACGGGCACATCGTGCGCTGGCGCGAGCGGGGCCGGGACCACACGGCCACCACCTTCGAGTGGGAGATCTTCGTGCTGGCCGGCGACCCGGCCCACGACCCGTCGGTGGAGCTGGCCCCGGAGGACGTCTTCGGCTCGCCCGACGGCCTGGGCTTCGACGACGACGGCCGCCTGTGGATCCTCACCGACGTCTCCAACTCCACGCAGAACCTCGCCTCCCGGGGCCACGAGAACATCGGCAACAACCAGATGCTGGCCGCCGACCCCCGCACCGGCGAGATCCGCCGCTTCCTGACCGGGCCGCGCGGCTGCGAGATCACCGGCCTGGCCTTCACCCCCGACCAGCGCACGCTGTTCGTCAACGTCCAGCACCCCGGCGAGGCCACCAGGGCCTGGGGCGAGCCGACCCCCGCCGACCCCCGGGCGGTCAGCAACTGGCCCGACTTCGACCCCGAGGGCCGCCCGCGCTCCGCGACGGTCGCCATTCGCCGCACCGACGGCGGCGTGATCGGCGCCTGAGCGCCGGGGCCTCCCGCCCCACCGACCGGCGCGCCCGGCCCCGGCTCAGCTCCCGTGCCGGGCCAGGGCGCGCCACTCGCCGCGCGCCTCGCCCCCGGCGTTCAGGCGTAGAAGCGCTCGCGCACCGCGCCCGTCAGCTCGCGGACGCGGGCGATCTCGGCGGGGGAGAGCCGGTCGCGGTAGGTGGTCAGCGCGGCGCGGCTGTCCATCGGCTGGTAGGCGGTGCGCGACAGGCCGCCGCGCAGGCTCCAGGACATGGCGCGCGTGGGGGCGTTGTCCGCCGAGGTGGCGCGGTGAACGGCCTCCCTGGCGGGGCCGTTCCAGCGCAGTCCGCACAGCCGGTACAGCTCCTCGAAGGCGGTCATCGGGTCGCCGGCCAGGTCCTCGTAGCGGATCACGTGCAGGGAGGGCGTCTCCTTGCGCAGCGCGTCCACGGCCCCGTACGTCACGCGCCACAGCTCGGCGTTCTTGGCCAGCTCGTCCTGGCTGCCCACCAGCTCCCGCAGCCGCGCGGCGTGCTCGCCCAGCAGGTCCCGCATCAGCAGGGGCTGTTCGAGCAGCTCGTGGACGTAGGTGGTCCAGCCCAGCTTGCGCCAGCTCCCGGCCCAGGAGACGGGGTCGCGCACCAGCACGATCGCCACCGCGCCCAGCCGCCGGGCGAACCAGGCGGCGGAGAGCGTCGCGTAGGGGTCGTCCAGCAGCGCGCGGCGCCCGCGCAGGCGGCCCGCGGTGAAGGCGGAGGCGTTCTTGGCCAGGCGCGCGAGGTCGGGCAGCGAGCGGTTGACGCGCAGCTCGGCGGCCGTGCGGTAGCGCAGCCGGACGGTGTCGCGGAACGCCCGCAGCCACACGTCCTCGTTGTCCTCGCAGATGTACTGGAACGCGTGGCTGACCGAGGCGTTGAGCACCCCCGGCGAACGACCGGGCGGGCGGCTGGGGTTGAGCGGCTCGTTGACGTACACCAGCTCGCCGCCGGCCTGGAGCATCTTGCCCGTCCAGCTCGTGCCGCTGCGCGGCAGCCCGGTGACCAGCACCGGCCGCCCTGCCGGTTGACGGGCGTTCATCGGGCGCTCTCCCGCCGGGCGCGGCGGGGCAGGGGCAGCAGGGGGCGGCGCGCCGGGCGGGACATCAGCTCGCCGACCAGGGAGTCGAACCGGGCGACGGTGCCCGGCAGGTCGCCGGCCCCGTCGCGGGCGGCGAACGCCCCGGGGTCGCGCAGCGCGGCGGTGACCAGCTCGCGGAACTCCCCGGCGCCGGCGGCGATGCGGATCAGCCCGGCGCCCTCCAGGCGCCGGGCGAAGAGGACCTGGTGGTCGTCCACGTGCTCCCCCAGCTCGGGGCGGCGCGGCACGACGATGGGCACCTTGCCCGCGCCGCGCGCGTCCATCACCGAGCCCGGCCCGCCCTGGCAGACGACGACGGCGGCCTCGGCCAGCGCGGCCAGCAGCTCGTCGTGCGGCATCATCGCCGCGGCCCGCACGCCGGGCGCGGCCGGGGCGCGGGTGGAGCCGTGCTGCACGGTCCAGCGCACCTCGGGCGCGTCGGCGGGCCACTGCTCGATCCACGTCATCAGGCGGTCGAAGGGGTGGTGGTCGGTGCCGACCGTCACCAGCACGCCCGGCGCCTGCGCGGCGGTCACAGGACCTTCCCGACCGTCACCGAGCCGCTGTAGAGGCGGCGCTGCTCCTCCCACTGCACGAGGAAGAGGTCGCTGACGGGGCGGCAGAGCCGCCCGGTGACGGTGGGGGTGTCCACGCGGTCGAAGACCTCCAGGTAGGTGGTGCGGATGCCGCGCGCCCTGGCCACCCAGAAGAACGGCACCGCGACCCCGGCGCCCGAGCTGACGACCAGGTCGGGGCGCCAGGAGGGCACCAGACCGGCCGCGAGGCGGAGGTTGCGCAGCAGGTTGGGCACGTTGCGCGTGGTGGGGTGGTGCGCCCAGCGGACCTCCTCGCCGGCCAGCAGGGAGCGGGCGTCGGCGGTGTCGAAGGTGACCCACAGCCGCTCGTGGCGGCTCCACCAGGCGGAGAGGCGGTGCAGCTGCGCCAGGTGCCCGCCGGAGGAGCAGACGAGCAGGACGCGCAGGCGCTCGCCGGAGCGCTCGGGCAGCGGGCCGGGCGGCGGGGTCGGCAGCGGTGCGGGCGGCGGCGTCATGTCTGATGTCCCACGGGGTGTGCCGGAGCCTTCCTGAGTCGGTAGCCGTAGCGGAGCATGCCCGGCGCGGTCAGCGCCGTGACCAGGGCGCGGTCCCGGGGCGGGAGCGCGCCGCGCCAGGCGTCGTCGAGGCGCAGCGGGACGGTGCCGCTGTCGAAGCGCATGGGGTTGCCGGAGACGCTGTGCTCGGCGGCGAGCTTCAGCTCGGGGGGCCGGCCCGGGCCCGCGGAGGGCGTGAGGAAGTCCAGGTCTGCGGGGGCGAGTTCGGCGCCGGCCAGGGCGGCGATCTCCCGCAGCACGGCGTCCGGCTCGGCGACGAAGCGCTCGTAGCGCAGCACCGCGGCGTCCTCGTGCACCATCCGCAGCACGTCGAGCAGGCCGTTGAACGCCGTCCACCGCGCCGCGAGCTTCGGCACCGGGACGCGGGCCATGTAGGCGTCGCTCCCGCTGCCCTCGGGGCGCCGCACGCTCTTGGCCCAGGAGTGGGCCACGCCGCGGCTGTCGCGGGTGACGTGCAGCAGCCGCAGGTCCACGCCGGGCAGGCGGCGCAGCACGGCGGCGTAGGAGACGTGCTTGGAGGAGTCGACCACGACGCGGCAGCCGCCGACGTCGCGGATCGCGGCGTACAGCGGGGACAGCAGCCCGGCCAGCTCGTCGAGGCGCCGGCGGAACGCGGCCGGCGGGCGCGGGCCGAGGAGCTGCGGGAGATAACGGGTGCGGTCCACGCGGTGCTTGAGGCCCGCGACCCGGGCGCAGTCCACGGCGTCCCAGCCGCCGTAGGCGCGCTCGCCGACCTCGGTCCAGAACGGGCAGGAGCGGAACGTGCTGCCGCAGCCGCACAGTTCGTCCAGGCCCGCGCCGCGGGTCCACAGGAAGACCAGCTCGCCCACGTGGAAGAAGCCGGGGAGGCCGCCCAGGGCGCGCGACAGGACGGTGCTGCCGCTGCGGCCGAGGCCGCCGATGTAGAGCACGCGGACGCGGTCCATCGAAGAACTCTCCCTGTCTCGGTGCAGGGAGAGCCTAGGGGAGCCGAAAGCCGGTTCGCTTTATCAACTCGTATTAACACAGTAATGCCACAGGGGCGGGCAATTGTAAAAGCCGTGCGATCGCAAATGGTCCGGCGGCCGGATTTCGCGCCGATTCCGCGATGCCCTCCCGCGATTCCCCCCGGCCCGCGCGCCGCTGGCTACACTCCGCCAGGCATGGGCCAGGGATGCAGCCGAGACAGCCGACGCGGGTCGCCCGCGGAGCACGGAAGGGGCCGGCCCTGACCACCACCACGACCGAGGGGACCGAAGGCACCGAGGGGGCCGGGGGCCCGGCCCCCGGCCGCGCCGGCGGGCGCCGCGCCGACCTGGCGGGGGCCGCCCGGGGCGGCGCCCTGGGCCTGGCCGGGGCCGGGGTCGCCGCGCTCGGCGGCTTCCTGCTGACCGCCGTGGTCACCCGGGGCCTGGGCCCGGCCGGCGCCGGCGTCTTCTTCGAGACCTTCGCCCTCTTCACCATCCTGGCCGCCGTGGGCACCGCGGGCGCCGACACCGCGCTGCTCTACGCCGCCACCCGCGCCCGCGCCCTGGGCCGGGTCCCCGAGCTGCGGCGGGTCCTGGCCGTGGCCCTCGGCCCGGCCCTGGCCGCCGCCCTCGTCCTGGCCGCGGCCGTGTGGCTGGCCGCCCCCGTGCTCTCCCGGCTCCTGGTGGACCCCGCCCACCGGGACGACGGCACCGGCTACCTGCGCCTGTTCGCGCCCTTCCTGGTCCTGGCCATCCTCGGGCTGATCGCCGTGCAGGCCACCCGCGGCTTGGGCGGGCTGCGCACGTTCGTCCTGCTCCAGCAACTCGCCCTGCCGCTGGGCCGGGTGGCGCTGGTGGCCCTCGTGCTGCTGCTCGGCCTCGGCGGCCTGGCCGTGCCCCTGGCCTGGGCCGTGCCCCTGCTGCTCGTCTGTCCCCTCGCCCTGCTCGCCCTGTTCCGCGGCCTGCGCCGCGCCGAGAGCCGCCACGCGGCGGGGGAGGCCACGGGTGTCAACGCCGCCGAGGCGGGCGGCGGTTCGCGGGCGCCGCGTCCGCTGGGGGCGATCGCGCGGGAGTTCTGGGGCTACGCGGCCGGGCGGGGCTTCGCCCAGGCGTTCACCCAGTCCATCGTCTGGTTCGACGTCATCCTCGTCGGCGCGCTGCGCTCCGCCCACGAGGCCGGGGTCTACGCCGCCGCCAGCCGGTTCGTCACCACCGGCACGCTCGTCATGCAGGCCATGCGCCTGGGCACCCAGCCGCAGATCGGCGCCGCCCTCGCGGTGGGCGACACGCGGCGGGCCGAGACCCTCTACCGCGCCACCACCCAGTGGATCACCGCCTCCTCCTGGCCCCTCTACCTGGTGCTGGCCACCTTCGGCCCCCAGGTCCTGCGCGTCTTCGGCGGGGAATTCTCCGAGGGCGCGGACGCCCTGTCCGTGCTGGCCGTCGCGATGCTCTTCAGCCTGGCCACCGGCAACGTCAACACCGTGCTGCTGATGGCCGGCAAGAGTCGCTGGAACGCCGCCAACACGGTCGTGGCGCTGGCCGTCAACGTCGGCCTGAACCTGCTGCTGGTCCCGGACCACGGCATCATCGGCGCCGCCTGGGCCTGGGCGGCGAGCATCCTGTGCGAGCGCCTGATGGGGCTCTACGAGGTGCGCGTGCTGATCGGACTGCGCGGCCACGGCCGGGGGTTCTTCCTCGGCGCGGCCCTCTCGGCGCTGGTCTTCGGCGCGGGCGGGGTGGCGGTGCGCGCCCTGGCCGGCTCCGGCCCCGGGGCGTTCGCCGCCTACCTGGCCGCCTCCTGCGCCGTCTACGCCGCCGCCCTGTGGGCCTTCCGCGACGCGCTCGAACTGCCCTCGCTGGTGGACTTCGTACGCGCCCGGGGCGGGCGCGCGGTGCGCGGCGGCCCGGTGCGCGTCGGCACGGTGCCTGAGCCCCGCCCGGGTCCGCCGCCGGCCGGGCCGGGGCCCGGGAACGGCCCCTAGCCCGGCCGCTCCGCCCCGCCGGGCGATGCCGGGGAAGTCGGGGCCGGGGTCGCCGGGTGATGCCGGGGCGCCGCGGCCTCAGCCTCGCCCGGGGACGCCGGGGCCAGGAACGCCGGGGCCGATGCCGTCCAGACCGGGATCGCCGGGGCCCGTGCCGTCCGCTCCGGGTCCGGGAACGCCGGGCCGGGGGCCGGGGAATGGCCGGTCGGGGTGAGGCGTGCCGCCTGATCCGGGCACGGATGGCGGGGCCGAGGGACCTGCGTAGCCTTCGCGGAACGGGCCTTCCCCGGCCGGCGGGTCCGTCTCCGGGAACGGCGCGAGGACCGGGCCGGTGCGGTGGCGCCCGCCCGTGCGGGGGGCCGGGCGCCGCCCGGTGGCCGTGACCAGGAGGCAGCCGGCCACGGGCGTGCCCAGGCGCTCCAGGGACGTGGTGAGGGTCGCCAGGTCGGCCCGGGGCGTGAACCCGGCCTCCGCCACCAGCAGCGCGGCGCCCGCGGCCCCGGCCAGCGACAGCACCTCCGAGCGGCTGAGTTCGCCGGAGGCGTCCAGCACCACCCAGCCCAGGTGATCCGTCAGCCGGGTCACCAGCATCCGGAAGTCCTCGCTGCCCAGCAGCTCGCGCAGGCCGCCGTCGCCGTCGAAGGCGACCCGCAGCCCGCCCACCGCGGTCGGGCGCAGCACCGGGCCGGGGCCGCCGCCGAGCGCGTCCAGCGCGTCCGGGCCGCCGTGCCCGGCCCCCGCCGGGGGAACGGCGCCCTCGGCCGCCGCCAGCGGGCCCGGGCCCGCGGCCTGCCCGCCGCGCCAGCCGGGCGCCAGCAGCGCCACGGGGTTGCGGGCCTGGCCCAGCGCCACCGCCAGGTTGGCGCCCGGCGTGCCGCGCCGCCCGGCCCGCGCGCCCGCGGTGAGGTCCACCACCAGCACCACCCGCGACTCCCGGCGCCGCAGCGCCGCCGCGAGCTGGGCCCGCAGCTCCCGGTACGCCTCCGCGGCCCGGCTCTCGGGGTCGTCCACCAGGGGCAGCGCGGCCCCGGCCGGGATCTCGGCGAGCACCGGGGCGCCGGTCAGCGCGGTCGCCTCGCGGGCGCCCGGCAGCCGCCGGTCGAAGCGGTCGCGGGCGAAGGCCGCCGCCACCGCCAGGATCAGCACCGCCAGGGTGCCCGCCCCGAGGAAGGCCGCGCCGCCGAACGGCCCGGCGGGGGTGGCGTTCTCCGGCTCGCGCAGCACCGTGCCGGGCGTGAAGGACAGGGAGCGCAACTGGCCGCGCCTGTCGCTGAGGTTCTGCACGCTGCGCTGGGCCAACTGGCGTTCGCCCTCCGCCTGCTGGGCCTCGGCCGAGCCCGTCAGGGCCCCCGCCAGCGCCGCCTCGGCGGCCCGCAGCTCGGCCTCGGCCTCCGCCAGGGCCTCCTCGGCGCCGGTCAGCATCTCCTCCTGCCGCGCCCGCGCCTGGGCCTCGCGGACCTCCAGGTAGGCGGTGGCGAAGGCGGCGGCGCCCTCGACGGCGGCGGCCCGGGTGCCGGCCCGGTAGGCCAGTGTGAGGGAGGCGGTGTCCGCGGCGGCGGTGACCGCCAGGCCCGAGCGCAGGGCGGCCGGCTCCTCCTCCCGCTCCGTCAGCTCGGCGGCGCGCGCGGCCACCTCGGAGGAGAGGGCGTTCTGCGCCTCGGCCTCGGCGTTCACGAGCTGGTCGGGGGAGCGGCCCGCCGCGAAGGGGTCGGTGCCCACCGGGTCGATCCGCACCACGGCCGCCGCCTCGTAGGAGGCGGGCAGCAGGAACAGGGAGCCCGCGAGGACGGCCAGGCCGAGCAGCGCGACCGCGAGCACGACGCGCCACCGGCGCACCGGCACGGCGGCGTAATGCCGGACATCGACGGATTGCGGGTCGGATGCGCCATTCATGAACCCTCGTCAGCACCTTCTCGTCAAATGACGCGTAAAATAACGCGTTCGGCTTTGTCATTCCCGGAGTGCGACCGCACGGGCAGTCCGCCCGACGATACCCGGGGGGCTCGGGGCCACCGGCCCGGCCCCACGTTAATTCGGTGCACATATAAGCACCGTATGAACAAAATTTCGGAAGGTTGGCGCCCGTATCGTGCCGCATATTCAGCCTTCCCCTGCGCTCCGACCATACTGATCAGCCGCGACAACCCCGCGACAACCCCGCGACAGCGCCGGCGAGACGGCCGGCGATCAGCCAGCGACGAGGTGCCCCCGCCATGACCGACAGCCCGCGTCCCGCCGCCCCCGCGCTCGGGTCCGGAGCCCCGACCGTCAGCGTCGTGGTGCCCACCCGGGACCGCCCCGAGCTGCTGGCGCGGGCCGTGGCCGCCATCCTGGGGCAGGAGTACGAGGGAACGGTCGAGTGCCTGGTCGTCTTCGACCGCTCCGAGCCCGTCCCCGTCCCTGCGCCCACCGGCCCCGGCCGCACCCTGCGGCTGCTGCGCAACGACCGCGCCCCCGGCCTGGCCGGCGCCCGCAACACCGGCATCCTCGCCGCCGGGGGCGAGCTGGTGGCGTTCTGTGACGACGACGACGAGTGGCTGCCCGGCAAACTCGCCGCCCAGGCCCGCCTCCTGGCCGAGTACCCCGACACGCCGCTGGTCTCCACCGGCATCGTCGTCGCCCACGACGGCCGGGACTTCCCCCGCCTCGCCCCCGACCGCCCGCTGGAGCGCGCCGACTTCCTGCGCGACCGCATCATGGAGGTCCACCCCAGCACCGTCCTGGCGCGCCGAGCCGTCGTGCTGGAGCGCATCGGCCTGGTGGATGAGGAGATACCCGGCGGCTACGGCGAGGACTACGAGTTCCTGCTGCGCGCCGCCGACGCCGGGCCCGTCCGCGCCGTGCACCAGCCGCTGGTGCGCGTGCTGTGGCACGCCAGGTCCTTCTTCTCCGACCGCTGGCCGATGATCATCTCCGCGCTGCGCTACCTCGTCGCCAAGCACCCCGACTTCCGCGCCGACCCCATCGGCATCGCCCGCATCGAGGCCCAGCTCGCCTTCGCCTACGCGGGGCTCGGCGATAGGCACGCCTCCCGCCGCTGGGCGCGTCAGGCGTTCCGCCACAACCCCCGTGAACAGCGCGTCTACGCCGCCCTGCTGGCCGGCTCCGGGCTGGTGCGCGCCGACACCCTGGTCCGGCTCGCGCACCGGGCGGGCCGGGGCATCTGATGACCGCGCCGCCCGCGCCGCCCGCCCCCGGCAGCGCGCCGCCGCGCCCGGGTCCCGGGGCCGCGCCCCGGGCCGTGCGGTGGATCTCGGGCCCCGGGCGGCCACTGCCGCGCTGGCCGCTGTACGCGCTGTTCGTCGTCTTCCCGCTGTGGTGGGTGCTGGGCCTGGGCGACATGATCTGGCCGCTGTTCGCGCTGCCGATGACCGTGCTGCTGATCCGGCACGGCGAGCTGCGCGCCCCGCGTGGCTTCGGCGTGTGGCTGCTCTTCCTGGTCTGGATGTTCGCCTCGGCCGCCCAGGTCGACACCGGCGGCCGGATGATCGGCTTCTGCTACCGGGCCCTGATCTACCTGGCCGCCACCGTCATCTTCCTCTACGTCTACAACGGCACCGAGCGCGACCTGCCCACCCGCCGCATCGCCATCGCCCTCACCGTCTACTGGGCCGCCGTCATCGCCGGCGGCTACCTGGGCGTGCTGATGCCCCACGGCTCCCTCACCACGCCCATGGCCCGCCTGATGCCCGCCGGCCTCCAGGCGAACGAGCTGGTCTCGCACATGGTCACCCCCCGCTTCACGCAGGGAAACCCCGACGGCTTCTGGCAGAACGAGCCCCGCCCCTCCGCCCCCTTCGCCTACACCAACGGCTGGGGCCACACCTACGCCCAGCTCATCCCGTTCGTCCTGCTGGCCCTCGGACTCCTGCGCGGCACCCGGGCGTTCCGCGTCGTGCTGATCCTGCTGCCGCTCTCCCTCGTCCCGGCCTTCCTGACCGTCAACCGCGGCATGTTCATCGCCCTGGGGCTGGGCCTGGCGTACGCCGCGCTGCGGATGGCCGCCCGCGGCAACGCCCGCGGACTGCTGGCCCTGGGCGCCCTGCTGGTGGCCGCGCTCGGCGTCGGCGCCGCGCTCGGCCTCCAGGACCGGGTCGCCTCCCGGGTGGAGAACAGCCAGACCAACGAGACCCGCCTGGCCGTCTACCGGGAGGCGTTCGAACGTACGCTGGACGCGCCGCTGTTCGGCTACGGCGCGCCGCGCCCCTCGGTGCTCGGCGAGGGCGTCCCGGCCGTCGGCACCCAGGGCCAGTTCTGGAACGTCCTCTTCTCCCACGGCTTCCTTGGCGCCGCGCTGTTCTTGGGCTGGTTCTGCCTGCTGGCCTGGCGCACCCGCCGCGCCCCGACCGCCACGGCGCTGTGGACGCACGTCGTGCTGCTGATGACCACCGTGATGACCTTCTACTACGGCCTGATGGACTCCGGCCTGATCATCGCCATGATCGCCGGCGCGGTCGCCCTGCGGGAGAACGCCCGCCACCCGCGCGTCCACGTCCAGGCCGCCCCGCTGCTGAGCGCCGGCCCCCGCGCCGCCCCCGACCCCTGACCCGCGGGCCCCCGACGCGGGGCCCCATACCGGACCGCCCCTCACGGAAGGGAGCACGGCCATGCCTCTGTCCGGACGCCTGCCCAGGCTCCGCGCCGCCGCCGCCGTCACCGCCGCCCGCGCGCCCCGCCCGGCGCGGCACCGCAGACGCCGCGCCCGCGGCACCGTCGCCGCGGCCCTCGTCGCCGCCGTCCTCGGCGCCCTCACCGTCTCCGGGCCGCCCGCCTCCGGCTCGCCCGAGGCCGCCGGGGACCCGCGGTGCGCCCTCGACGAGCAACTGGTCGCCGACTGCGGCCTGCTGTGGGGCATCTACACCAACCGCGAGGGCCGCGGGAACCTCTACCGCGACATCACCGGCATCGAGGAGGACGCGGGGCGGCCGTTCGACGTCGTCCACCGCTACAAGGACTTCTCCGGGACGGGCGCCTCCGGCGTCTTCCCCACCCGCTACGAGCAGCGGCTGGGCGAGGAGGGCCGCATCCTCTTCTACAACTGGACCACCCGCCGCCACGACGGCGCCGGCCGCGCCACCTGGGACGACGTCGCCGCCGGCCTGCACGACGAGCGGGTGGTCCGCCCCGCCGCCCGCCGCCTCGCGCGGTGGGACCGCCCTGTCTTCCTCGCCTTCGACCACGAGGCCGAGGGCGAGCGCCACCCCAATCAGGGCGAGGGCGAGGACTACGTCCGCGCCTGGCGCCACGTCCACGAGATCTTCGAGGAGGAGGGCGCCGACAACGTCCGCTGGGTGTGGGTCAGCGTCGGCTGGACCGGCCACGCCGACGTCATCCGGTCCTTCTACCCCGGCGACGCCTACGTGGACTGGATCGGCTGGGACCCCTTCAACTACTACGTCTGCCGCAACCTCGACTGGCGCACGCCCGAGGAGACCATCGGTCCGTGGTACGAGTGGCTGGAGGACAACGGCTTCGGCGACAAGCCCTGGATGCTCGCCGAGTACGGCTCCGTCGCCGACCCGCGCGACCCCGAGGCCGAGGCGCGCTGGTACCGCAACCTCGTGCCGGCGCTGCGCCGTTACCCCCGCATCCGCGCCGTGAACCTCTTCGACACCCACAAGAAGTGCGACACCCGCGTCACGGACGAACCCGCCGTGATGGAGGAGTGGAGCGCGGCCGGACGCCACCCCTACGTCTCCCGCTACCGCTGAGACTCCGCAGCCGCTCACCCACCGCGCATACCCACTGCGCACGTTGTGCCGCGCGGCGTACAACCCCCAGGGCCCCTCAACGGTCCCCTTTGTCGCCCCTTTCCGTCCCATCCGTCTCTTCATCCCCGGAAGTTCACCCCGTCATGACATTCTCTCCGCCGCTCGCCCGCCCCTTCCGCCCGGCCGCCGCCGCCCGTCGCCGCGCGCCGTCCTCGCCCTCGCCGGTGCGGATATGACCGCCCCCACCCCCCAGCAGGGGGCCGTCCCGCTGGTGCCGCACTCCCCGGCCACGCCCGCCGCCGCTCCGGAGCGCGCGTCCGCCGCCCGCCCGCTGCGGGCCGTCCGCAAGCAGGCCCCGCGCGCCACCGGCGCGGCCAGGACCCTGCGGTGGAAGCGCCGGTACGCCATCCTGCTGGTGACCGCGGACGCCGCCGTCGCCGGCGCCGCCGGCGTCCTCGCCTGGGTGCTGCGCTTCGGCGCCAGCCACCTCGCCTACCTGCTGTTCTCCGTGGCCGCCCTGCCGCTGATCTGGGTCGTCTTCCAGGCCCTGGCCCGCGCCTACGACCCGCGCTTCCTCTTCATCGGCCCCGAGGAGTACCAGCGCACGCTGCTCACCGGCGCGGCCGTCACCTCCGCCGTCGCCGTCGTCTCCTACGGCGCCAAGCTGGAGGTCTCCCGCGGCTACCTGGCCCTCGCCCTGCCCGGTGCCGTGGTCCTGGACCTCACCGTCCGCTACGCCATCCGCAAGTGGATGCACCGCGGCAGGGTGCGCTCGGGCCGCTTCATGCAGCGGGTGATGGCCGTCGGCCACGAGCAGTCCATCGTCGCGCTGGCCAGGGAGCTGCACCGCCACCGCTATCACGGCATGCAGATCGTGGGCGCCTGCCTGCCCACCGCCCGGCCCCACCAGCCGTGGGTGGAGGGCATCGACGTGCCCGTGCACGGCTCCTTCGCGGACGTGGCCACCGCCGTGGACCAGGCCCGCGCCGACACCGTCGCGGTGCTCTCCTGCCCCGAGCTGCAGGGCGCCGAACTCCAGCGGCTGGCCTGGGAGCTGGAGCGCAGCAGCGTGGACCTGCTGGTGGCCCCCGCGCTGATCGACGTGGCCGGCCCGCGCACCACCATCCGGCCCGTGGACGGCCTGGCCCTGGTCCACGTGGACCACCCCACCCTCTCGGGCGGGCGCCGCGTGGCCAAGGAACTCATCGACCGCGCGGGCGCGTTCTGCATCCTGCTGCTCATCTCCCCGCTGCTGGCGGCCATCGGCCTGGCCATCCGGCTCACCAGCCCGGGCCCCGCGCTCTTCCGCCAGACGCGGATCGGGCGGGACGGCGAGGCGTTCACCGTGCTGAAGTTCCGCTCCATGTACATGGCCGCGGAGGAGCGGGTGGCGGAGCTGCGCTCGGCCAACGAGCACG
Source organism: Streptomyces boetiae (assembly GCF_031845405.1). Lineage (NCBI taxonomy): Bacteria > Bacillati > Actinomycetota > Actinomycetes > Kitasatosporales > Streptomycetaceae > Streptomyces > Streptomyces boetiae. The sequence continues at coordinate 167,891 of NZ_JAVREN010000007.1, forward strand.
ACGGCGTCCTGTTCAAGATGCGCGACGACCCGCGCGTCACCCCGCTGGGCCGTTTCCTGCGCCGCTACTCCCTGGACGAGCTGCCGCAGCTGTTCAACGTCCTGGGCGGGAGCATGTCCCTCGTCGGTCCGCGCCCGCCGCTGCCCAGCGAGGTCGCCCAGTACCCGAGCGACATGTACCGGCGTCTTGTGGTCAAGCCGGGGATGACGGGGCTGTGGCAGGTCAGCGGGCGCTCGGACCTGTCCTGGGACGAGACGGTGCGCATCGACCTGCGCTACGTGGAGAACTGGTCGCTGGCCCTGGACGCGATGATCCTGTGGCGCACGCTCTTCGCCGTGGTGAGGTCCCGGGGCGCGTACTGACCTTCGGGGCGTGAGGGGCGGGCGGGAAGGGGAGTCGAGGGCGCGGGGCCGGCCCGACGGCCGGCCCCGCGCGGGGACCCCGGCCCAGCGAGCCCCGCGCGCGACTCCAGGTCTCAGGGGGCCGAGGGCGGCGGCACCCGGTCGAGGTCGAGCAGGCTGTAGCCGTAGGCGTTGGCCCGCGCCTCGAAGCGCTCGCACAGCGAGCGGAACCGGCGCCGCCCCAGCGGGTCGGAGGCCCGCGCCATCGCCTCCCAGCGCTCCCGGTAGGGGCCGCTGCGGTCCTGGACGCTCCCGGCTGCTATCGGCCCGTCCAGGCCCAGGAACGCCCGCACGCCCTCCAGCGTCTCCTCGGGACGGGCCACCAGGTTCTCGTAGGAGAGCGTGTGCAGCCGCGCGACGCGGGGGGCGTCCGCGCGCAGCGTGTCGTGGGCGCGGAACCAGTTCTCGAAAAGGGTGGACAGGCGGGTGCGCGGGGCCCACTTCTTCGTGGACAGGGTGACGATCACGGGGTGGCGGGCGATGACGACGAACCGGGCCTCGGGGAAGAGGTGCTGGAGGAAGCGCGTCATCATCAGGTTGGCCGGGGACTTCTCCACCAGGAACGGCCGCCCCAGGTCCCAGTGCCGGCCCCACTCGGCGATCAGCCGTTCGCGGTTCTCCGGGCGGGCCAGCGGCGAGTCCTCCGTCATGTGCGCGGCGGGGGAGAGGGCGAAGCGGCCGGGGCCCGAGCGGGTGCGCTCGGCCGCGGGGCGGTAGACCGTCTGCAGGTACTGGCCCTCGTCCTCCTTCGCGCCCGTCTCCGAGAAGCCGCTGACCTGCGGATGGGTGGCCAGCGCCCGCGCCAGCGGGGTGGTGCCGCTGCGGTGCAGCCCGCCGATGAACACGAAGACCGGCCCCGGCTCCGGCGTCCCCGCCGCGGCCGTCGCCGCTCCCGTTCCCGCACCCGTGTCCGTCACCCGGCACTCCCTTCCCGGCCGCGATCGACCCGGTCGCCCTGCGTGGTTCCCGGCATTCTTCCGCACCCGTCGGCGCGGCCCCAGGGCGGGCCCGCGCCGACGGGTGCGGCTCACGCGCGGCTCACCCCACGGGGGTGAAGTCCCGCGCGCCGATGAACTCCGGGCGCCGCACGGGCGCCGCGAACGGCTCGACGGCCGCGTTCTCCACGCTGTTGAACACGATGAACACGTTGCTGCGCGGATAGGGCGTGATGTTGTCGCCCGAGCCGTGCATGCAGTTGCAGTCGAACCAGGTCGCCGATCCGGCCGGACCCGTGAAGAGCCGGATGCCGTGCCGGTCGGCGAAGCCGGTGAGCGCCTCGTCCGAGGGCGTTCCGGCCTCCTGCATCTGGAGCGACTTCTTGTAGTTGTCCCGGGGAGTCTCGCCCGCGCAGCCGAGGAACGTCAGGTGCGAGCCCGGCATGATCATCAGCCCGCCGTTGGTGTCGAGGTTCTCCGTCAGCGCGATCGACACCGAGACCGTCCGCATCCGCGGCAGCCCGTCCTCGGCGTGCCAGGTCTCGAAGTCCGAGTGCCAGTAGAAGCCGCTGGCCCCGAACCCCGGCTTGACGTTGATCCGGCTCTGGTGGACGTACACGTCCGAGCCCAGGATCTGCCGGGCGCGGCCGGCCACGCGCGGGTCGCTCACCAGGCGGGCGAAGACCTCGCTGATCCGGTGCACCTCGAAGACCGACCGGATCTCCTGGGACTTGGGCTCCACGACGGAGCGCGGGTCGGCGCGCACGGCCGGGTCGGCGATGAGCCGGTCCAGCTCTGCCCGGTAGGCCAGCACCTCCTCGGCCGTCAGCAGCCGGTCCACGGTGGCGAAGCCGTCGCGCGCGAAGCCGGTCAGCTCGCCGTCCGTGAACGGCCCCGGCGCGCCCGGTTCGGACCACACCACCGGGTCCTGCCGCGGGGTGGCGACCTCCGTGGCGCCCCGGGTGGGGTAGAGGTCGGCGGTGCGCTCGGGTGCGGTGGTCATCGGCATGTGCTCCCTTCTCTCGTGCTCCCGCTGCCCGGGACGGCGCCGGTCAGGCGCCGGCCTCGGTCAGCAGCGGGTAGACGCCGTTCTCGTCGTGGTCCTCCCGCCCGGTGACCGGCGGGTTGAAGACGCACAGCACGCGCAGGTCCGTCTTCGGCCGCAGCGTGTGCTTCTCGTGGCCGTCCAGCAGGTACATCGTCCCGGGGCGGATCCAGTGCTTCTCGCCCGTCTCGTCGTTGGTCAGCTCGGCCTCGCCCTCGACGCAGAACACCGCCTCCACGTGGTGCGCGTACCACATGCTGGTCTCGGTGCCGGCGTACAGGACGGTCTCGTGCAGCGAGAAGCCCACGCCCTCCTTGGCCAGGATGATGCGCTTGCTGCGCCAGGTGCCCGAGGCCGAGCGCACGTCCCGGTCGGTGCCCTCGATGTCCGCGATGGACCGTACGATCACCGCTCTTCTCCCTTCTGCTCGGGGGCCGTTCAGGCCGGTTACGGGCCGCTCAGGCCGTCTCGCGGACGGCGCGGGCCAGCACCAGCAGGCCCTCGTCCATCTCCTCGGGCGAGACGGTCAGCGCGGGCAGCAGCTTGACGACCTCGCTCTGCGGCCCTGAGGTCTCCAGCAGCAGGCCCAGCTCGAACGCCCGGCGGCAGATGTCCGTGGCCCGCGCGGGGTCGTCGAAGGTCAGGCCCCACACCAGGCCCCGGCCGCGGTAGCCCGCGCCCGCGTGCTCGGCGGTGATCTGGCGGAGCGCGGCCTCGGTCTGCTCGCCCCGGGAGAGGGTCTGCTTCTCCATCTGGCCGTCGGTCCAGTAGGCGTCCAGCGCGGCCGAGGCGGTGACGAAGGCCGGGTTGTTGCCGCGGAAGGTGCCGTTGTGCTCGCCCGGCTCCCAGATGTCCAGCTCGGGCTTGAACAGGGTCAGCGAGAACGGCAGGCCGTAGCCGCTGAGGGACTTGGAGACGGTGACGATGTCGGGGACGATCCCGGCCTCCTCGAAGGAGAAGAACGGCCCCGTGCGCCCGCAGCCCATCTGGATGTCGTCGACGATCAGCAGCATGTCGTGGCGGGCGCACAGGTCCGCCAGGCCCCGCAGCCACTCGGCCCGGGCCACGTTGATGCCGCCCTCGCCCTGCACCGTCTCGACGATGACGGCGGCCGGCTTGTTCAGGCCGGAGCCCGAGTCCTGGAGCAGCCGCTCGAACCAGATGAAGTCCGGGGTGCGGCCGTCGAGGTAGTCGTCGAAGGGCATCGGCGTGCCGTGGACCAGCGGGATGCCCGCGCCGGCCCGCTTGAAGGCGTTGCCCGTGACGGCCAGAGCGCCCAGCGACATGCCGTGGAAGGCGTTGGTGAACGACACGATCGACTCGCGGCCCTTGACCTTGCGCGCCAGCTTCAGCGCGGCCTCCACGGCGTTGGTGCCGGTGGGGCCGGGGAACATGACCTTGTAGTCCAGGCCGCGCGGGCGCAGCACCACGTCGCGGAAGGTCTCCAGGAACGCCCGCTTGGCGGTGGTGGACATGTCCAGGCCGTGCGTGATGCCGTCGCGCTCCAGGTAGTCCAGCAGGGCGCGTTTGAGCACCGGGTTGTTGTGGCCGTAGTTGAGCGAGCCGGCGCCGGCGAAGAAGTCGAGGTAGCGGTGGCCGTCCTCGTCGTACAGGTAGCTGCCCTGGGCCCGGTCGAACACGGTGGGCCAGCCGCGGCAGTAGCTGCGCACCTCGGACTCCAGGGTGGTGAAGACGCTCAGGTCGGGCTGGGTCATGGTCACGGCAGTGCTCCAGGTCTCGCTGGTGTCAGCTGTTGTCGTGGGCGGGGGAGGCGTCGGGAGAGGCGAACGGGCCGATCCGGTACAGCACTTCGGGCTGGTGCCCCGACTCGGGGAAGGCGTCGGCGCCGAAGAGCACCTCGCGCTCCACCGGGGCGCCGTGCCGGGCGGCGAAGGCGGTGAACAGGCGCTCGGAGGCGGCGTTGTCCGGCGTGATGGTCGTCTCGATGACGTTCACCCCCAGCGCGCGCCCGGCCCGTCCGGCGAGGGTGGCGAGCATGGCCGCGGCGAGCCCGCGCCCTCGCTGCCCGTGGTCCACCGCGACCTGCCAGACCAGCAGGGTGCGCGGGGCTTCGGGGCGGAGGTAGCCGGTGATGAAGCCGACCGGGCCGCCCGAGGCGTCCCGGGCCACGATCGAGGTGCCGGCGTGATCACGGCACCACAGCAGGTAGCTGTAGGAGGAGTTCAGGTCCAGGACCCGCGAGTCCCGGGCGATGCGCCACAGGGCCGCCCCGTCGTCGGTGCGGGGCTCCTCCAGGGACAGGCCCTCCGGAATATCCGGGGCGTGGGGCGCGGGACAATTCCGCGCCGCACGGGTCGCCGCATCGGCTGCGGCGGCTGCTTTTTCGGAGTTCTTTTCGGCGGCTGCTTCTGCTGCGTTCGTCTGTGCGTCTCTTGCTGCATTCATGGTGGTGCGTTTCATTACGCTGTCCGCGGCTGCGGTGCTCATGCAGATGCAACTTACCCAGAGCGGGCCAATAATGCATGGGCCTTGGGGGTTACCCCGCCCCGGGGGGCCGTGGTATCGCGCGCATGCGCCGCTTCATCCGGGCCGTACGACGCAGAAATGTCCTGCTGTGCCCCTTAGTTCCGGTACAAAAGGGTCACTACTGTGGAATGTGTCACAGATCCGTAACGAGCGTGTGACGCCCACGACTCCGTGTAGCGGACCGCCAGGATTCTGCAAGAGGCCCGTTTGAGCGCCGGAAAAGCGGGCAGAAGCGCGCCGTGCAGTGCGCCCGGAATTGCTCAGGGGTCATTTCCGGGAAGCGCGCCCGGGGTGATCCTGCGAGTGCCCCACGGGGTCGCGGCCCAGATCCCCCGCGACGACCGGGATTTCCGCGGCGCTCTGCCGCGGCCGTTTCCCGCCCGCGCGCCGCGCTTTTCCCGCTCTCCGCGCGGCCGTTCCGCCCGCCCCCGGGGCCGTGTGCCGGACGCCCGCTTTGTAGGCTGCCGGGCATGAGCGATGGCGGGGACGTACTGCGCATCACCGGGCGGGTGCTGACCGGCCCGGGGCCCGAGGACGCCCTCGACGGCCTGTGGGTGATCGGCGGCCGGATCAGCCTCACCCCGCCCGCCTCGCCCGGCCGGGAGGTGGTCACGCTCGACGGCTGGGTCCTGCCCGGCCTGGTCGACGCCCACTGCCACGTCGGCCTCGACGCCCACGGCGCGGTGGACCGCGAGACCTCGGAACGCCAGGCGCTGGCCGATCGCGACGCGGGTGCGCTGCTGCTGCGGGACGCCGGGTCCCCGGCCGACACCCGCTGGATCGACGGCCGCGAGGACCTGCCCCGCCTGATCCGCGCCGGCCGCCACATCGCCCGCCCCAGGCGCTACGTGCGCAACTACGCCCACGAGATCGAGCCCGCCGAACTGGCCGCCTGCGTCCGGGGCGAGGCCCGCCGCGGCGACGGCTGGGTCAAGCTGGTCGGCGACTGGATCGACCGCGAGGCCGGAGACCTGGCGCCGCTGTGGCCGCGGGCGGCGCTGGCCGAGGCCATCGCCGCCGCCCACGAGGAGGGGGCGCGGGTCACCGCCCACTCCTTCGCCGAGGAGACGCTGCCGGACCTGGTCGCGGCCGGCATCGACTGCGTGGAGCACGCCACCGGGCTGACCGAGGACACCATCCCGCTGCTGGCCGAGCGCGGCGTCGCCATCGTGCCGACCCTGGTGAACATCGCGACCTTCCCGCGCCTCGCGGCGGGCGGCGAGGGGAAATTCCCGCGCTGGGCCGCGCACATGAGACGTTTGCACCGGCGCCGGTACGCCACCGTACGGGCCGCCTGGGAGGCGGGCGTTCCGGTGTTTGCCGGCACGGACGCCGGGGGCTCGCTGCCGCACGGGCTGATCGCGCGGGAGGTCGCGGAGCTGGTCACGGCGGGGCTGCCTACTGCCGCGGCACTCAACGCCGCAGCATGGGGCGCGCGTTCCTGGCTCGGCCGTCCCTCGATCGCCGAGGGAGCCCCGGCCGACCTCCTGATCTGCGAGGACGACCCCCGCGCGGACGTGGGGACCCTGTCCCGCCCGCGCCATCTGGTGCTGCGGGGGCGTCAGCTCCGGAAGTGACGGATGGTCAGACTGTCACTCAGATGATGAATAGGTACTGCTGAGCGTGATGTTGTGAGATAATCAGCACGCTTCGACGGCACGGGGGCCATGTCGGGCGTAATCCACACAGCTGCCGCGGCGCGGTTCCCTTCGCATGTCCATGCGCGCGATCCATGTCCCCGGCGGCGCCAACCATCACCGTGGGGGTTCCACACGTGAACAACACCGCTCTCCGCCGATCCGGCCCGCGCCGGTCGGCGGTGCTGATCGCCACCGCCGTACTGCTGGGGACGGCTGCCGCTCCCGCCTTCGCGGCCGAGGACGAGCAGCAGACCCAGGGCACGGCCAACGCCGCGGTGCTCCGCACCGAGCTGGCGGTCTCCCTGCTCGACGGCGCGGCCAACCTGCCGCTGGAGGTCGTCCTCAACGAGGTCTCCGCCCCGGAGACCGAGGAGGAGACCCTTCTCAGCGCCACCCTGAACGGCTACAACGACGGCGAGGCCTTCCAGGTCCTCGACGCCGAGGTCGCCTCCGCGTCCGCCACCTCGGACGACTCCGGCAGCGCCGCCGAGGTCGAGATCGTCGACGCGGAGGTCACCCTGCCGGGCCTGACCGACGCGCTCGTCGAGGCCGAGCTGATCACCGCCGAGGCCACCTGCCCCGTCGACGGCGCCCCGACCGCCGCCGCCAACTTCGGCGGGACCGTCTCCGTCCTGGGCCAGACCGTCGACGTCTCCGTCGACGGCGAGGTCGAGGTCCGGGTCGACGGCGTCGGCACCGTCACCGTCGGCCTCTCGCAGAGCGAGACCACGGACACCTCCGCCGCGGCCACCGCTCTCGCCCTCGAGGTTCACGTCGACCCGCTGAACCTCGGGGTCGCCGCGATCGACGGCCGGGTCGCCCTGGCCGAGGCCTCCTGCGACGGCGCCGGCGGCTCCTCCTCCGGCGGCACGGACGGCGGTGACAACGGCGGCTCCGGCGACACCGACTCCGCCCAGTCCACCGGCGGCTCCACCGAGGGCGCGACCGACGGCTCCACCGACGGCTCCACCGACGGCGCGACGGACGGCTCCACCGAGGGCGCGGCCGACGGCTCCAGCGCCGGCTCCGCCGGCGAGGACCCCGACCTGGCCGAGACCGGCAGCAGCTCCAACACCCCGCTGATCGTCGGCAGCGCCGCCGCCCTCCTGGCGGCCGGCGCGGGCGCGGTGTTCTTCGCCCGCCGCCGCCGCGGCACCACCACCGAGGCGTGAGCCGCGTCCTGACGCGCTGACACCTCCGCGACACCCGGCCCCCGGACCCTCCAGGTCCGGGGGCCCCCGCGCGCGGGCGGCGTCCCGCCCGGGATGCTTAGTTCGACCATCGCGGTACCGTAAAGGTCATGAGCCTCCGTCATCCGCACCGCGATCAGATCCGGATCGACGGCGTCCTGACGGCGCTGGGCAACCCCTTGCGGCTCGCGGTCGTGCGCATCCTGGACGCCGGGGGCGAGCACAATTGCACCAGCGTGCTCGGAGCCCTGGGCGTCACCTCCAAGTCCACGATGACGCACCACTGGCGCGTGCTGCGGGACAGCGGCGTCATCCGGCAGGAGCCCTCCGGCCGGGAGAACCTCCTGAGCCTGCGCCGGGCCGACCTCGACGCCCGCTACCCCGGCCTGCTGGACGCGATCCTGGCCGGCTCCACCGGGGACGAGGCCGCCGAGCGCCGCACGTCGGCACGCACGCCGGTGCGGTAGCCGGCGGCGCGTCCCCCCGGCCGGGCGCGCCGGGGAGCAACGCGGCGGCTCCCGGCGGGAGCCGGGCGGCCCCGCCGGACGCGGCCCACGGCTCTTCCCCGGCCGGGTCTGCCTGCCGGAGCCGGACGGGGAGGGCTTCGCCCCGCGCGCCGGGGGCGCGTTCCCGGCACCTCGGGGCCGGTCCCCGGGCGGCAGGCCCTACGCCCCGGCGGCGCGCAGGGCGTGGGTGAGGGCGTCGGTCGTGGCGGGGTCGCGGACCGCCAGGCGCAGCCAGCCGGGGCCCAGGCCGGGGAAGGTGTCGCCGCGGCGCAGGGCGAAGCCGAGGGCGCGCAGCCGCAGCCGCAGGGCCGCCCCGTCCGGGTGGTGGACCAGGACGAAGGGCCCCCGCGGGTCCCGCACCGGCCGGGAGAAGGCGCCGAACGCACCCAGCGCGCCCAGCAGATGGGTTCGGTGCGCGGCGATCCGGGCGGCGGCCTCCTCGGCCTCGGCCACCGCGCGCGGCGAGGAGCAGGCGACGGCCGCCGTCAGCGCGGGCGTGGAGACCGGCCACAACGGCTGCCCGGCCGCCAGGGTCTCCACCAGCTCCGGCGCGGCCAGCACGTACCCGATCCGCAGCCCCGCCAGGCCCCAGGTCTTCGTCAGGCTCCGCAGCACGACCAGCCCCGGGACCGTGGCCACCGCGGCGGCCAGCGACTCGCGTTCGCCCGGCACCGCGTCCATGAACGCCTCGTCCACCACCAGGATCCGGCCCGCCGCCAGCGGCAGCAGGTCCGCCGCCGGGTGCAGCACGGAGGTGGGGTTGGTGGGGTTGCCGACCACCACCAGGCCCGCGTCGCCCGGCACGGCCGCCGGGTCCAGGCGGAAGCCGTCCTCCACCCGCAGCAGCACCCGGTCCACCGGCAGCCCGGCCGCCCGCAGCGCGGCCTCCGGCTCGGTGAACTGCGGGTGCACCACGCAGGGCCGGCCCCGCAGGGTCCGGGCGATCAGCACGAACGCCTCGGCCGCCCCCGAGGTCAGCAGCACGCACTCCTCGGGCAGCCCGTGGCGTTCGGCGACGGCGCGGCGGGCCGCGCGGCCGTCCGGGTAGGCGGCCAGGTCCGCGAGCGAGGCCGCGATCCGCTCCCGCAGCCACGAGGGCGGCGTCCCGGCGCGGACGTTGACCGCCAGGTCCGTCAGCCCGCCCTCCCGCACCTCCGCGTCGCCGTGGTGGCGCAGGGCCTCCTCCCCGGCCGCGTCAGTGGGCGCGGACATGGGGCTGGTGGCCGTGCTCGTGGTCGTGCGGGCCGTGGTCGTGGGAGCCGTGGTCGTGCGGGCCGTGCCCGTGGTGGGCGTGGTCGTGGTCCCCGGGGTGGTGGTGCGGCTGCTGCGGAAGCCCGACCTTGTCGGCGAAGCCCGGGAGCGCCACCCGGTAGACGCAGGCGTCGCAGTTCATCCGGATGTCGCCCTCCAGCGCCTCCCGGTAGCGGGCCAGGACCAGCTCCGACAGCTCCGGCTCCGGGCCGATGACGGCCGCGTGCCGCACCCCCGCCTCCGGGTGCGCCTCGGCCCAGGCCGCGGCCTGCGCCCGCACCCGGTCCGGCAGGATGCCGGTGAAGAGGAAGTAGGGCAGCACCACGATCCGCCGCGCCCCCAGGGCCCGGCAGCGCTCCAGCCCCGCCGCCACGTCCGGCGCGGCCAGCGACACGAACGCCGTCTCCACGCCCGCGTACCCGCGGCCCTCCCACAGCAGCCGCGCCGCCTTGAACACCTCGGCGTTGGCGTCCGGGTCCGTGGAGCCGCGGCCGACCAGCAGCACGGTCGTCTCCGAGCGGGCCCACCCGCCGGCCGCCTCCTCCACGCGGCGCTCCAGCACGGACAGCAGCCCCGGGTGCGGGCCCAGCGGGCGGCCGTAGGCGAAGGACAGGCCCGGCAGCCGCAGCCGCTCGCGGGCCAGGGCCGCGGGGATGTCGCCCTTGGCGTGCCCGGCCGAGACCAGCATCAGCGGAACGGCCGCCATTCGCCGCGCCCCCTGCGCCGCCAGCTCGGCCACGGCCTCGGTCAGCGGCGGCGGGGACAGCTCGATGAAGCCGCCCGCGACCGCGACGCCCTCGGGCGTGCGCCCGGCCAGGCCGCGCACGAAGGAGCGGAACGCCTCGGCCCCGCCCTCGTCCCGCGAGCCGTGGCCCACGATGAGCAGGGCGGGCTGAGTGGTCGGATGCATCTGGTGGTTCTCCCTTGCGGGGTCGGGGCCGCGGGGCGCGGCTCGGGCGTGCGGGGCTGGGCCGTGCGGCGGGCTCAGGCGTACAGGAGGGCGTTGACGGCGGCGGCGGCGACCGCGGAGCCGCCCTTCTCGGAGACGTTGCTGACGGCCGGAAGGCCCGAGGCGCGCAGCGCCTCCTTGCTCTCGGCCGCGCCGACGAAGCCCACCGGCAGGCCGATGACCAGCGCGGGCTCGGCCCGCAGGGCGATCAGCTCGAACAGCGCGGTCGGCGCGCAGCCGATCACCCACACCGCGCCCGGTCCGGCCTCCTCGAACGCCAGCCGCACGGCGTGCGCGGAGCGGGTCAGGCCGGGGCCGGCCTGGGCCTCGCGCACACGGCACAGCGCCGCGCGGCGGGTGATCCCGGCGGCGACCATCTCCACGTCGGCGACGATCGGGGCGCCCCGTTCGTGCAGGGCCTCGTGCCCGGCTCGCAGCGCGGCCTCCTCGGTCACCAGGTCGGTCACGTACTCCGGGTCGGCGCTGGCGTGGACGACGCGCTCCACCACCGCCCGGGTCAGCGGCGGCAGCGCGGAGGTGTCCGCGCGGGAGCGGAGGATGCGGTAGGACTCCTCCTCGATGGGGTGCACGATGCGCTCTGCGGTCACGGCCGGGGTTCCTCCTCGGGGTTGCGGCCTCCTGCGGCGGCCCACAGGGCGGAGCCGGGCGGGCCGGGCGTGTTCCTGCCGGGGCCCGCGGGGCCGGACCCGGTCGTGCCGCAGCCGCTCCCGGCGAGGTCGATCGCGTCGGCCGGGCAGATCTCGACGCACTCGGCGCAGCCCGTGCAGCGGTCCGCCAGGACGAGCAGCGCGCCGCCCGCCGGGCGGATCGCGTGCTCGGGGCAGGTCAGCAGGCAGGCGCCGCAGCCCAGGCAGCGGTCGGTGACGCGGACCGGCGCGGCGGGCACGGCGGGGGCTGCGGGCGCGGGGGCGTTCACGTCTGCCACCGGTAGCCGCGCGGGGTGACCATCCGTCCGGCGACGGCCCGGGTGGCGGAGTTGCCGACCAGGACCACCGTCATCATGTCCACGGCCGCCGGGTCCAGCTCCCCCAGCGTGGTCAGCAGGGCGGACTCGTCCGCGCGGGAGGCGTTGCGCACGATGCCGACCGGCGTCGCCGGCGCGCGGTGCTCGGCCAGCAGGGCCAGCGCCTTCGGGAGCTGCCAGTCCCGGCCGCGGCTGCGCGGGTTGTAGAAGGAGACGACCAGGTCGGCGGAGGCGGCGGCCCGCACCCGGCGTTCGATGACCTCCCACGGGGTGTGCAGGTCGGAGAGGCTGATCGCGACGTGGTCGTGGCCCAGCGGTGCGCCGAGCACCGCGGCGGCGGCCAGGGCGGCCGTCACGCCCGGAACGCCCACCACCTCGACGTCCGCCGGCGCCTCCGCCAGCGCGGGCGAGGCCATCGCGTACACGCCCGCGTCGCCGCTGCCCACCAGGGCCACCGCGTGCCCGGCCGCTGCCTCCGCGACGGCCGTGCGGGCGCGTTCCTCCTCGGCGCCCAGGCCGGAGGAGAGGACCCGGGTGCCGGGCCGGAACAGGTCGCGCACCTGGTCCAGGTACTGGTCGAGGCCGACCACCACCGAGGCCCGGCGCAGCTCGTCGCGCGCCCGGGGCGTGAGCAGGTCCCGCGCGCCGGGGCCCAGGCCGACCAGGGCGAGGCGCCCGCGCGGGCGGCGCCGGGCGACGGCGCAGGTGGCCATCGCGGACTTCCGCTTGGGGACGAGGAGTTGTGCGCCGGGCCCGGCGGCCAGCAGGGCCCCGGCCTCCGCGACGGAGGGCGTGCCGACGGCGGCCAGGGGGGCGGCGGAGGGGTTGGGCACCGGCACGGCGGCCAGCTCGGGGGAGGGGAAGCAGCGCAGCGGAACGCCCAGCCGCGTGGCGGCGGCGAGCAGCCCGGGCTCCTGCGCCTTCGCCTCGGCCGTGGCCAGCGCGGCGACGCTGCCCGCGGCGAGCCCGGCCTGAGCCAGCGCCCCGGCTATCAGCTCCAGCACCTCCTCGGCGCCGACGCCGCGGCTGGCGCCCACGCCGACCAGCAGGGAGGGCGGGCGCAGCACGGCGGTGGCCGCGTCCGGCGGCTCCAGGCGGTCGGTGACGCGGATCGTCCACGCGGCCGGGCCCGGCCCGACCGTCGGCGGCCAGGCGGGCAGCGGCCACACGGCGTCGGCGCGCAGGTGCACCGGCTCGCCGTCCAGCAGGGCGCGGGAGACGGCGGCCAGCGCGCCCTCGGCCGGCCAGCCCAGGGTGTCCAGGCCCGGCAGGTCCCTCGCGTCGGTGGCGGTGGTGACGACCGGGCGGCAGCCGGGCAGCGCCTCCGCGACGGCCTGCGCGAGGGCGTTCGCGCCCCCGGCGTGGCCGCCCAGCAGCGCGACGGCGTGCCGCCCGGCCTCGTCCACGCAGACCACGCCCGGGTCGCGGTCCTTGCCCGCGAGCAGCGGGGCCAGCAGCCGGACCGTGGCGCCGGTGGCCAGGAAGCAGACCAGCCCGGCGCACTCCTGGAACGCCCGCGGCAGCGCCTCGCCCGGCGGGCCGGGGTAGACGCGGGTGCGGTCCGGCCAGGCCGCGGCCAGCGCGTCCCGGGCGGCGGCCCCCGCCGCCGTCGCGGAGATCAACCCGATCACGTCGCCCCTCTCTCCTTCCGGTCTCATTGCGGCGCTCCTTCCGGGGGCCTGGTGCCCCACAGCACGAACACGGGGTTGGCCGCGGCCAGCCGCGTGACGCCGCCGGGCAGCGGCGTCAGCCGGGCGGCCGAGAGCTGCACGCCCTCGGCGGCCAGGCCGGCCTCCGCCAGGGCGGCGCGGACCCGCGGGACGCGGTCCACGGCGGCCAGGGTGACGACCACGGCCCTGCGCGCCCGGCGGGCGCAGGCGGCGACCACCGCCGTCAGATCGGAACCGCCGCCCCCGACGAACGCCGCGTCGGGGTCGGGCAGGCGCTCCAGCGCGCCGGGCGCGGCGCCCGTCACGGCCTGCACGTCCACGCCGTGCGCGGCGGCGTTGGCCAGACAGCGCTCCACGGCGAGCGGGTCGCGGTCCACGGCCACGGCCGCGGCGCCCAGCCGGGCGCACTCCACGGCCACCGAGCCGGAGCCGGTGCCCACGTCCCACACCAGCTCGCCCCAGCGCGGGCCGAGGCGGGCCAGCACCAGGGCCCGCACCTCGGACTTGGTCACCATCGAGTCCCGGTGCGCGAACGCCGTCTCCGGCAGGGCCCACCCGGGCCCGGCGGCGGTCCGCGGGCCGGCGAGGGTGCGCTGCGCGGGGGCCAGGGCCCGCGTCTCGTCCAGGCAGAGCACGACGTGCCCGGTCTCGGCGGGCGGCCAGGCGGCCTCGGCGGCCTCGGCGGGGGTCATCCGGGTCAGCCGTTCCCGGGCGCCGGCTCCCAGCGCGGTCGTCACCAGGAGCGTGCGGCGGGCGCCCGCGGCGGCCAGGGCCGCGCCGAGCTCCGCCGGGCCGGCGCCCGGGCCGGTCAGCACGGCCGTCTTGGGGTTCGCGCGGCAGACGTTGACGGCCGTGCGCAGCCCGCGCCCATGCGCGCTGACCACGGCCGCGTCGTCCCAGGGCAGCCCGGCCCGCGCGAAGGCCACCGCCACGGCCGGAACCGAGGGCCGCACGTCCAGCGCGCCGGACCCGAAGCGTTCGGCCAGGGCCCGCACGATCCCGAAGAACCCGGGGTCGCCCGAGGCCAGGAACACCACGCGCCGCGGCGCCCCGCCCGCCCCGCCCGGCGCCTGCGCGCGCAGGTGCGCCTCGATCGCGTCCAGGGCCGGGGCCAGCGGCCCCAGGGTCACGCGCTCCGCGCCCTCCGGCAGGGCCGCCGCGGCGAGGTGGCGGCGGGCCCCGGCCACCAGCGTGGCGTCCGTGACCACCGGCGGCGGGGCTCCCGTTCCCATGCCCAGGACCGTGATCACGGCAGCAGCCCGCCCCCCGGCGCCGAGGCGATCAGCCCCGAGCCGGTGAAGTCCACCAGCGCGGCCTCCGCCGCGATCCGGCCGTCCGTGAAGCGGCTCAGCACCCGGGCCACCCGGGCGCACAACTCCCGCCCGGCGGGGGCCAGGAGCCCGGCCGCCTCCCACAGCTCGTAGGCGTGCCGGGCGGTGTTCGCCGCGTCCACGGCCCCGGCCAGCTCCGGCGGCCCGCCCACGGCGCGGGTGATCTCGCCCAGCACGCCGGTGTCCACCCTGGAGCGGGTGTAGTGGGTCATCAGCACGCCGGAGGCCAGCTTCGTCAGCTTGCCGATCATCCCGACGAACACGACGCGCTCCAGGCCCCCCTCCACAGCCCGCCGCAGCGCGGCCCCGGTGAAGTCCCCGACCTCCACGAACGCCACCGGCGGCAGCCCGGGCAGCAGCGCCATCGCGCCCCGCTCGGTGCGCCCGCCCGTGCACAGCGCCACGGCCGGGGCGCCCTGCGCGGCGGCCACCGACACGGCCTGCTCGACGCTGGCGCGCCAGGAGGCCGTGGAGAACGGCCGCACGATCCCGGTCGTGCCCAGGATGGAGATTCCGCCGATGATGCCCAGGCGGGCGTTGGTCGTCCGGCGCGCGCGCAGCTCCCCGTCGGGAACGCTGATGGTGACGTCCACGCCGCGTGCCTCGGTGTCGATGACCTCGCGCACGGCCTGGCCGATCATCCGGCGCGGCACGGGGTTGATGGCCGGGCCGCCCACGTCGAGCCCGAGACCCGGGCGGGTCACCACGCCGACGCCGAGGCCGCCGTGCAACGCCAGGCCCGGCGCCGGACGCCAGCTTACCGTGGCCGTCAGCTCGGACCCGTGGGTGACGTCCGGGTCGTCCCCGGCGTCCTTGACCACGACGGCCTCGGCGCGGCCCTCGCGCAGCAGCTCGGCGCGCTCCACGGCGAAGGTCACCCGCCGCCCGGAGGGCAGCGCCACCTCCACCCAGCGCTGCGGCGTGCCGGTGGCCAGGTGCAGCGCCGCGGCCCGGGCCGCGGCCGAGGCACAGGTCCCGGTCGTCCACCCGGTCCGCAACGCCCGCCCCTGCCGGACCTTGGCCGTCCGCGGCAGATCGGGCTCCCGCAGCTCGGGCTCCGGCCGCTCGGGTTCCGCCTGGCCGGTCCCCGGCGTGCCGGGCTCCCGCCGGGCATCATCCCGAGGTTCCGTCTCCTGCGGGCCGGGCTCCAGCAGGTCACGCTTCTGCCGTCCGGGCTCCCGCAAGCCGGACTCCTGGCGTTCCGGCTGCCGCCGGGCGGGGCCCTGCGCCCCGGCCTCCCCGGCCGCCGGGTCCTGGGGAACGTCCTGCCCGGGGCCCGGGCCGTCCGCGCCGGGCGCGGCCCGCTCAGCGGGCCGCATCGTGCTCCTCCCCGGCCGGGGCGCGCCCCGCTCGCAACGCGTCGTCGTCCTCCGTGCGCCGCGCGCGCAGCGCCTCCCGGGCCTCGGGGCGGGCGCGGCGGAAGCCGTGGAAGTGGCCCGGGTGGTAGAGGTGCGAACGGGTGCCGGAGGCGTCCAGGGCGGGGCCGATCAGGAACAGGGTGTGCTTCCACAGCCGGTGTTCCTTGACGGTCTCCTCCAGCGTGCCGATCGTGCACCGCAGCAGCAGCTCGTCCGGCCAGGTCGCCCGGTAGGCCACGACCACGGGCGTGTCCTCCGGGTAGCCGCCGGCCGTCAGCTCCCGGGCGAGCTGGCCCGAGCGGGCGGCGGAGAGGAAGAGCGCCATCGTGGTGCCGTGCCGGGCGAACTCCCGTACCTCCTCGCCCGGCGGCATCGGCGTCTTGCCGCCGCCCAGCCGGGTCAGGATCACCGACTGCGCCACCTCGGGGATGGTCAGCTCCCGCCCGGCGAGCGCGGCCACGGCCGAGAACGCCGAGACGCCCGGGACGATCTCCACCTCCAGGCCCAGCTCCGCGCAGGCGTCGATCTGCTCCTGGGTGCCGCCCCACAGCGACGGGTCGCCCGAGTGCACCCGCGCGATCCGCGCGACCTCCCCGCGCGCCGCGCGGCCGTAGACGGCCAGCACGTCCTCCAGCGACATGCCCGCCGAGTCCAGCACCTCCGCGTCCGCGCGGGCGTGGTCCAGCACGTCGGGGTGCACCAGGCTGGCGGCCCAGATCACCACGTCCGCCTCGGCGATGGCCCGCGCGGCGCGGAACGTCAGCAGGTCGGCCGCGCCCGGACCCGCGCCCACGAAGGTCACCCGGGCCGCGCCCGGCTCGCGCCCGCTCACAGCTTCCCGCCCCGGGACGTGCGGCGGGCGGGGGCGATCAGCGTGGAGAGGTAGGGGAGTTCGCCGTTCGCCGGGATCTGGTCGGCCGGGCGGATGGACTCCTGGGGCAGCCCCAGGGCCGAACCCCACACCGCGCCCTCGACGCGGCCGGTCTCGCGCAGCGCCGCGACCACCTCGGCCGCCTGCCGCCCGAACTTGTACGCCACGACCGTGCCCGGCCCGCGCAGCGCCTCGCGCAGCGCGGCGGCCCCGGCCGTCACGGGCACCAGGGTCAGCGGCTCGGTGCCCTCCGTCAGAACGGCCCCGCCGCGCGCGGCCAGGTCCTGCATCGCCGTGATCCCGGGCACTGTCTCCACGCGGGTGCCGGGCACCAGGGCGCCGACCGTCTGGGCGAGGTAGGTGAAGGTGGAGTAGACGTTCGGGTCGCCGATGGTGGCGAAGGCCACCGAGCCGTGCTCGCGCAGCAGCCCGGCCACCCGCTCGCCCGCCGCGTCCCAGGCCGCCTCGCGGCGCGCCCGGTCGGTGCGTTCGTTGAGCGCGAAGACGACCCGGACCACCCGCTCGGGCGCCACGTAGTGCAGGACGGTGGCCTCGGCCCGGCCCCGCTCGCCGGTGGCCAGGACGGGGACCACGACGACCGCGGCGCGGCGCAGGGCGTTGACCCCCTTGACGGTGACCAGCTCCGGGTCGCCGGGGCCGACGCCGACGCCGGTCAGGAGAGGGGGCGGAAGGGGGGTGGGCGAACTCATGCGCTGCTGCTCCCGGTTGTCGTGCGGGGCGCGGCGGGCCCGGCGGGCCGGCGCGCGCGGAGGGCCGCGTGCGCCGCGGCGTGCGCGACCAGGCGGCGGGCCAGGCGCGGCTGCCCGGCCCAGTGCAGGTGGAGGTAGGAGGCGTGGACCGGGCCGCGGACGAAGCCCTCGGTCCGGCCGCGGGCGGCGGCCGGGTGCGTGAGGCCCCAGGCCGGGCGTTCCCCCGGCTCCCGCCCGGCGGGCGGCTCCAGCGCGGTGCGGTGGAACTCGTGCCCGCGCACCCGCGTCCCGGCCGCCGCCAGCGGGCTGTCGTGAACGGCCACGGCCGCGCGGTAGCCCAGGGTCAGGCGCTCGGTCATCCGGGCCTCGGCGTCGAGGACCCCGCACATCGGCCGCCCGTCCAGCGAGCGGGCCAGGTAGAGCAGGCCGGCGCACTCGGCGGCGACCGGTCCGCCGAAGGCGGCCACCGCGGCGCGCAGCGGCCGGTTCGCCGCCAGCTCCTCCGCGTAGACCTCGGGGAAGCCGCCGCCGATCACCAGGGCGGCGGTCCCCTCGGGGAGGCGTTCCTCGCGCAGCGGGTCGAACGTCACCACCTCGGCCCCGGCGGCCCGCAGCAACTCGGGGTGCTCGGCGTACCCGAAGGTGAACGCCGGCCCTCCGGCGACGGCGACGACGGGCGGTGTGGCCGGGGCGCCGGCTCCGCCGCCCGCTGCGGGGGCCCCGGCCCCGTGGGCCCCGGGCGCGGGCGCCCCGAGACTCGGCCCGAGGGCCGCCCCGCCGGACGGCGCGTGTCCGCCTCGCGGTGCGCCCTCTGGGGGCAGCGGCGAGGGCCGCTCATCCTCCGGGCCCGGGGGCCGCCAGGGCGCGTCCGGCAGCGGCGGGGCGGAGCGGGCCACGGCCAGCACCGCCTCCAGGTCCACGCCCGCCCGCACGCGTTCGGCCAGCGCCGCCACCGCGGCCACCGCCTGATCCCGCCGCTCCGCCGCCGGGATCAGGCCCAGGTGGCGGGCGGGGGTCTCCAGCGCGGCGGCGCGGCGCAGCGCGCCCAGCACGGGCACGCCCGAGCCCTCCAGGGCCTCGCGCAGCAGCTCCTCGTGCCGGTCGGAGGCCACCTTGTTGAGGATCACCCCGGCCAGGCGCAGCCCGGTGTCCCAGGAGGCGAAGCCGTGGACGAGCGCGGCCACGGACCGGGACTGCTTGGCGGCGTCCACGACCAGCACCACCGGGGCCCGCAGCAGCTTGGCCACCTGCGCGGTCGAGCCCAGCTCGCCCTCGCCGGCCGCGCCGTCGAACAGGCCCATCACCCCCTCGACCACGGCCACGTCGGCTCCGGCGGCGCCGTGCGCGCACAGCGGGCCGATCAGCTCGGGCCCGCACAGCCACGGGTCGAGGTTGCGCCCGGGGCGGCCGGTGGCCAGCGCGTGGTAGCCGGGGTCGATGTAGTCGGGGCCGACCTTGTGGCCCGAGACGGACAGGCCGCGGGCGGCCAGCGCGGCCATCAGGCCGGTGGCCACGGTGGTCTTGCCGCTGCCCGAGGCGGGGGCTGCGACGACGAGGCGGGGCAGGGGCACGCTCACCACTCGATGCCCCGCTGGCCCTTCTGGCCCGCGTCCATGGGGTGCTTGACCTTGCCCATCTCGGTGACCAGGTCGGCGGCCTCCAGCAGCGCGGGCGGGGCGTTGCGGCCGGTGATCACCACGTGCTGGGTGCCGGGCCGCTCGCGCAGGGCGGCGACCACCTCGGCGGTGTCCACCCAGCCCCAGTGCATCGGGTAGGCGAACTCGTCCAGCACGTACAGCCGGTAGGTCTGCGCGGCCAGGTCGCGCCGCACCTGCTCCCAGCCCTCGCGGGCGGCCTCCTCACTGGTGGCGATGTCCCGCTGCACCCAGGACCAGCCCTCGCCCATCTTGTGCCAGGCCACGGTGCCGCCCTCGCCGCTGGCGCCCAGCACCCGCAGGGCCCGCTCCTCGCCGACGCGCCACTTGGCGGACTTGACGAACTGGAACACCCCGATCGGCCAGCCCTGGTTCCAGGCGCGCAGCGCCAGCCCGAAGGCGGCCGTGGACTTCCCCTTGCCGGTGCCGGTGTGGACGATCAGCAGCGGCCGGTTGCGGCGCTGGCGGGTGGTCAGGCCGTCGTCCGGCACCACGGCCGGGACTCCCTGCGGCATCAGGCTGCCCTCCGTGCTTCCCTCACGAGCGCGGACACGGTGTCGGCGCGCAGTTCGCCCGGCGTCACGGCCTCGCCGCCCAGCGCGGTGGCCAGCGCCGCGGCCAGGCCGAGGCGCACGGGCCCGGTCTCGCAGTCGAGGACTACCGAGGCCGTCCCGTCGGCGGCCAGCAGGCGCGCCGCCCGCCGGGCCCGTTCCAGGGGTTCAACGCCCCCGGTGGCCCGCCCGTCGGTGACCACCACGAGCAGCGGGCGGCGCGCGGGGTCGCGCAGCCGCTCCACGCGCAGCACCTCCCGGGCGCGCAGCAGGCCGGCGGCCAGCGGGGTGCGCCCGCCGGTGGGCAGGCGTTCCAGGCGGGCAGCCGCGGCCTCCACGGAGGAGGTCGGGGGCAGCGCCACCTCGGCCTCCGCGCGCCGGAAGGTGACCAGGCCGACCTTGTCCCGCCGCTGGTAGGCGTCCAGCAGCAGGGAGAGCACGGCGCCCTTGACGGCCGTCATCCGCTGCCGGGCCGCCATCGAGCCCGAGGCGTCGACCAGGAAGAGCACCAGGTTGGACTCCCGGCCCTCCCGCACGGCCTCGCGCAGGTCGGCCCGCCGCAGCGCCAGCCCGGGCCCGGAACGGCCGCGCGCCCGCTGGTGGGGAGCCGCGGCGCGCAGGGTGGCGGCCAGGTGGAGGCGGCCCAAAGCTCCGCGCGGGGCGCGCGAGCCGGTGGTGCGGCCCTGCGCGGTGCGCGCCCGGGAGCGGCGGCCGGCCGCGCCCTCGCCCACGCCGGGCACGGTCAGGGCGCGGGCGCGGAACGGCTCGCCCGCGGCGGCCGGAGGCTGCTCGCCCCCGGGGCCGCCGGGCGTTCCGGTGCCGCCCTCGCCCGGGGTCTCCGGGGACTCGCCGGAGGCGGCGGCGCCCCCCTCGCCGGGGGCGGGCCCGCCGGGGCCCGCCCCGCCGCCCGGGGGAGGAGGCGGCGGGTCTCCGTCGTCGTCCCCGTCCCCGTCCCCGCCGCCGTCG
The DNA here is from genome assembly GCF_031845405.1 of Streptomyces boetiae. Taxonomy (NCBI): domain Bacteria; kingdom Bacillati; phylum Actinomycetota; class Actinomycetes; order Kitasatosporales; family Streptomycetaceae; genus Streptomyces; species Streptomyces boetiae. The sequence goes on from NZ_JAVREN010000007.1 coordinate 188,392, forward strand.
TTCCCGGCGCTGTCCGCCTGACCGCCCGCCCCAGCGCCGCGCTCCAGCGCCTCGTCCAGCCGGTCCTCGTCCAGACCGGGCGCGTCGAAGGGGTTGCGGCGCCTGCGGTGCGGCAGCGCCAGCAGCGCCGCCTGCCGCACGTCCTCGGCCAGCACCTCCTCGCGCCCGGCCCAGGCCGCCAGCGCGGTCGCCGCGCGGGCCATCACGATGTCCGCGCGCATCCCGTCCACCTCGAACGCGGCGCAGGTCGCCGCGATCTGCCGCAGCGCCGCGTCCCCCAGGCGCACCCGCCCCAGCAGCTCCCGGGCGGCGGCCACCCGCCGCCGCAGCTCCTCCTCCCGGGGCGCGAACCGCTCGGCGAACGCGGCCGGGCAGGCGTCGTAGGCCAGGCGGCGGCGCACCACCTCCACCCGCTCCTCGGTCTCCCGGGAGGCGGCCACCTCCACGGTCAGCCCGAACCGGTCCAGGAGCTGGGGGCGCAGCTCGCCCTCCTCGGGGTTCATGGTCCCCACCAGCAGGAAGCGGGCGGCGTGCCGCACCGAGACGCCCTCCCGCTCCACGTGCGCGGTGCCCATGGCGGCGGCGTCCAGCAGCGAGTCGACCAGGAAGTCGCCCAGCAGGTTCACCTCGTCCACGTACAGCACGCCGCGGTGCGCCTGCGCCAGCAGGCCCGGCTCGAAGGCCTTCACGCCCTCGGCCAGGGCGCGTTCGATGTCCAGCGAGCCGACCAGCCGGTCCTCGCTGGCGCCCACCGGCAGCTCCACCAGCCGGGCCGGGCGCGGCGCGCCCTCCCCGCCGCTGCCGTGCGGCCCGTCCGGGCACGCCGGGTCGGGCGCCCCGGGTTCGCAGGAGAAGCGGCAGCCGCTCACCACGGTCACCTCGGGCAGCAGCGCGGCCAGCGCGCGCACGGCCGTGGACTTGGCGGTGCCCTTCTCGCCGCGGACCAGCACGCCGCCGACGGCCGGCGAGACGGCGTTCAGCAGCAGCGCCAGGCGCAGGTCGTCCATGCCGACCAGCGCGGAGAAGGGGTAGGGGTGGGGGGTGCTCACGCGCCGGCCTCCTGCTCGTCGTCGGGTCCGGCCTCCAGGTCGCCCTCCAGCTCCAGGTAGGTCTCCCGCAGCCGCTCCAGGGTCTGCGGGTCGGGCCGCTCCCACAGGCCGCGCTCGGCGGCCTCCAGCAGCCGCTCCGAAATCCCGCGCAGAGCCCATGGGTTGGACCGCTTCATGAACTCCCGGTTCTCCGGGTCGAAGACGTACTCCGCGGCGAGCTTCTCGTACATCCAGTCGTCCACCACCCCGGCCGTCGCGTCGTAGCCGAAGAGGTAGTCCACCGTGGCCGCCATCTCGAAGGCGCCCTTGTAGCCGTGCCGCCGCATCGCCGCCATCCAGCGCGGGTTGACCACCCGGGCGCGGAAGACGCGGTGCGTCTCCTCGCCCAGCGTGCGGGTCTTCACCCGGTCGGGCACCGCGCTGTCCCCGATGTACGCCTCGGGCGAGGCCCCGGTCAGGTGGCGCACGGTGGCCACCATCCCGCCGTGGTACTGGAAGTAGTCGTCCGCGTCGTACAGGTCGTGCTCGCGGGTGTCCACGTTCTTCGCCGCCACCTGGATGCGGCGGAAGGCGGTCTCCATGTCCCCGCGCGCCGGCCGCCCCTCCAGGCCCCGGCCGTAGGCGTAGCCGCCCCACACCGCGTACACCTCGGCCAGGTCCGCGTCGGAACGCCACTCCCGCGCGTCGATCAGCGGCAGCAGCCCCGCCCCGTAGGCGCCCGGCTTGGAGCCGAAGATCCGCGTGGTGGCGCGGCGCCGGTCGCCGTGCTCGGCCGCGTCGGCGTCCGCGTGCGCGCGCACGAAGTTCTCCGCCGCCGGCTCGTCCAGATCGGCCACGGCCCGCACGGCGTCGTCGATCAGCGCGACCACGTGCGGGAAGGCGTCCCGGAAGAACCCCGAGATCCGCACGGTCACGTCCACCCGGGGCCGCCCCAGCTCGGCCAGGGGCACCACCTCGAAGCCGGTCACCCGCCGCGAGGCGTCGTCCCACTGCGGGCGGCAGCCCAGCAGCGCCAGGATCTCGGCGATGTCGTCGCCCTGGGTGCGCATGCAGGACGTTCCCCACACGGTCAGCCCGACCGAGGCGGGGTAACGGCCGTGGTCGGCCAGGTGCCGCGCGAGCAGCGAGTCGGCCAGCGCGCTGCCCACCTCCCAGGACAGCCGGGAGGGGATGGCCTTGGGGTCCACGGAGTAGAAGTTCCGGCCCGTCGGCAGGACGTTGACCAGGCCGCGGGTGGGGGAGCCGGAGGGCCCGGCGGGGACGTAGCCGCCGTCCAGGGCGCGCAGCACGTGCCGGATCTCGTCGGGGGTCCGCGCCAGCCGGGGGATCACCTCCTCGGCGGCGAACGCCAGCACCCGCTCCGCCTCGGGCACCGCCTCGCCCAGCACCCCGGCCACGACCTCCCCGGCCGCCCCGCGCGCCCAGCCGCGTTCCTCCATCGCCTCGGCCAGCAGCCGCGCGCGGGCCTCCAGCAGGTCGATCGCGTCCGAGGCCGTGGCCCCGGCGCCCAGCGCGGGCGGGATCGCGATCCGGGCCCCCGGCTCGGCCAGCAACGCGCCCTCCGAGAGCCCCACGTGCGCGGCGAGCGCGGCCCGCAGGCCCGGCAGCGCCCCGGCGACCCCGCCCCACACCTGGGCCGAACGCAGCACGGCCAGCGCCAGGTTGACCCGCGCCTCGCCCTCGGGCCCGGCGCCCAGCACGTGCAGCCCGTCGCGGATCTGCACGTCCTTGATCTCGCACAGCCAGCCGTCCAGGTGCAGCACGAACTCGTCGAAGGAGTCCTCGTCCGGCTGCTCCTCCACGTGCAGGTCCCGGTGCAGCTCGGCGGCCCGCACCAGCGTCCAGATCTGGGCGCGGACCGCGGGCGCCTTGGCCGGGTCCAGGTCGCTGACCAGGGCGTACTCGTCCAGGAGCTGCTCCAGCCTCGCCAGGTCCCCGTAGGTCTCGGCGCGGGCCATCGGCGGCACCAGGTGGTCCACGACCGTGGCGTGCCCGCGCCGCTTGGCCTGGGTGCCCTCGCCCGGGTCGTTGACGATGAAGGGGTAGACCAGCGGCAGCTCGCCCAGGACCGCGTCGGGCGCGCAGGCGGCGGACAGGCCCAGGCCCTTGCCCGGCAGCCACTCCATCGTGCCGTGCTTGCCGAGGTGGACCACGGCGTCGGCGCCGAAGGTGTGGTCCAGCCAGCGGTAGGTGGCCAGGTAGTGGTGGGAGGGCGGCAGGTCCGGGTCGTGGTAGATGGCGATGGGGTTCTCGCCGAAGCCGCGCGGCGGCTGGATCATCAGCACGACGTTCCCGAAGCGCAGCGAGGCCAGCACGATGTCCTCGCCGTCCACGTAGAGCGAGCCGGGCGGCTCGCCCCAGTGCCCGCGGATCGCCTCCCGCAGCCCCGGATCGAGGCGTTCGAACCAGGCCCGGTAGTCGGCCAGCGGCACGCGGGCCTGGGCGGCGGCCAGTTGCTCCTCCGTCAGCCACTCCACGTCGTGGCCGCCCGCGGCGATCAGCCGGTGGATCAGCTCGTCCCCGCCCTCGGGGTGCTCGCCCACTTCGTACCCGGCCTCGCCCAGCGCCCGCAGCAGCCGCACCGCGGAGGCGGGGGTGTCCAGGCCCACGGCGTTGCCGACCCGGGAGTGCTTGGTGGGGTAGGCGGTGAAGACCAGCGCGATCCGCTTCCCGGCGTTGGGGATGTGGCGCAGCGCGGCGTGCCGCACGGCGATGCCGGCCACCCGGCGGGCCCGCTCGGGGTCGGCCGCGTAGACGGGGACGCCGTCGGGGCCCTCCTCCTTGAAGGAGAAGGGCACGGTGATCAGCCGCCCGTCGAACTCGGGGATGGCCACCTGCATCGCGGCGTCCATCGGCGAGAGCGCGGCGTCCGACTCCTCCCAGGCCGCGCGCGAGCCGGTCAGGCACAGCCCTTGCAGCAGCGGGACGTTCAGCTCGGCCAGCGCGCCGATGTCCCAGGTCTCGTCGTCCCCCGCGCCCTTGCCGCCCGCCGCGAGCACGGTGGTGATCAGCGCGTCGGCCCGCCCCAGCAGCTCGTACAGGGCGGGGTCCGCGCCGCGCAGCGAACCGCAGTACACCGGCAGGGCGTTGCCCCCGCGCTCCTCGATCGCGTCGCAGAGCGTGTCGACGAAGGCGGTGTTCCCCGCCAGCTCGTGCGCCCGGTAAAACAGCACGCCCACGGTGGGCCGTTCGGGCTTGTGGGCGCGCTGCCCGCGCACGCCGAAGGGCGGCGTGGGGCGGGGCGGGGCGAAGCCGTGGCCGGTCAGCAGCACCGTGTCGGACAGGAAGCGGGCCAGTTCCGCGAGGTTCTCGGGGCCCCCCGCGACCAGGTAGGCCAGGGCCTCGGCGACCACGCCCGCCGGGACCGTGGAGGCGGCCATCAGCTCGGCGTCGGGCGTGGACTCCCCGCCCAGCAGCACCGCGGGAACGCCCGAGGCGCGGACGGCGGCGACGCCCTCCTCCCAGGCGCGCAGCCCGCCCAGCAGCCGCACCACCACCAGGCCCGCGCCCCGAAGCAGCGCGGGCAGGTCGGCGGCCGGGTCGGTGCGGGAGGGGTTGGCGATGCGGTAGTCGGCGCCCAGCGCACGGGCGGCGCGGGCGGCCAGCAGGTCGGTGTCGGCGGTGGACAGCAGGACAACGGCCGGCCCGGCGTCCGGGGCGGGCGTGCCGGCGTCGGTCGTGGCGGTGGTCATGGCGCTCCCGGCGGGATGAAGGGGAGGCCGTCGGGGACGCCCTCCTCGATGAGCCGCAGCAGGGCGGCGGTGTCGGCGTGTTCCTCGATCAGGTCGCCCAGGCGCTCCAACTGCTCCTCGCGCAGCGCGCCGAAGCGGGTGTCGGGGGCGGGGACGAAGGCGCGCGAGGCGTCGGCGGCGATCCTGCGCAGGAACGCCCGGCGGAAGCCGTCCGACTCCAGCGAGCCGTGCCAGTGGGTGCCCCAGACGGAGCCGGAGCGGCAGCCGTCGAGGAACGGCTCGTCCCCGCCGGTGAGTTCGGCCACCCCGTGGTGGATCTCGTAGCCGGAGACGGGCTCGCCCAGAGCGTGGCCCCCGGGTCTGGCCAGGGTCTTGGCCCGGGCGAAGCGCACCCGCACCGGCAGCAGGCCCAGGCCCGGGACGGTCCCGGCCTTGGACTCGACCTCGTCCTCGATGCGTTCGCCCAGGATCTGGAAGCCGCCGCAGATGCCCAGCACCGGGCGGCCCTCGGCGGCGCGGCGGGCCAGCGCGGCGTCCAGGCCGCGCTCCCGCAGCCAGGCCAGGGCGTGGACGGTGCCGCGGGTGCCGGGCAGGATCACCAGGTCCGCGTCGGCCAGTTCCTCGGGCCGGTCGCTGAAGCGCACGGCCACGCCCGGCTCCGCGGCCAGGGCGTCCACGTCCGTGAAGTTGGACATCAGCGGCAGCGGCACCACGGCCACCCGCAGCACGTCCGGGCCGTGCGGCGGGGCGGCGCTCGCCTCGCGGACGGTGCCGCGCAGCGACATCCGCAGGCCGTCCTCCTCGTCGATGCCCAGGCCGTGCCGGAAGGGCAGCACGCCCAGCACCGGGCGGCCGGTCAGAGAGCGCAGCATGTCGAGTCCCGGGTCCAGCAGGGTCGCGTCCCCGCGGAACTTGTTCACCAGGTAGCCCGCGATCAGCCGCTGGTCCCCGGCGGAGAGAAGGGCGGTCGTTCCGAAGAAGGAGGCGAAGACCCCGCCGCGGTCGATGTCGCCGACGACCACGACGGGCAGGCCGGCGGCGCGGGCCAGGCCCATGTTGACGATGTCGCCGCGGCGGAGGTTGATCTCGGCGGGGCTTCCGGCGCCCTCGCAGATCACCGCGTCGTGCGTGGCGCGAAGCTGCTCCAGGCAGTCGGTGACGGTGGCCAGCAGCCGGCCGCGGCGTTCCTCGTGGTACCCGCGGGCGGACAGCTCCCCGGCGGGGCGGCCCAGCAGCACGACCTGGCTGGTGCGGTCGCCGCCGGGCTTGAGCAGCACCGGGTTCATCAGCGCGCTGGGCTCGGCGCGGGCGGCGGCGGCCTGCATCGCCTGGGCGCGGCCGATCTCGGCGCCCTCGCGGGTGACGAAGGAGTTGAGCGACATGTTCTGCGCCTTGAAGGGCGCCACCTTCCAGCCCTGGCGGGCCAGCCAGCGGCAGATACCGGCGGTCACCACGCTCTTGCCGGCGTCGGAGGTGGTCCCGGCCACCAGCAGCGCGCCTCCGCCCCGGCCGTTCACGCGCGCCTCCCGGCGTACGCCGCGGCGGCGGCCAGCGCCAGGGCCAGGGCGCCGACCCGGCGGGAGAGCCGCACCGCGCGGTCGATGTCGGCCCAGTCCGCGGCACGGCCGGGGGAGTTGAGGACCGGGCGGTGCTCGACCCGGCCGCCGTAGGAGAGGGTGCCGCCCAGGCGCAGCCCGAGGGCCCCGGCGAACGCGGCCTCCACGGGGCCCGCGTTGGGGCTGGGGTGGCGGCGGGCGTCCTCGCGCCAGGCGCGGGCGGCGCCGCGCGGGTCGCCGCCCGCGGCGGTGGCCAGGGCGGCGGTCAGGCGGGCGCCGGGCCAGCCGGCCAGGTCGTCCAGGCGGGCCGCTGCCCAGCCGAACCGCAGGTAGCGCGGGGAGCGGTGACCGACCATCGCGTCCAGGGTGTTGACGGCGCGGAAGGCCGCCAGGCCGGACGGCCCGGCCGCGGCGCCCCAGACCAGGGCGCCGACCACGGCGTCGGAGGTGTTCTCGGCCACCGACTCCACGACGGCGCGCGCCAGCCCGGGGCCGTCCAGGGCCTGGGGGTCCCGGCCGCACAGGCGGGGGAGCAGGGCGCGGGCGCGGTCCAGGTCTCCGGCGGCGAGGGCGTCGCGCACGGCCCGCGCCTCGCGGGCCAGGCCGGTGCCGCCGAGCGCGGCCCAGGCCAGGGCGGCGGTGACGGCGGCGCGGCCCGCGGCGGAACGGCCGGGGCGGGTGCGGGCGGCGAGCAGCGCGGGGGCGGCGGCCCCGGCCGCGCACAGCGCGGCGTGCAGGGCGCCGGCGGCGCGGTGGTCGCGCCACAGGCGGCGCTCCAGCGCGGCGGCGGCGCGGCCGAACGCGGCCACGGGGTGGCCGCGTCGGGGGTCGCCGGCCAGCACGTCGCCGAGGTAACCCAGGAGCAGACCGGCGGCGGTGGCCGCGGCGAGGCGGGGGGAGGAGGCGCGCATCGGGTCGTCAGCGGCCCGTGGCGGAACCTCGCGGGGACAGGGCTGTGGGCAGGGGGCCGCTGCGGGGGCCGGGCATGGCGTATGTCCTCACTCAGGGTCCGCGCCCTGCGTTCGACGTGACCGGCGGTGAGAGTCTCCTGGCTCCCGGATCGGCGCTTCCCCCGGCCTTCCAGCCCCTCGCGGGGCCGTGACGCACGGTGGGGGAGCACTCCCCGGTGACAGTGGCGGGACCGCGCCGGATTCGCACCGGCTTCCTCTCCTGCCGCCGTTTGGCAGCGTTGAGTCCACCATGCCCCGGAAGCTCCGTCAACCGTGCGTTACGTGATCCGTCCCTCATGTGTCGGGGCCCGCCGCGCCGGACCGCCACGGTGGCGCGCGTCAACGCCCGAATGGCGCGCGGCCGTTTCCCGCCGGTCGCGGCGGCGGCCACCGCGAGGGCGCGCCCGTGGTGCGGCGGCAGTCGCTCCGGCGGCGCGGAACGCGGCTGCTGCCGCCACCGGGTCGCCGGACGCCCGGCCGACGGGCGCTGGCGGTTCGGCGCAAGCCGCGCCGCTGCCGCCCGGGTGCCGCGGCTTCCGGAGGCCGCCGCGGCTAGGTGGCGATGATCCAGATGCCGTAGGCCACGGCCGCGGCGCACAGCGCGAAGCAGAGGTAACCGGCCGCGCGGGTCGCGGCGTTGGTCCCGGGCGTGCCCTCCGCGGCCCGGCCGCCGCCGGCGCCGGCGCGGATGCCGAGGGAGAACAGGCCCACCACGGCCGTGGTCATCAGCACGGAGACCAGGATCACTTGGCCCAGGACGGCCCAGTCGACGTTCACGCGGTCACCTCCGCCTCGGTCCCGGCGCCGGCCGCGCGGACCGGGACGGGGGTGACGACGGGCGCGGGCGGCCCGTCACCGCGGTCGTTCACCTCGATCGTGTCATCGGTCGTGCCGTCGGTCGTGTCGTTCACATTCGAGTGGTCCACCGGACGGCGCCGGGAGCGGGCCCAGATCGCCGCGCTCGCGCCCACCAGGAGCACCGCGACCAGCGCCACGCCCAGGTCGCCGCGCTCGGCGATCAGCGCGGCCACCGCGCCGATCGCGCCCGCGGCCGGGAGGGTCAGCGCCCAGGCGGCGACCATCCGCCGCGCCGTGGACCAGCGCACCACGCCGCCCTTGCGGCCCAGGCCCGAGCCCATCACGGCGCCCGAGCAGACCTGGGTGGTGGACAGCGCGAAGCCCATGTGCGAGGAGGCCAGGATCGTGGTCGCCGCGCTCGACTGCGCCGCGAAGCCCTGCGGCGGCCGGATGTCGGTCAGGCCCGAGCCCATCGTGCGGATGATCCGCCAGCCGCCCAGATAGGTGCCCAGCGCGATCGCCACGCCGGCGGAGGCGATGACCCACATCGGCGGGTCGGAGCCGGGGGCCAGGGCGCCGCCGGTGACCAGGGCCAGGGTCATCACGCCCATCGTCTTCTGCGCGTCGTTCGTGCCGTGGGCCAGGGAGACCAGCGCCGCCGAGGCGATCTGGCCGGTGCGGTAGCCGCGGGCGGTCCCGGGCCGGTCCGCGACGTCCCGGGTGAGCCGGTAGGTCAGGCGGGTGGCCAGCACCGCCGCGACGCCCGCCACCAGGGGCGCGGCCACCGCGGGGATGACGACCTTGGTGACGACGGCGTCGCCGTTGACCGCGCCGGTGCCGACCGAGGCCAGCGTCGCGCCGATCAGGCCGCCGAACAGGGCGTGCGAGGAGCTGGAGGGCAGGCCAGCCAGCCAGGTCAGGAGGTTCCAGAGGATGGCGCCGACCAGCCCCGCGAAGATGACCTCGGGTCTGACCCCCGCCTCCTCGTCGATGATGCCGCCGGATATGGTCCGGGCGACCTCGACGGAGAGGAACGCGCCGAGCAGGTTCAGCGCCGCCGACATGGCGACCGCCGCGCGGGGCTTCATGGCCCCGGTCGAGATGGTGGTGGCCATGGCGTTGGCCGTGTCGTGAAAGCCATTGGTGAAGTCGAACGCAAGGGCTGTGATGATCACGATCGCGATCAGCAGCGTGATGTGTTCCATGTACCGGCAATCGTTCGGCGGGACGACTGGAAAGGGCCAAGCGGCGTTAACGTAAGGTGAATAGGTGAACTTGAGATGAACTCGCAGCGGCCAGAAGCTGTCACATCCCGCCCCGTATGGGAAGGAGCCTGGCGCGAACTGATCGCCTGGGCCCGCCGCACCGCCGCCGACGGCCTGGTCGTCGGAACCTCGGGCAACCTCTCCGTCCGCGTCGGCGACGCCGTCCTCGTCACACCCACCGCCGTCCCCTACGAGGACCTGGGCCCGGCCGACCTCCTCGCCGTCGGCCTCGACGGGCGCCGCCTGGCCGGAACGCTCGCCCCCACCAGCGAGCTGCCCCTGCACCTGGCCGTCTACCGCTCCACCGGGGCGCGGGCCGTGGTCCACACCCACGCCGTCCACGCCACGGCCGTCTCCACCCTCGTGGACGAGCTGCCCCCGATCCACTACCTGACCGGCCTCTTCGGCGGCCCCGTCCGGGTCGCGGACTACGCCCCCTACGGGTCCCAGGAGCTGGCCGCCCACGCCCTGACCGCCCTGCGCGAGCGCACGGGGTGCCTGCTGCGCAACCACGGGACGCTGGTCCACGCCGCGGGCCTGCGGCAGGCGTTCGAGCACACCGCCCAGCTGGAGTGGCTGTGCCGCCTCTGGCTCGCGGCCTCCTCCGTCCCCGGCCGCGCCCCCGCCCTGCTGAGCCCCGAGCAGATCGCCGCCGCCACCGAGCGGCTGGGCACCTACAGGCAGCCCTGACGAGGGCGCCCCCGGCCCGGGCCGCGCGCTGGGGGGCGCACGCCCGGGAGGAACGCGGGTCCGGCCCGGGGCGTCCCCGATGGCGGGCCGGCGCGAGGGGCACCATGCTGGAGGACATGCGTCGGCGGATCACGGCGGCCGTTGCCGTCACCACAGTGCTGGGAGCCGGGGCCGCGGTGGGCGCGGTCGCGGCCGGAAGGTGGGCCCGCGGGGCCGCGCTGGCCACGCCCCGGGCCGGGCGGCCCGCCGGGTTCGCCGGGGGCCGGGTCACCGTGCACTCCACGGCCGCCGGCCGCATCGTGCTCACCCGCACCCCGGCCACGCTGCGGCCCGGCACCTTCGGCCTGGCCGGCCCCTCCTGCCACGCGGTCGTCGGCCCCCTGCTGGACGAGCCCAGCGGGCCCGACAGCGTCGTGCGGCGCCTGGAGCGGGTCACCGAGGGGCGGCTGAGCCCCGGCACCACCGTCGTCCTCACCCCCGAGCTGCACCGGGGCGACCCGCTCTCCGCCCTCGGCATCGCGCACACCGAGGTCTACGTCCCCGGCGAGGAGGGCCCGCTGCCCGCCTGGTTCGTGGCCGGCTCGCGCGACACCTGGGTGATCGCCCTGCACGGCCTGGGCACCACCCGCGCGCACCCCCTCAACCTCCTGCCCTTCCTGCACCACCACCACTTCCCGGTGCTCATCCCCGCCTACCGCGGCGATCCCGGCGCCCCCGCGCCGCACGACCGCGCCGACCGCCTGGGCCCCGGCGCCTGGCCCGACGCCGAGGCCGCCGTGCGCTACGCCGTCGAGTACGGCGCCCGGCGGGTCGTTCTCTACGGCTGGTCCTCCGGCGCCGCGATGGCCCTGCGCACCGCCGCCCGCTCCGGCCTGCGCGACCGCCTGGCCGGGCTGGTCCTCGACTCGCCCGTCCTGGAGCCCGCCGAGACGCTGCGCGCCCTGGCGCTGCGCCGCGGCGTGCCCGGGGCGCTGCTGCCGCTCGCGGTCCGTGCGGACGACGGCGACGGCCTCCTCGGCGGGGACGAGCGCCCGCTGGGCGAGGCCGCGCTCGCCGCCCCCGGGCCCGCCCTGCCCGTCCTGATCCTGCACGGGCCGGACGACACGGTGGCGCCCTGGCGCGCCTCCCGCGAGCTGGCCGCCCGGCAGCCCGCGCACGTCACCCTCCACGTCATCCCGCGCGCCGAGCACGCCGCGATGTGGAACGCCGATCCGGCCGCCTACGAGGAGCGCCTGCGCCGCTTCCTGACGCCGCTCATGTGAGCCTGTCGCAGCGGTAGTTTGGGCTTTCCCGGCCGGAGCGGTGAAACTGCTCACGTGACGTCCCGAACTCCGCGTGAGCCCCGGTTGCGACTTGTCCAGCAGGCCCCCCTCCAGCGCGCCGCCGCCGCCCGGCGGAGCCACCCGGGGCGACGTGCCCCCGCCCCACCCCGGGGCATCGCCCCACAGGGCGAGCTCGCCCGCCATGCCCGCGCCCAGCTCGCCGGCGCGGTCAGCCTCGCCCGCTGGGCCCAGCGCACCGGTGCCTCGCCCGAGGCGGTGCCCGTGCAGGCGGCCTCCGACCTCGGGATGACCATCAGCCAGGTCCGCGACCACTGGGGGCGCGCCCGCCTGGCCGGCCTCATCGAGCCGGGCCCCGACGGCGGCGGCGTCCGGGCCGGCTGGCGCCTGCGCGCCTGGGACCGCGACGACACGGCCGCGCTGCGGGGCTGGCTGGCCCTGTTCGACGCCTGGTCCCTCACCCGGCCCGCCCCCGCCGACGCCGACCCCTCCGCCGTCGCGGACGTCGTGGCCGCAGTTCCCCAGCTCCTCTCCGTCATGCAGCTCTCCCACGGCCCCGTCACCGCCGCCGGCCTGATCGACCTCCTCCACCGCCGCATCACCGAGCTCCGCGCGGCCCGCACCACGCCTCCGGCCGCCGCCACGAGTGCGGTCCCCGCCGGGTCGCCTCGCGGCGGCGCGACGCCCGCCACCGGCGGCGCCGCCCCGGCCGCTACGGCCGGGTCGCCCCCCGGCGGGGGCGTGCGCGACGGTGCGACACCCGCCCCTGCCGGGCCGCCGGTCGGCGCCCCCGCGCCCGCAGCCCCGGGCCCTGCCGAAGCGGCCTCCGGCGGAGCTGTCGCGATTCGCCCCGCCGGACCGGGCGTTCACGACGGCGCGACGCCCTCCGCCGGTGGCCCTGCGGCGGGTGCCTCCGCGCCCGCAGCCCCGGGCCCTGCCGAAGCGGCCTCCGGCGGAGCTGTCGCGATTCGCCCCGCCGGACCGGGCGTTCACGACGGCGCGACGCCCTCCGCCGGTGGCCCTGCGGCGGGTGCCTCCGCGCCCGCAGCCCCGGGCCCTGCCGAAGCGGCCTCCGGCGGAGCTGTCGCGATTCGCCCCGCCGGACCGGGCGTTCACGACGGCGCGACGCCCTCCGCCGGTGGCCCTGCGGCGGGTGCCTCCGC